>JAKAOS010000024.1:8701-20632 GCA_021823165.1 Actinomycetes bacterium | reverse complement strand
TCTCCAGGTAGCAGGGGTCGTGGAATGTGACCTTTGCCGGGGGCAGCTCACCCAAAGAGAGGGCAGGCAGGAGCGGGGCCAGCAACTGGGTGTAGTGCAGTACGTCGTAGTTTCCCCCGAAGCCGGGATAGAGGTTCCTGAACGCGTTGTAGGCGTGGGGATCGGGCGTTACCAGCCGGGAAAACTCATAGTTGCCAAGGGTCGCCACATTGGCCTCTGCGGCCTGTTCGAACAGGCCGGACTCGCCGGCCAGGCGCTGGGAGTCGGCTACACACCGCTCCTCGGCCCCGAGAATGGCCCAATCGACCCCGGCAGAATCGAGGACCCGCGCCATGGCCTGGGCGGCCTGCATGCCCCTTGGGTGATAGGACCAGTAGCACTCGACGAAGAACAGGACATCCACGGCCCTATGTAGGCGGGAGGCGACCGGCACCTCGACCCCCGCGCCCTCGGCCCAGGCCGCACGCTTGCGGGGGCTGGCGCCAAAGGGGTTGCCGTGGCGGGCTGTCGCCTCGAAGGCCGTCGCAATCTCGGCCGGCACCGCCCGGCTCTGCACATACAACTCCCGGGCGGCCCGGATCGTCCCCGGGATGTCCACCTCCCTGGGGCAAAGCCGCGCACAGTTCCCACACGTCGTGCACACCCACAAGTTGGGGCTCTCCAGCAGTTCCTCGCCGAGCCCCCACTGGGCAAAGAGCATCTCCTGGCGCGGCAGATGGGTTTCACGGAACTCAAAGGGGCACACCACCGAACAGGTGCCGCACTGATAGCAACTCTTGAAGGAGTCCCCCGCAAGGGCTGCCAAGGAGTCGAGGAAGGCGGGGTCGGGAGAGAGCGAGACGGGTGGCTGGATCGTCATCTCAAAATCCCTTCATAGGGTTGGGGCCCAGTTCTGCTATCTGGTCGGCCAGAGAAGACAGCACCGAGGGCAGCCGACGCGCATCTGATATCGAGGTCTCTATCACCTGCACACGCTCCTCCTCTATGGCCATGCGCCCCAGGGTCTCCGCCACGTTCGCCATCCGCTGGCCCAAAAGCGCGCTCCCCTCGATGAAGTGGCACTGGTAGTCCTCGCCGCTGCGACAACCGGCCAGCACGACCGCGTCGTAGCCTCGCTGAATGGCATCCGCCACCACCACGGCGTTGACCGAGCCCAGGCAACGCACCGGCACCACCCGGAAGTTCGCCGGATAACGCAGCCGGTTGATCCCCACCATGTCCAATGCCGGATAGGCGTCGTTCTCGCATGCCAGCAAAAGGATCCTGGGCTCGGGATCGTCCTCTGGGAGTTCAACCGACTTCTGCATCTCCGAAAGCATCTCGACGGAGTAGTCGGGGAAGGATATGACCTGCACGGGACAGGCGCCCATGCAGATCCCGCATCGGCGACAGCGGTTGGGATTGATCGACGGATGGCGCTGGGAGTCCAGCTCGAGGGCCCCGAAGGGGCACTCCTGGGTGCAGCGCCCACAGGCGGTGCACTTCTGCATGAAAAAGCGGGGGTAGCCGAGATCACCCACCCGGGGATGCACCGCAGCGCCAGCCGATGCCTTGTGCACGACTTGGACCGCCTTTAGAGCGGCTGCCACACCGTCGTTCGCCACCTCGGAGACCGACCCGGGACGGTGAAGGCTCCCGGCCCCATAAATGCCGGTCCGGCGGGTCTCGAAGGGGAAGCACACGAAGTTGGAGTCCACATATCCCCCCTTGTGGACCGGCAGGTTCTCTCCCTTCAGATAGCCAAGGTGAAGCGACACCGGTTCGGAAAGCACCGGAGAGGAGGTGGGCACCATGCCCACCTGTAACACCACCAGATCCACATCCAGGGACAGCTCGCGTGCCAGCACCGTGGCATCGATGGAGATCGACACCGGGGAGGAAGGGGTCTGCGAAACCGACTTCGCCCGCCCCCTCACGAAAAAGATGTTCCGGTTGCCCTGGACCTGGCGGTAGTAGAGCTCGGAGAGCCCCGTGGCCGCCATGTCCTCATAGACGACGAAGACCTCGGCATCCGAAGCTGCAAGTTGCGCCTGTTTGAGAGCGATCTTGGTTCCGATTGCGCCCAGATGGAGGACGTTCTCGCCATCCTGGGGACCGTCACAGGCGAAGATCGCCACCCGGTGCACCGGCGCACCGTCAGATGGGCGGACCAGGTTCCCAGAGGCGGCCATGTGTTCGAAATCGATGGAGGTCACCACGTCCGCTACCGACCCCAGGCCATAGTGAGCGAACTGGCCGGGTGCAGGGGCTTGGAAACCGGTTGCCATGACGACCGATCCTGCGAGCATCTCCTCGGATCCCCCCGGGCCACTCAGCAGCACCGCAAAACGGCCCGGTTGTCCCGTTATAGAGGTGACGGTGCAACAGGTGCGTAGGTCGACCCCCTTGGTGGCCGCCAGTTCTTCCACCAAGGCTCCGAGGCTCACCGGCCCAGCGCCGCCGAAGGATCTGGGAAAGTCCCCCGCCAGGTGGCGCCAGAAGCCTCCCAGTTCGGCTTCCCTCTCCACCACCACGACCTCGAAGCCGGCCCCGGCGGCAGCCCTGGCGGCGGATAACCCAGCGGGGCCACCTCCCACCACCAACACCCTTTGCTCGTGGTCCTCCACATAGGGGGCCGGCGGGTCGCCAAAGCGGGCCGAGGCTATGCCCATCGCTAGCAGATCCCCCGCCAGAGTCAGGGCACCGGGGCTGTTCGGCTCGGTGCACCACGCAACATGCTCCCTGAGATTGACCCTCTTCACCGAGGCTGAATAGCGGAAGATGTCGGCCTTCTCGCGTGGCGAGCATGCGGCCAGCACCACCGAGCCGAGCCCCTCGGCATCCACGTCCTGGGATATCAGCGAGGAGTCCTTCAAACAGAACGCATCCGAGGTGCGAACCACCGCCACCGCCGGATTGGCCATCGCCGCCTCTTTTAGGGCTGGGACGTCCAGTGCATCATTTATCCCACAGCCCTTACAGATGTAGACGCCGGTTTTTTTTGTCCCCCTGGTGCCCGTGTCCGGCGTCATCGGGCCACCGCCTCGGCCCGTGCGACGCCAATTGCCCTCATCGCAGCGGCGGTTGCCCCCAAGGTCGCCGTGGCTACGTCGGAGGGCCCCGTTGCACAACCAGCGGCGAACACGCCAGAGCCGTCGATCTCTGCCTCGACGAATCCGAAGGCATCCGCCCAGCCCTCCTGGATGCCTCCTTTTGCGGCCACCATCCCAGTCGCCAGCACCACCAGGTCCACCGCGGTGGTCGTCATCTGGCCCAAGACCATGTCGTCTGCAACAACCTCCAGCTTGTCCTTCGAAGCCGTCCGGCGGATCTCTGCAACCTTGCCCTTGGTGGCCTGCAGATTCGGAAGAGAGAGCACCCTGTTGGCGAACAACTCATAAGTGCCGGGAGTCCTCAGGTCTATGTAAAAAACACTGGCCGAGGCCGTGGGTATCTTCTCTGCAAGCAAAGCAGCCTCCTTGAGTGAGGCAAGGCAGCAGATCGAGGAACAGTAGGGCAGATGGAGCCGGTCCCTGGATCCTGCGCATTGGACAAAGGCCACCGATCCGACCTCCGAGCCATTTGACGGCCGCAGGATCCTGCCGCCGGTGGGGCCGTCGTCGGCGGCCATGCGTTCGAACATCACGTTTGTCACGATGTCTGGATCAGAACCGAAGCCGAGGTTCGATATGGCCGAAGCGTCGTAGGGATCCCACCCGGTGGCCAGGACCACCGCGGCCACCTCGACCTCGATGCTCACGGGCTGCTCGTGGAGATCTATCGCCCCGTACTGGCATACCTCGACACATCGGCCACACTCGTCGAAGAGACAGGCCTCGGCGTCAATGGCATAGCGCATCGGGAATGCAGCCTGATGGGGAAGGTAGGCGGCCTTGGTCCTGCTCATGCCGTAGTCGAAGGCATTTGGCCGCTCTGCGGGGCAGGTCGAGGAACAGGCCCCGCAGGTGGTGCAGCGCTCGTTCACATACCGGGGCCGGCGTTCGATTGTCGCCCGGTAGTGACCGGGGCTACCCGCCAGTCCCAACACCGTTGAATCGGTGTAGACGGTGACATCGGGGTTTGACCTCAAGCGCTGGTAGTTGATCTCGAGTCCGCATGTGGGGGGACAGAGTTTCGGGAAGTAGCGGGCTAGCTGCGCGACCCGCCCGCCCAGATGTGTGGAGCGCTCGACAACTATCGCCGGGGTGCCGGCCTCGGATGCCTCCAAAGCCGCCGTGATCCCAGCGATGCCTCCCCCCACCACCAGCAATGGGACTGCGGCGTCGTCTCCCATCTCAGGACACGATGGAGTGGTAGGGCTGGGTCTCCAGCTTCCACTGCCCGCTTGGGGCATCGAAGCTGGAGTTTACAAATACGTGCCAGTTCTCCTCATCAAGGGCCGGATAGTCGCCCCGGTAGTAGTAGCCGGGCCAGCGGGTTTCCTGGCGAAACAGGATGTGGCGTGCATGGGCCTCTGCACACCACAACCGGTCCCAAAGCTCCCAGACCCGGAGCAGTTCGTGGCGGTCCCTGGCGGCCGCCTGTGCCAAGTCCTCCCGGAACACCCCCAACAACTCCAGGCCTCTGTTCAAAGTTGGCTCGTTGGTCATGAAGTTGGCAGCGAGGCCTGCCACGTATTCGTCCATGATCTTCTGGAGGCGCATAAGACCCTGTTTGGGATAGAAGAAGTCGGGGTTCACCTCCACCTTGGTGGACTTCTCGGCGCCATTTTCGAATGTCTTGTAGGGGGCGAAAAGCTCTTCGATGATGCCTTGGACCTCTCCGTCCTCGACGGCGGGTCGGCCCTGGGTGTCCTGGATATAAGCGATTGCACCCTTTGCCGCCAGGCGTCCCTCGGTGTAGGAGCCGGATGAGAACTTGTGGGCCGAAGCGCCCACCCCGTCGCCCGCAGCAAACAGGCCCGGGACGGTGCTCATCCGGTTGTAGCCCCAGAAATAGCCCTTGGGCGAAAGGTCCTCCGGCCCGCTCACCCAGGCGCCGGTGGCAGAGGAGTGAGAACCCATCAGGTAGGGCTCGGTCAGATCCAACTCGGTTGGGACCTTGGCAGGATCGATGTTGTTTGAGGCCCACAGCAAAGCCTGGGACATCGTCATGTCCAAGAAGTCCTCCCAGGCATCGGCCTCGATCTGGCGGACGGCTTTGGGGTCCAACCCCGCCGTCATGGCAGCCAGCGCCTCGTCGGTGCGCATGTAATGGGGACCCTTGCCCTGGCGGCGGTCGATCAGCATCTGGTGGTTGCGGAGCGGGGTCGGAATGGGCCGGCCGTGGCCATAGGGGAGAAAGTCCTCCAGGGCCTCGGCCTGGGTCTCTTCGTAGAGTTCCCCATATGCGTTGCGGACCTTGCCCTTGAAGAGCAAGAACCACATCCCCACTGGCCCATAGCCGTCCTTGAAGCGGGTCACCACCAAGCGGTGCTCCATCTGGGTCATGGCCGCCCCGGCCCGGATCATGAGCGAGTAAGCCGAACCCGTGTTCCACGGCGCGTACCAGATACGGCCCAGGCCCTCACCCACCGCATGCGGCCTGAAGACCCCGGTCGCACCACCCGCCGCAGAGATCACGGCCCGGGCCTTGAAGACATAGACCTTGTGTTCCCGGGTGGAAAAGCCGATCGCCCCCGATACAGCTCCGGTCTCGGGATCCTTCAGGAGCCGGGCGACATAGATCCGCTCATAGACGTTCTCCGGCCCGATTGCCTTCTTGGCGGCCTCGGCCACAATTGGTTTGTAGGACTCGCCGTGGATCATTATCTGCCAGCGGCCCTCCCGCTTGTAGTGGCCGTTTTCATCTTTGAAGATCGGCAGTCCCCACTCTTCGAACATATGGACCGAGGAATCGACGTGGCGGGCTATGTCGTAGACCAGGTCCTCCCTGCAGAGCCCCATCAGGTCCTGGCGCACGTAGCGGACGAAATCCTCCGGTTGGTTCTCCCCCCATCTCATGCCCATGTAGCAGTTGATCGCAGACAGGCCCATGGCAACCGCGCCGCTGCGCTCTACGGCTGCCTTTTCGACCATCGTCACACGCAGTCCATTAGCCGCCGCCCAGTAGCCGGCCTCGAAGGCCGCCCCGCAGCCGGCCATGCCGCCGCCCAGGATCAAAAGGTCCGTCTCGACGACTTCGACCTCTGCCTCGTTCATGCCAGGCTCCTCTCGGGTACGGCGAGTTCGTCCACGCCCAACCAGCGGTCCTCACCGGCGAGGTTCGGCTTGCCCAACTCTCCGGCCGGCGGTTCTCCCATCTCGGCATAGGGATCTATGGACCCCCACGGAGTACTCCGTATGGGGAACTTGAAGCGCTTCACCCGCTTGTCCCTGAACTGAACGGTCCACATGATCGACTCGGTGCCCCTCATGGGCGTAAGGGTGGCGCCCAGGGGCATCACGTCGCTGTATCCGCGCATGGCTATAGCCGATTGGGGACATGTCTTCACACAGGAGTAGCACTCCCAGCACTGGTCCGGCTCCTGGTTGTAGGCCTTGCCCATAGCCACATCGAGGATCATCAGGTCATTGGGGCAGATATAGGAGCACGCAGGCTTGTCCAGGGCCTTGCAGCCATCGCACTTCTGTGGATTCACATAGGTAGGCACAAATCCTCCTCTTGCTGCTCCTCTATGACCCTGTATGCACGCTGTATCCCTCTTCGACCATCGGTCACCGCTAACCCCCCGTGTAGAACTCCCTCAGGATCTCAAGCACCTCAGGCCGGCTCACCTGAGCCGGCACCTCTTCTCCTGCGCTGAGCATGCGACGCAGTTCCGTCCCGCTCACCAAGAGCCGGGAGTCCGCCGGGTGCGGACAGGTGCGGACAGACGCCATGCCGTCGCAGTCGCGGCAGTAGAAGGTGGCTTCGATCCGCAGGGGACGCAGCACCAGAGCATCCTTGGGGATCTCGTCGAAGATGCGCTGGGCATCATTAGCCCCGTAGTAGCTGCCGACCCCCGCGTGGTCCCTCCCCACCACAAGATGACTACAGCCGTAGTTCTGGCGGAACAAGGCATGCAACAGGGCCTCGCGGGGCCCGGCGTAGCGCATCTCCATGGGATATCCACCCTGCACGCAGGTGTTGGGTACGAAGTAGTTGCGCACCAGGGCATCCACCGCCCTCACCCTCACCTGCGCCGGGACGTCGCCGGCCTTGAGCTGGCCCAGCAGTTGGTGAACAAGCACCCCGTCGCACACCTCGACGGCCACCTTGGCCAGATACTCATGGGCGCGATGCATTGGGTTTCGGGTCTGGAACGCAGCCACGGTCTCCCAGCCCATGGAATCAAAGATGCTCCTGGTTTGCTCGGGGCGGAGGTAAACACCGGGATAGAGGACGGGATAGTCACCCTCGCTCAACACGGTCACCTCGCCCGCCAGGTTGACCGGGCCCTGTGCCATGAGCTTGGCCACTCCGGGGTGTTCAGAGTCTGTGGTGCGGAATACCTCGGTTGCTTCCAGGCTCTTGTCTATGCCGTAGAGCTCGTGCACCACCATGGTGCCCATTATCAGATCACCGGGTCCACAGAGGCTGACCTCCTGGCCAATGGAGATCCGTTCTGCCACCGCCTGTTCGACCGAGAGGGTTATGGGAATGGGCCAGAAAGTCCCGTCGCGGAGCTGCATGTGCTCACAGACGCTTTGCCAGTCCGCCTTCCCCATGAACCCCTCCAGAGGGGTGAAGGCCCCGATTCCCAACATCACCAGGTCCGAGGCCTCCCTGGAAGACATCTGGACTGATACCAGCGACGCCGCCCGGGCCAGTCGCTCCTCGATCTCGGCCGGCGGAGCCAGCAGGGGACGGAGTTCTCTCTGGGGGCCGTGTGGCGGTGCGAGGGTCATTGTCCACTCCTCTGGGAAGCGGGGCTGGGACGTCTGTAGGCGCCCTGGCCGGATGGGGAACGCCACGTGGCGGTCGAGATGTAATGCTCCACCGCAGCCGACCACGGGGGATTGTGCATCCGCAGCTGTGCCAACGCCTGCTGTATGTCATAGGGGACCCGCCGGATCTGGGCTTGCCAGCCACCCGGGCCGTTCTGGAGCGCAGCCCAGGAAGCCCGAGTGTCGCCATCGAGATTCCATCCGACACTGCCCGCATTTGCCACAATCCCACAGCGCAGGGTTTTCACGAAGGGCAGATGGGTGTGGCCACACACCATCACACCCGAGACATAGCCGCAGAGTTCCTCTTCGGTCATCTCGGGCCAAACGCCCGCCTCGTCGTCACCGGGAGAAGCGTGCACGATCTCTACGCCATTGATCTCGAGGCGCACCGGCCAGGTACTCATCGATGCGATCCGGGCGGGGCCCAGGCGGTCCCGGCACCACTGCAAAGAGGCCGCCCGCTCGGCGGTGTCTGCCTCGTCCCGGCCGGGAGAACCCTGGTGGCCCTGCGTGCTGAGGTAGCGGTCGTTGTTCCCCCGCACAAAGAGGGCCCCCGCCTCTTCCAGCATGTCCAGACTCGCCTCGGGCTGGGGACCGAAGGCCGCCACGTCTCCGGCGCTTACCAGTAGGTCGAAGCCCCACGAGCGGATGTCGGCAAGCACGGGGCCGAGCGCCGCAGCATTACCGTGTACATCGGAAAGGACCGCCACCCGCATGCCACCCCTCCTGGTCGGCACAGCGAATAGTAGACCCATTTCAGGGCCGCGTACTAACTTCGATGAGGTTTCTCCCGAAGCTTTGCCCGGCGATTCCCGGCATTGCACCGAAGGCTCCAAGTCCGCAATGGAGCGTCGTGGGGATAGGGGTTGCCCGTTATATTACGGACAGCGCGGCATGTGGTATTCCACCACCAATCGCAAGGTCCGGCTATGAGGGCGGAACTTTCCATGTTTTGCCAACCCTGAACAAGCCACGTCGCAAAGTGGGCCGCTGGCAGAGTAACTTCGGGACTGTGAAAGATAACAACGCCCCTACACCGCCCGATCGCAACCTCGCCCTGGAGCTAGTAAGGGTCACCGAGGCGGCGGCCATTGCCTCTTCAGGATGGATGGGACGCGGTGACAAAGAGGGTGCAGACGGCGCAGCGGTCGCCGCGATGCGCCACGTGCTCTCGACGGTGTCAATGGACGGGGTAGTCGTCATTGGCGAAGGCGAGAAGGACAATGCCCCCATGCTCTACAACGGCGAGCGCATCGGGGACGGGAACCCGCCACTGGTCGACATTGCGGTCGACCCGATCGACGGCACCACCCCCACGGCCCTCGGCCGGGGTGGCGCGCTCGCGGTCATCGCGGTTGCCGAGCGGGGAAGCATGTTCGATCCCGGTCCCTGTGTCTACATGGAGAAGATCGCAGTGGGGCCCGAGGGGGCCGGAGTGGTGGACATCTCAAAGAGCCCGACGGAGAACCTACGAGCACTGGCCGCCGCCAAGGGAACCGAGATTTCAGATCTCACCGCCGTCATCTTGGACAGACCCCGTCACGCGGACCTGATAGCCGAGGTGCGGGCGGCGGGCTCCCGCATCCGCCTCATCACAGACGGCGACGTTGCCGGGGCCATATCCACCGCCTGGCCCGAGTCCGGCGTCGACATCCTTTTCGGCATCGGGGGCACCCCCGAAGGGGTCATTGCCGCAGCGGCGCTGGCCTGCATGGGAGGCGAACTGCAGGGCAGGCTGTGGCCACGCAACGATGCGGAACGCAACGCCGCCATCCAGCAGGGCTACGACGTGGAGGCCGTGCTCAGCCAGCGCGACATGGTGCGCAGCGACGACTGCTTCTTTGCCGCCACGGGCATCACCGATGGCGAACTGTTGCGAGGCGTGCGCTTCCATCGCTCCGGGGCCACCACCCAGTCCCTGGTCATGCGCTCCCGCTCCGGCACGGTGCGCCGGGTCGAGGCCCTGCACCGGATCGAAAAGCTCCGCGAGTATCGCCTGCTCGACGGCCACTAATCCTTAGGGCCTCATTTTTCGGCTTTGGGCCCATCCGATCCGGCATCGTTGCGCCTGGCCTGGGAAAGACCCCAGGAAGCATCGCTCCCCGGCCTGGATGTAAGCCATTTGCATGACAAACGGTTGGGCGGGTGCCGCCGTCGGCATCGGCGGCCCGCTCGCCCAACACAACTAATCGCCCTACCTGGCCCAGCGACTGGTCGCCCATTCCGGCTCAGGGCCGCAAGGGGCCCCCAGTGCATCCTCGGTGCAGAGCTCTTCCAGCATTGCGAACCACATGAGCGAAGGCAGCCAGGGCGAGCGTGGCCGGGGAATGGGAGCTCGGCCAGTGCCTCGGCCACATACGTTGGCACGTTTGAAATGGCACGACACGACAATTGTGTAGTTCTGGAGGGCGTGGACGGTAAATGGACAGACCGGTCTGGTCTGAGGGGAACGTGCTCGGGATACCGGGAGCGCGATCACGGGCGCGCTGAAGTAATCCCTGAGGTGCCGAGGTGTTGGGTCGAGTTTGTCGATCAGGCGGCTTGGGCCGCTGGCGGCGACACAGCGGGCCGGCCCCAGCGGCGCTGACGTTCAGAGCGCAGTCGGGCTCGTTCGGACGTAGTCGCTCCCGCAGGGCAGGGTCGGCCTCGTGGGTGTTGGGTAACGCAGGCAGGCATCCAGACACACCAGCGGTATTGCCATGGCACACCTCCAGAGTCGTCCCTCCAGGACCAGGATGAACCCGGAGCTCTCCCGGTTGGTGGACCCTCAGACCGCAACAGCCAGAAGACTCCCCCAAGGCCGGTTAACCCATGTGGGATTGGCCCAGGACGAATAGGTCGACGTGAAGCACAGCTCCACGTTGTTCTTGGCGCACCAGGCCTTGATCTTCTTGGCCTTATGGGCCGACAGGTTGTCCAAGATGACGTAGATCCGCTCGCCGTCGGGACGGGCCGCTCGGCACGAGCGGATGGCGGCCAGGCTGTCCCCTTCTTAAGCCGCACCACTCCCCACAGCGTGTCGTTTCCCACCGAATAGAGGCGTGGAACTGTCGCACCCCGCAAGGCTTGTGGTAGTTCGCCCGGTTCCGCTGGGTTTCTTCTTCTCGACCCGGCAGCACCCGCGGATCGGGTGCAACGCCAGCGGCCCGGAGGCGCCCGACGGTGCCGGCAGGGCCAGATTGGATCAGCGGTTGAACGCCCTAGCGGGGCAGATTGCCCGCCAGCCGAACTGGCGGTGCGTCGCCACCTACGGGTCCAAGGCTTCGGCCCAGGTAGGCCGGGGCTGCCCCAGCTACTCGCCAAGGCGCTCGGCGAGGGGTGCGTGGGACCGAGGACGGCCAGGATGGCGATGCTCCCCACCTCGGCGTCTGTGCATCGGGGGTGGGGCGGCGCGCCTGGGGGGGAGTTATTCGAGCGCTCCAGGCGCACAATTGCACTGTCTCCGTCCTGCACCTTCTCCCAGGTGCACTGTTCCCGTCTTGGATTATCTCCGTCTTGGATTATCTCCGTCTTGGATTATCTCCGTCCCCTCCGGGTAGCCAGCCGCCTGGACGTGGCGGGCCCGGCCTTATGAACCGAATCAACCGGTCCGCGGCTCGTGCCTACGCGGTAGGTCCGCTCACGACCTGGGGCACCGAGGTGGTGATGGGGTTAGCCCCTTGACCGCCTAAGAAGCGCGGTCCGGAGATCCAAGGTAGGTGAGGAAGGCATGGCGCGCCTCTGCCAGCAGATCTGCGCGGTCCTGGCCTTCGGAGCGGAAGGCGAGGCGCATTAGGTAGTCGTAGATCTCGATGGCAGCCCGGTAGCGGAGCGGGTCGGCCGAGGGGGGCTGAATCTCTGATCTGTGAAGCATCTCGGACAGCTGTTCTGCCAGAAAAGCGTTGCAATCGGCATCGGCCTGTCGGGCCGCACTGGAAAGTCGGCCGCCCAGCCAAAGTTCGTAAACGGCTGGTTGCTGGTAGAAGCCGACGAATGTCTCGAAAAAGCGGTTGGCGGCGCTGACCCAATCATGGTGAACTTCCTGGGCGATCTTTTCGGCGCTGGCACGTGCCTCTTCCAT
>JAKAOS010000024.1:0-8691 GCA_021823165.1 Actinomycetes bacterium | reverse complement strand
TCCATGAAGCGCAATGCCAGGGCCTCGATGACGAGATCCGGGCTCGAGAAGTACGTATAGAACGAGCCTCCCGACACCTTTGCGCGCTCGATGAGCAAGGCGGGCGCAGAGACGGTGCTTTCGTATCCGATCTCGACGATTAGCTGCTGTGCTGCGTCGAGGATTCTCGCCACCTTCTCCTGACCACGGTGTTGGCTGGGCACCCGACGCAGCGATGACAGATACGAGCGGCCCGTCTGAACGTCTGCTCTCCAAGCCTCGAGCTCGCCGTCGCCGCTCCCCACAGCCGAACAGTAACCCTCGCGCACCGACCGCTGGCCGTTCCCCTCGGGGGTCTTCGCCACGTCGTCTCCTCGCTCACAGGTGACCAACCGGCCTTAACATACCGTTTACACCCACCTGTTGACTCAGCAGCAGGGATTGTAGAGTATTTGCATATGTCGAGTTGAGTCGAGTTTACTTATTGCCGGCAGCGTCCAACTCGACTTGTGCACCCGCCTAACCGTTGCTGCAGCTTTCCAGCCAGACCTCCTCCACGGGCGACTCCGGCCACTTCCCTGGTTCTGAGCTCCGCATCCCCAGCAGGAAAGGACTTCTTTTCATGGCTCTCAAACATCTTCCCCCGACTGCCACCAAGCAGGATGTGGTTGCGGCCCTCCGCGCCGATGGAGCTTGCATCGTCGACAATCTCGTGAGCAACGAGTTCATGGACCGCGTGGCCGAGGAGATGGATCCATATATCGACCTCACGCCGCTCGGAAGAGATGAGTTCGTGGGCAAGAAAACGCGCCGTACGGGGTCGATGATCGCTCGTTCAAAAGCCAGCAGAGAACTGGTCACGCACCCGCTGGTGCTGGGGACGGCTGGCACGCTCCTCGAGAAGGCGTCGGTCTTCCAACTGCATCTCACCCAGATTATCTCTGTATTTCCAGGCGAAACCGTCCAGCCAATCCATCGCGACGAACTGGCATGGGACTTCTTCCCATTCCCCACGGACTACGACGTTCAATGCAACACGATATGGGCCATGACTGACTTCACGGCCGAAAATGGAGCCACACGAGTCCTTCCTGGGACACATCTTCTCGGAGCAGAGGTGACCGGTGCCGAGGCAGAGATAGGCAGAGAGATCGAGCAGGCCGAAATGGAACGTGGATCGGTCTTCTTTTACACCGGCAAGGTATACCACGGTGCCGGTGCGAACTACAGTGATGCCGTCCGTCAAGGCATCAACATCACGTATTGCGTTGGCTGGGTACGGCAGGAAGAAAATCAATATCTGACTACCCCAATTGAGGTTGCCAAGACACTCGACGAAGACCTCCTGAAGCTGATGGGCTACCAAATGGGGGGCGTAGCCGTTGGCTATGTCCGGGACTTTGAGGACCCAATGGTCATCATTAACGATGATCTCCCGAAGAAGCAGTACGACATTGCTGCCCTTGCAAAGACGGCTTCAGGCCGGGGAGACGATGCTACGGCAGCGGCGGCTGAGCCCTTCTACGAGGACGTGCTTACCTCTCCGTCGGGGATGGCTGGGTCATGATCACGCGCACCAATCCAGACGTTGGTTATTTAGACCAGAGCGTCTTCGAAGCCCTTGGATTTAGTCAGATAGTACGGGCCGACAAGACGATATATCTATCGGGTATCGCTCCGCTCACCGGGACCGCCGAGCATTTGGAGGCAGTGAGCAGCAATGACATGGCAGCACAGGTGGCATTTGTCCTCGACATCCTGGAGCGCTGCCTGGCCAGCGAGGGAGCCTCCCTCGAGCACCTGGTTGCCGTGACCGTCTACAGCACGGACATAGAGACACTCGGCGCAGAAGCGAGCCTTTTCCACAAGTGCTTCGGAGACCATCCGCCAACCAGCACCTGGGTGGAGGTAGCCAAGCTGGTCCATCCCGACCAGATGATCGAAGTAACCGCCATAGCGGTTGTGCCATAGCTGCAGGAAAGGACCAGCCATGACAGCACTTGTCAGCTCGGCAACTGCCCAGGCAGCAGCCGAGAGACCGATCCCCCAACTCTCCAGAAACAGCGTGACCCTCGGTGGCGCACTCTTCGTCGCTGTGACGACGATGGCCCCGGGGGCGGGAGCCTGCTTCGCCATTGTCTCGGGTGCAAACTTTGCCGGCGGTGCGCTCCCGACCTCGGTGATAATTGCCCTCGTCGGCTGCCTGTTCGTCGCAGTAGCCGTTGGCCAGCTTGCCAAGCACATACCATCGGCCGGCGGCGTATCCACCTACATAGCGGAGGCCATCCACAGTGGCCCCGGCTTCATCGCAGCATGGGCCTATCCGGCCGTGTTCATCAGCGCCCTGGGCTATCTGTCCCTCATCTTCGGGGACCTGTTGGCAACCTCACTCGTACCGAGCGGAAAGGGTACGACGTTTCAGGTGCTCTGGATCGTCGGAGCAGTCGGATGCCTCGCATTGGCCGGCGGTATGAACTGGTACGGAATCAAGTTCGGCACGAGGATCGGCATGATCCTGGGAGCCCTCGAAATCGCCGTGTTGGTGATCCTGTCAGTGTGGATGATCGTGAAGGCAGGTGACCGCAACACCCTTTCGGTGATCGGGACCCACTACTCGAATGTCAAGGGCTTCACCGGAACCTCCGGCATCGTGGGTGGATCGATCTATGGGTTTCTTGCCTTTGTGGGGTTCGAGGCCGCTGCACCACTGGGCGAGGAGGCAACGGAGCCAAAAAAGACGATCCCCCGGGCCGTCGTGGGCTCTGCGCTGGTGGTAGGGGTGTTCTTTTTCTTCACCACCTACGCCTCCGACGTATTCTACGGCCCCAGCCGCATGGGCAGCTTCCTCTCGTATGGCAACGGCGACCCGTGGATCGCTTTGACCAAGGTGGTATGGGGTGGCGGGTGGGTCGTGCTGCTCATAACCCTGCTCAACTCGTCTCTTGCCTGTTCCAATGCCGCAGGGATCGCCTCCACCCGCACTTGGTGGGCCATGGGCAGGATCAAAACCATGCCGGCTCGCTTCTCCCACACCCATCCCCGGTGGAACTCCCCGTCGTTTTCCATCGCAGTGGTCTTCGGCATCGGCATGGTGCTGGCCCTGTGGCTGGGTGAGCAGTTCACGCCGACCCTGGCCTATGAGTTGATGGGCACGGTACTCACCATCATGATTCTGCCGATCTACTTCGTGGTCGCCTTGGCCTGCCCGGTCTACTACTTCCGCCGTCGCCGGGACGAGCTGAACTGGTTTGTCCACGTGGTCATTCCAATCCTCGGAATGGCATTCCTGGTGCCGGCTTTCCTGACAGGTGCGGGCGTCGGGGTATTTAGTTTCGTGGCCCCACTCACCTACCCGCTGAGCCTGGCCGGGCCGGCGGTCGCCGTGTGGTACGGGCTCGGAATCGGCATCATGCTCTACCTCAAAAAGCGCCACCCCGAACGGCTCAAGGCCACGGCCGAGGTCTTTTTAGATGACACACCGGCCGAGGAGGAGGAGATGATGTTGGCCACCAGATCGGCCGTGTAACACCCAACGCTGAGCGCCACAACAAAGAGGGATCGCCCGGATCGGGCGATCCCTCTTTATGACGCCAACCAAAACACGACGAACAACTCCCTCACAACCACGCCCCCGGCGGGTGCACATGTCCCCCCGGCCCCTTAGCTCAAAGAAGCTCTCCCGGCACCTTTTCCATCCGGATCCCTTCTGTTGTACCGAACCACCCCGGCAACGGGTAGCTGGGCCGCCACCCCCATCTCGACAAAAACCCCTGGGCCGCCGAGTCCAACCGCGGCACTGCCTCGATGCGGGCAAAGCCGGCGGAGCGAGCCTCCTGCTCGACTCGGGCGAGCAGCAGAGAACCGATCCCCCGCCCCCGGAGGGCCGGATCGACTATCAACTCGGCCAGCTCGAAGCGCCCCGGGGGTCGGAGCCAGTGCGCCAGGCCCGCAATTTCCCCCAGATGGCGAGCGACAACAAAGCTTTGCTGGGCCCATCTATCCTCCTCGGCTCCACAACGGGAGTTCCGCCAAGCGGCGATCTCGGGGTCAACGGAGGACGACAGCGAGAACTCCACCTCGAATCCCCCGGTCCCCACCCGCTGCGGCCTCCCGGAAAAGGCAAAGTCTGCCATGGGTCGCCACGGCATTCCCTGATCCTTTCTCATGAGCACCACCGAGGAGAAGGCCGCCCAAGCCGAGAAATGTGCCAGGCACTTTACGGCCGCGTCGGCCTGTTCTTGGGAGGCCCGTTCGCACAGGGTCACATGAGGCACATAGGGCCAGGCGCTCTGCCGCGCGATGGGGGACACATTCAATCTCTGCCTGAGTTCGCTGACCTCCTCCACTCCCTGCAACACAGGCGCGTAGATCACCTCGCTTGCGGGAAGAAAGCTCCGAGGCGGACCGAGCTGCACTTCAAAGGGTGAGGTCTCCCGAGCCGCCCGCCGAAGCAGGTCGAGCACCGCCCCGAGGCTCGACTCATCCACATTCACCGGAGATGCCAGGGTCAGATGCGCCTGGATCCGCTCCCGCCCCGGATCACCCAGAGCAAGCCGTAACGCCTCGAGAGCACTTGACACCGCCGGCGGCGGGAGCAGTACTACTCCGAGCCTGAGGCGCCCCATGGGTATGTAGTACCCGGCTCAGCGAGCCTCAGACAAGTCCTGACCCGCAACCGAGAGCCGCACCCTGGCCCGGGTCAGGGCCGCATACTCCTCGGCCTGAGCCTCGGTGGCGTTTGCAAACTTCGCCTCCGCCGCGCGGGCACGCTCGACGTCGATGTCCTCGGCTCGCTCGCCCACGGGAACCAGCAACCGGGCACCTTCCGAGCCCATCTCGACAAAGCCACCATGAACCGCCATTCGCACGTCCTCGCCGCCTTCGACCGCGGCGCGTGCCTCGCTGGGCAGCACCGCCGTCACTATCGGCACGTGTCCCGTCAAAAAGGCAATATCACCCGAAACGCTTCGTAGGGTGAGGCTCGTCACCTCACCCTCGAACAGGGTTCGCTCGGGAGATGCCACCAGCAGGTGATAGGGCACTACTGCTCCGCCAGAGTCTTCGCCTTGGCCTTGACGTCCTCGATTCCACCCACGTTGAGGAAGGCCTGCTCGGGAATGTCGTCCAGCTCACCGTCGACAAGCGCCTCGAAGGAGGCAACCGTCTCCTCTGCTGGTACATAGATGCCCTTGATCCCGGTGAACGCCTCGGCCACGAACATCGGCTGAGACAAAAAGCGCTGGATCTTCCGTGCTCGGCCCACCACCAGGCGGTCGTCTTCGGAAAGCTCGTCCAGGCCCAGGATGGCGATGATGTCCTGCAGGTCCCGGTAGCGCTGGAGAACCTCCTGGACCCGCCGCGCCACCGAGTAGTGCCTGTCGCCCACGATCTCGGGGGTGAGGGCACTGGAGGTTGATGCCAGGGGATCCACCGCCGGATAGATACCCAACGCAGCAATCTGGCGAGACAGCTCGGTAGTGGCATCGAGGTGGGTGAAGGTCGTAAAGGGAGCCGGGTCTGTGTAGTCGTCAGCGGGGACATATACGGCCTGCATCGAGGTGATCGACTTCCCCCGTGTCGAGGTGATGCGTTCCTGCAACTCGCCCATTTCGTCGGCAAGCGTGGGCTGGTAGCCAACGGCCGAGGGCATCCTCCCCAACAGGGTGGACACTTCGGAGCCCGCCTGAACGAAGCGGAAGATGTTGTCGATGAACAACAACACGTCCCGGCTTTGTACGTCTCGGAAGTATTCCGCCATGGTGAGGGCCGAAAGTGCCACCCGGAGTCGCACACCGGGAGGCTCGTCCATCTGGCCATACACCAAGGCAGCTTTGGAGAGCACGCCCGACTCAGTCATCTCCAGCAACAGATCGGTTCCCTCACGGGTTCTTTCACCGACCCCTGCAAAGACCGAAACACCACCGTGCTGCTGGGCCACCCGGTTGATCATCTCCATGATGAGTACCGTCTTTCCCACACCGGCACCCCCAAAGAGCCCGATCTTGCCACCCTGGACATAGGGCTCGAGCAGGTCAATGACCTTGACGCCGGTCTCGAACATCTGCGCCTTGGACTCGAGTGAATCAAACGGCGGTGATGGCCGGTGGATATCCCAGCGCTCACCAACCTCCCCGATGTCCTCGGTGTCCAGGGGCTGACCCAGGACGTTGAATACGTGGCCCAGGACGGCATCCCCTACCGGCACCGAAATCCCCCGGCCCGTGTTTCGCACCCGGGCACCCCGGCGGAGACCGTCGGTCTGGCGGAGGCAGATGCAGCGCACCCGGCCCTCGCCAATCTGCTGAGCCACCTCGGCCGGAATGATCCCTGCCTGACCGGGGGCGTTCTGGTCCAGCTCGATCTCCACGGCGGTATTGATCTCCGGCAGTGAGCCGATTGGGAACTCCGCATCGATGACGGGCCCCGCAATCGCGACCACCCGGCCATCGGCCAGGCTTGCTCCGGCGGTGGTCTCTTCGCTCGTGATACTCAACGTCGTCTCCTAGATGCACGAGGGGAGCGATGCATCGTGGCACCGCTCTCCGTCTTCCCGCCTTTTAGATCCCCTGTCGCCTGAGGGCTCCTCACGAAGGCGCACCCCCATCGGTGCCGCCGCCCAGCCGGGGCAGGGCGGGGAGGCGACCCTTTTCCGTGGCCCGCAGCGCTTCGGCGCCACCCACAATGTCCATGATCTCGGTGGTGATCGAGTCCTGGCGAGCCCTGTTCATCACCCGGCGCAGGTTGCGCACCAACTCATCCGCGTTGTCAGTCGCCGCCTTCATCGCACGCTGACGTGCCGCATACTCCGCAGCGGAGGCTTCCAGGAGCGCCAGGAAAAGCCTGGCCTCTACCAGCCTCGGCCCGAGCATCTCCAGCAATGGCCCGGTCTCGGGTTCGGTGACGTAGTCGAATCCCCTGGATGCGCCGGGCTCTATGGGGAACAACCTTCGCCTCTCGACCTTCTGGACCCCAATGGAGACAAACCTGGTGGAGACAACCTCTGCCGAGCCGATCCTTCCCTCGTCGAAGGCCTCCATAAGGCCGGCTGCGATCCCCTGGACATCGGCCCATTCGGGACGCTCGGTAATCCCGGTGAAGATCGCCTCGATCCGGTACCCCCGGAAGCGGAGATAACCATGTGCCTTGCGCCCCACGGCCATGAGAAGGCTCTGGCGACCCTGGGCGGAGTTCTCCGAGACCACAGCCTCGGCGGCACGCAGCACCGAGACGTTGTAAGGGCCCGAAAGACCCCTGTCTCCCGCCACTACCACCACCCCGGCCGGCGCCTGGGGGTCGGGCTGGCCGACAAAGCGATGATTGGCCGCCTCGGGAGATGCCCCGAGATCCGATGCAAGATGCTCCAGCCCATCCACATAGGGCCTGGCCGCCGCGATGCGTGCTTGGGCTCGCATGATGCGCGAACCCGCGATCAGCTCCATCGCGTGAGTGGTCTTCCGCGTCGCCTGCACGCTACGAATGCGCCGGCGCAGCGCCCTTTCCTGGCCTCCCGCCAACTCGAACCTAGCCCTTGCCGCCGCCGGAGAAGCCCTTTACGAACTCCTCCAAAGCAGACTCCAGGGCGGCCTGGTCCGACAGCGCCCCCGACTCCCGGATCTTGTCCAAGATGCCCTTGTGGGTGGCCCTCATGTATTCGAGAAGTTCACGCTCGAAACGCCTTATGTCGGACACCTCGATTCCATCGAGGTAACCACGGGTGCCGGCAAAGACCGAGACCACCTGTTCCTCGACGGGCATGGGGGAGTTCAGCGGCTGCTTCAACAGCTCGGTGAGGCGGTAGCCACGGTCCAGCTGCGCCTGGGAGATCTTGTCCAGCTCCGAACCGAAAGTGGCAAAGGCTTCGAGTTCCCGGAACTGAGCCAAGTCCAGCTTGAGGCTGCCAGAAACCGACTTCATGGCCTTGATCTGCGCCGCCCCACCGACCCGGGACACCGAGTTGCCCACATCGACCGCAGGGCGGACCCCGGCGTAGAAGAGGTCGGTCACCAAGAAGATCTGTCCGTCGGTGATCGAAATCACGTTGGTGGGGATGTAGGCGGATATGTCGCCGGCCTTGGTCTCGATAACGGGGAGTGCGGTCATCGATCCACCCCCCTTCTCCTCCGACAGCCTGGCAGAACGCTCAAGGAGCCGGGAGTGGAGATAGAAGACGTCGCCCGGGTAGGCCTCACGGCCCGGGGGGCGCCGGAGGAGCAGGGACAGTGCCCTGTATGCCTCCGCCTGCTTGGAGAGGTCGTCGTAGACGATCAGGACGTGGTCGCCTGAGTCCATCCAGTGCTGCCCCATGGCGCAGCCTGCATAGGGAGCCAGGTACTTGAAAGGAGCGGGGGCAGACGCCGCGGCGTCCACGACAACGGTGTACTCCATGGCGCCATGGCGCTCCAGGGTCTCCACGGTCTGGGCAACGCTTGAGTCCTTCTGCCCGATGGCCACATAGATGCACTTAACACCCTTGCCGGCCTGGTTGAGGATCGTGTCGATGCAGATGGTGGTCTTGCCGGTCTTGCGGTCCCCGATAACCAGTTCCCGCTGGCCCCTGCCGATCGGGATCATCGCGTCGATTGCCTTTATGCCCGTCTGGAGCGGCTCGCTCACCGGCTGGCGTTCCACGATGGATGGTGCCTGCACCTCAAGACGCCTGGTCTGGGTCGCAGCAATGGGGCCTTTGCCGTCAATGGGATGGCCAGATCGGAA
>JAKAOS010000023.1 GCA_021823165.1 Actinomycetes bacterium | reverse complement strand
GTTACGGGAGGAAGCAGGGCTCATCTGGGCCGCCATCAGACCCATTGCAAGCCGCCGCCCGAAATCCTAAATTCTAGTATTCATGCCACCACCAAAAGCCATGACCGACTCCAGCGAATCAGGGCCCCTGGATGCCGAACGTCCCGAATCCGGGGCGGAGCCGGAGCCTGGTGGTCTATTTCGCGCGTTCCTCGCAGGACCTAGTGCCACTTTGGGGGATGCCTTTGAAAACCTCGAAAGAACTCCGGGTGTGCAGGTAATCGCTCGGCATCCACGGCGCCGCCTAATTGGCGCTCGCATCGACTTTCCCCCCAAAGAAGGCGACGGCTATTGGGAACTCACTCGAATCGGGGAAGATGTTTATGTCGTAGTTGCCAACGTGTCTTACAAAAGTTCTCGCCGAGAACTCGTGCCTGGCGACGGGATGATTCAGTTTTATTTCAAACTCTCCGGTGACCTGACTTTGGGTGTGGGTCAGACCGAGCCGCTTCGGCCGCTTCGAGCACGCACAGACCCTGGGCGAGGCTGACGGATCCGGAGTCCAGCACGACGACCTCGATCTCCTCTTGCACCGCTCTGGCGGCGACCAGAGCGGCCTGGTGGGTGGCCGAGAGAGCCGACGCCAAAGTGATACACAACACCCCGCTTGCACCTTCGTCAGCGGCACTGCGAAAGGCCTCCTCGAAGGCGCCCGAGGAGGGTGCGGCTGTGGATGGGAGTTGGGAACTTGCCTCACAGCGTGCCCAAAACTCCTCTCTCGACAGTTCCACCTGGTCCAGAAAGTCCTTGGAGTCGAACCTGATGTGGAGGGGGACGACCCTTACTCCCAACTCTTTGGCGGTCTGGCCATCGAGGTCACACCCGCTATCGGTGACGATGGCTACGGATGCCATGGGTCTCCCTTCGACTCGTCTCAGGCGTGGGAGCGATACGCGCTCCGGCCATGTATGCAATCCAGGCCGATAGGGCAAACACAGCAACGCCGGTTCCCAGGCCGGCTCCTACCCGAGCCAGGGCAGGAGCGTTGTGCAGTGGCGAAGCTTCCAGCCACCACACCGAAGTGCCCATGATTAAAGAAGGTATGCCGATAGCGGCGACGAGGGACCATATTCCAACTCTTTTCGGAGCCAGGTCCGCTCTTTTTGCTTTCACAAGGGCATAGACCGCACCCGTTGTGTAGGAAACAGACAGGGCAATTCCAAGCCCTTCGACGCCTAGAGGGATAGCCAGGATGAAGGCCATCGCCAGGTTCAGGCCGTTTTTCAGGGCGTAGATCCAAAACACCTGCCTGGCGTTGCGGGTCGCCTGCCATGAGCTGACCAGGAATAGATAGGCCGTAAATCCGGGGAGGCCGGTTGCCATCGCTACGAGCAGCGCTCCGGTTCCCCCCAGCCCCGTCCTGGCCCCAGCCCCGTGGGCCAGGATCAGCCGCACCAGAGGTTCGCCAATCACTACATAGCCCACCGCGGCTGGCACGGTGGTGGCTATGGCTGCCATGAGTCCCGGGCTGAACCGACGTCGGAAAGCAGCCTTGTCACCTCGGGTCCAGGCACTGGCGAGTTCGGGCTGAAAGGCGCTCATGATCGACACTGCGAGTACGCCGATGGGGAGCTGGAAGAACGTATAGGCGTAGGTCCATGCCGTGACCCCACCGTTTGGTTCTATGGCGTGAGCCAGGGCCAGTACGACAAAGAGGCTTATCTGGTTCATGGCGATGTAACCGAGTGTCCAACCCGACATCGAAACGATGGAGCGCAGAGCGGGGTTTGATGGCTCCCAGATCAGCACCAGGCGGGCCTTGGCTGAGCGCAATGCGGGAATCATGACCACCAGCTGGGCTGCCACCCCCGCGGTTGTGCCCATGCCCAAAAGCCAAAGCAATCCCGGCGAATGCTCCGTTCCCACCAGGGTTCGGTTGGGGTAAGCGACCTGGGCAAAAATCAGGGTGAAGATGACAACAACGTTGTTCGCGATGGGTGCCCAGGCGGGGGCCTTGAAGGAGCGCTGCGCGTTCAGGACCGCGGTCAGGAGGCTGATGCCGCCGTAGAGGAGCAGCTGGGCGGAGAAGAGCCGCAACAGCTTCACCGACACCGACTGCTGCAATGCCAGGCCGGTGCCGGATGCGCCGAGATTGAAGAGCGCGATCAACAGGGGAGCCGCCAGTGCCAACAGGGCAGTCATGACCACAAGAAGAGCCGTGGTTGCGCTGAGCACTGCGGAAATGTCCCTCCAACCCCGCTGCCGCCGGGTGTCCAGGTGGTGGACGAAAACCGGCACCGCGGTCGAGGCGAGGATTCCGCCGGCTACCAGGTCATGGACAATATTCGGGGTGGTATTGGCGACGTTGTAGGCCTCGGTTAGGCCAGAGTGCACTCCGAGGACGGCCGCAAGCACGGCCAGGCGCAAAAATCCCGTGATCTTGGAGATCAGGGTCCCCCCGGCCATCACCAGCGTGGAGTGCCCAACTTGGCCTTCGATGGGTTGTTGGTGGGGAGAGACCGTGGAGGCGTCTTCGAGCATCGGTGGCTCGGTCGCCACCGACCGGGCGATTCTCCGTCTCGATGGCGCCGGTGCGCGAGAGCTTGTGATCCTGCGTCGGGAGGACGGGGGCCCTGGGTTCACAGCTTGGGCGCCGACGAAGGATTCATAATGTTTGGGTTTGTCATTTTCAGCTGTTCGCTTGTGGTGCTTTCGGCAAGAGATGCCGATTGCGCCGCTTTGGTCCCGTAAGCGTCGACCGCACCCACCAGAGTGCCAACACGCCGGCTGCAGTGGCGGTGAGAATCAATGCAACGACCGACGCCGCCGTAGAGCGTACAGTCAAGCGCTGTTGGAGCAGCACCAAATGACCCTTCGGCGAGATCACCTCGACCACCAAGGGAAAGTCTCCGGCTCCCCTGCTCTTTACAAAAAAAGAGACGGAGTTTGCGCGGTGGGAAAGAACCACCATGCGCGAGGATCCGGCGGGAAAACCAAGTTCCGAACTTGAAACCCTCAGCTGTGCGTGAATCGGGGTCGGGCTTGTGGAGAGGATGGTGAGCGGGACCGACCCTTTGCGGGAGGTGAGGGTGACGGTGTTGGAACCTGAGATGGAAATGCTGCCTCTGATATGGGCTAAAAGCCTTAAAAATGCCCGTTGAGCCGCTGCAGACGAGGGAAAGACCGACGGGTTGGAAAAGCCCGAGCTAACGATTGAAAGGTCGGCTCGAAGGGATTTAACCTGAGGCGAAAGAGCGCCGAAGGCGGATTGGACTCCCGCAATTTTTGCTTCATCGGACCGGATGGTGGTTGCGTTGAGGCGTGGTCCGGAGTATTGGACCTCCAGATAGCGGGAGGGGAGTTCGGTGTAGGGGGACGCCACGACTTGGAACAACGAAGCCAAGTTCATGGTGTTCACCACTGGAGAGGAAGCCAATCCGGCTTGGAAACTCTGCAGAAACCGGCCCGGCAGCGGTTGTCCGCCCGGGATGGAGAGGACAACGGCCCTGAGGGCCGTGGAGTTGGGGATCTCCAAGTAGGTCTGGGCCAGCGATGCGAGCAGTTCGTGGGCAACCAGGACTGGATCCTTGGGGGCCGAAGTGACCAACGAGCCCATGTTGTGGTCGCTCACCAGGGCGATTTTGGACGGAGCGCCGATGACGAAGGGCTGGTCGGGTGTGAGGACAGATGGAGCGGTAGAGACCGACGAAGCTGGCAGGACCAAAGAATGGATTCCGTGAGGCATCCATTTGAGGGAGCCCGACGTGATTGGGCCGGCACCGGCCCATAGGCCAGATGTCGGTTGGGCCTGTAGTACCGAGGTCTCCAGGGCTTGGCCCAGCGCGAAGTTCTTGGCCGTGGCTGATGCCAGCCCAGCCCGGCCAGCCACATAGGGGTTGAGGGGTGAGAAGGGCATCGTCAGGACCTGGTGGCCGGGGAGGCCAGCCCATTTTCGCCACGCCTGCAGCTGGCGTTTGACGGCTGGCGAGCCGGAATGAGACAGGGCATAGAGCTGCTCACCCATGGGCGCGAGGGTGGGGGCTCCGGCTGGAGAGCTTGATACGGCGTTGGCCTCGGCCAGGGCAGCGGATTGCGATCCTGGCGGGATCTCCACCTGGCCGTGTGGGCCGAAGGCGACCCTCGAAGGAAGTGAGAGGACCCAGGAGAACCGAAGGGGGTTCGAAGCCATCGAGAGTGCGAGGATCTCGGTTGTCAAAGACACGACGGGGTGGCGCGGTTTTCCCCGAGGTGCCAGAGTCAGCCGGATTGGATAGACGCCCTGGCAGATGCTGCACGGCGGGAGTTGGATGTTTGCCGGCACGGTCGCCGAGGTGGCCGATGGCATAGCCACATCCAGAGCCAGCTTTGACTTGGTGGTCTGGAATCCCGTTGCAGGGGCCGCTCCGAGGGTCGCAAGTGGCACGGTGCCCTCGTGTCCTTGAATCGCCTGGCTCAGGGCGCTCCGGCTGGTGAGGGCGGGATATACAGCGGCCGAAAGATCGAGTTTCGCAAGGTTCTGGTTGGTTGCCAGCTCTATGTGAAAGATGCCGCCAGGAGCTACCCATGCGGACTGCCGGATCAGCGTCATGGTTGGCCTTGGGCGCTGGGAGTGTCTGGTTGGGGTGCTTTTCCCATAGGCCGGGGCAGTGGCTCCACAAAGAATGGCCACGAGGGCCAGTGCCACCGCGGCCAAGCGGCCGCATCTTTTTCGGGATGGCACCTTGGACATTGAAAACCTCTGTAGGTGGCTGCGACGGTGCTACTTTTCCCCGAGGCCCCCATCTCCCCTCCAAGCGGCCCTGGGGGTGTTTGCAGCAGCAGAGTACTCTCGCACACCAGCCTCGGTGCCAGTCTTGGGTGCCGACCCTTAGCTTGGTCAGGTGAAGGAAGAGGGAGTCCGAATGGCCCAGTTGCCGCCCAAATTGGTGCCCGTACGCCTGCGCCCCCTGCTCGACCAGGCCATGGAGCTCGCCGAGTTGTTCGAGGCGCGAAACCACCGCCTCTACCTCGTCGGGGGCGCCGTTCGGGACCTCTTTGTCGACGTCGATGCCTCCCCGGACGGGATGGACCTGGATTTCACCACAGATGCCCTTCCCGACGAGACCGAAGATATCCTGCGGCCCTGGGCCGATTCGGTCTGGGACCAGGGAAAACGATTTGGGACCGTGGGTGCGATCCACTCCGGCCGGCGCATGGAGATAACCACCCATCGCGCCGAGGTGTACCCATCGGACACTCGCAAGCCGGACGTCCGCTACTCCACAGACGTAGAGGAAGATCTGGCCAGGCGGGATTTCACGGTTAACGCCATGGCCCTGTCGCTCCCTACGCCGACCCTGGTGGATCCATTCGGCGGGATGGCCGACCTTGCCGCCAAGCGGCTCAGGACGCCGCTTGGACCGGAGGTTTCTTTTTCGGAAGATCCGCTGCGGATGATGAGAGCGGCGCGCTTTTTGTCCCGCTACGACCTGACACCCGATCCCTCGATACTGCAGGCCATAGCTACGATGCGGGAGCGCTTGGCCATCGTGTCTGCCGAGAGGATTCGCGACGAGCTGGACAAGTTGCTGGTGGCACCCTCGCCCGAGGCCGGCCTGTGGTTCTTGGTGAACACCGGCCTGGCCAGCCAGTTCCTCCCCGAGCTACCGGCCTTGGAGCTCGAACAGGATCCCATCCACCGCCACAAAGACGTCCTGGCGCACACCATCGCCGTTGTCGGCAAGACGCGCCCCGAACGCCTGGTAAGGCTGGCGGCCCTTTTCCACGATGTGGGGAAGCCCAAGACCCGTGCCTTCGGCCCGGGCGGGGTGACCTTTCACCATCACGACGTGGTTGGTGCCAGGATGACCAGGGAGCGCATGCGCGCCCTTCGGTATCCCGAACAAGATATCGAGGCCGTCTCCAGGCTGGTGGAGTTACACCTACGGTTCCACACCTACCGACTCGGATGGACCGACAGGGCCGTTCGCCGATATGTGCGGGATGCTGCGGGGGACGTCGAAAGATTAAACGAGCTCACTCGCTGCGACTCTACGACTCGCAACCAGGCCAAGGCGGCCGCACTGTCGCGCCGCTTGGACGAACTCGAAGCCCGCATCTTGGAACTGAGCGAACGGGAGTCCCTGGACGCCATGCGTCCGGAACTGGACGGGAATCAGGTCATGGGGATCCTGGGCATTGCTCCGGGTCCGACGGTGGGCGCAGCGCTCGGGTTCCTGATGGAGTTGCGCCTGGACGAGGGGCTTTTGGGCGAGGAGGAGGCCATACGTCGGCTTCAACTCTGGCATGAGGAACGTAAGGGGTCCTAGGGGAGCCGACGGGTCGGGCTGCTAGTTGCCCTCCTTGCGGGCCCTGAACACCACACCGGCTGGCACGAGCGGGCTCAGAGCGATGCCCGCCGAGCCGAGGGCCGCGGCCTGGTCGGCACCCTGGGGGGGAGATTCGGGTTCGGCAACTGCTTCGACCCGGAAACCCGCCTTCCCCAGTTCCGCAATGACCTCTCCGATGCTGCGCAGGTAGGGGAGGGACAGCGGCTCCTTGCCGGCGGCCACCCACTGTTCGGGCTCGAAATAGGAGCGCGTCACCACGTGGCCGGATTCGGTTTCCGAAAGGGTCTGTGCAAAGGGATGGGGGAGGCTGAAGACCAGGGGGGATCCTCTCCGCATCGATCGGTGCACCTGGCGCAACACCCGCCCCAGGTTCTCCACATAGGCCAGGCCATGAGCGCTGAAGGCAAGGTCTATGGATTCGGCCCGTAGAAAAGCAAGATCGGCCAAGTCGTTGGCGCGCAGCTCCACGCGCAGCCCTTCGGATTCGGCCAGCTCCCTCGCCCGGCCCACTGCATCGGGAGAGGGATCGACTGCAATGGTCTGAGCCGATGCCCGGGCAAAGCTGAGCCACGCCGAACCGTATGTGCACCCAAGGGCAAGGACTCGCTTGTTGCGCAGGTCACCCCCGATCAGGCGCAGGTCACCCTCGTTGGGAAGCCCGGGCCCGTAGCTGGCCGAATCGATCTCGCGTTTCAATGGGAGCCGGCGGTATCGCCGCTTATGAATCGCTCGACCATGTCGCGGGCCTCTTCATCGTGATACTGCACGGCCGGTGATTTCATGAAGTAGGCACTGGGGCCGTCGAGGGGTCCGCCGATGCCGCGGTCGAGGGCAATTTTGGCGCAGCGGATCGCGTCGATTATGACCCCGGCCGAGTTGGGGGAGTCCCATACTTCCAGTTTCACCTCGAGGTTCAACGGCACGTCCCCGAAGTTGCGCCCCTCCAGCCGAAGGTAGGCCCATTTGCGGTCCTCCAGCCAAGAGACGTGGTCCGAAGGTCCGATGTGGACGTCGTTGGCGTTTATTCCACGGTGAATTTGGCTGGTGACGGCCTGGGTCTTGGACACCTTCTTTGATTCCAGCCGATCACGCTCCAACATGTTCCGAAAGTCCATGTTCCCACCGACGTTCAGCTGGTAGGTGCGGTCCAGCACCAGACCCCGGTCTTCGAAGAGCCGGGCCAGCAGGCGGTGCAGGATGGTCGCCCCCAGCTGGCTCTTTATGTCGTCGCCGATGATGGGAAGGTTTGCATCCCGGAACTTGGCTGCCCAGACCGGGTCCGAGGCTATGAACACCGGAATTGCATTGATAAAGGCGACGCCCGCATCGAGGGCGGCCTGGGCGTAGTGGCGCTGGGCCTGCTCCGAGCCGACCGGCAGGTATCCGACCAGGACATCGGCCTTTACCCGCCGCAACTCCTCTGCCACATCGACCGCAGCCGCAGGTGACTCCTCGACAATTTCTCTGTAGTAGCGGCCGAGGCCGTCCATGGTGGGTCCCCTCAGGACCTCCACGTCGAAGGGATCGACGTCGGCGAAGCGGATGGTGTTGTTGTGCCCGGCAGAGATCGCCTTGGAAAGCTCCAGGCCGACCTTCTCCGCGTCAACGTCGAAAGCCGCAACGACTTCGACGTCGGAGACGTGATAACCACCCATTACAACATGCATGAGGCCGGGCACCTCCTGGCCGGCGGCGGCCGAGGTGTAGTACGAGATCCCTTGCACAAGGGAGCTCGCGCAGTTCCCGACGCCGGCTATGGCGACGCGGATCTTGCTCATGGCTTCCAATCCTCCTTGTTCGATAATCGCTGCGGCGCACACCTGGGGAGTGCGAAAAGTGGGTCAGATGAAAACGGCAACGATGGGTAGACGCCCATTGGTTGATCCGCCCGGCTTGGTTGGCTCACGAGGTGGTCCTGGTCTGTCTCTGCTGCGGCTCCTCCGGCTGAGAGCGGAGTTCTTCGGTCAAACCAGATAGCCAGTCGAGCTCTGCTTTGAGGAGAGATTCCTGCCTGCTGCGCACCGCCTTTGGCCAGAAGGCAAAACGAGCGCTTTGATCCCCGCGTTCTCCCAATGACGCCAGCCGGCCCTCGATGATGGCCTGCCGCTCGGAGAGCAGGAGGATCGAGCCATGGCGCCCCAGGTGGTGGGCGAGGGCAAGCCGCAGGGCGAAGCCCCGGTCGTCGGCTATCCCCGCCTGGTCCGAAAGCGCCTCCAGGAGTTGGCTTTCGCCGAGTGGAGTCAGCGCATAGACCCTGCGGGTGCGCTGGCGGGATTTGCCGGGGCGAGGTTCCCCCCGGGCGAGCCGACTACCAAGTGCCCTGAGTGCGGCCAGTTCTCCCGAAAGGGACCCGGTTGCTGGGATTGGGAGTTCCTCCGACGGCTCGTCGCAAGAGACCGACCCCGAGCGCTCGAGCCGCGCAAGAGCTGGATAGAGAGAACCGAAGGAAACAGCCGGAGCCCCCAGGAGAGTGGAAAGACGCTTTCTCAGTTCGTAGCCGTGGCAGGGCTCACCGTGCAGCGCCCCGAGCACGGCAAGATCCAATGCCGCTCCGGTGGCGCGCCGGTTGTGTCTATTCGCTGTGTCGTTGCGATATATCGGCACGATAGCTTCAACCTACCAGGCCAAAAGTCGCAGTGCTCCCTACGGCCCGGCGAGATAACCTGGCACGGTGACCTTGGGGCTGAAACAGCTTCCCGTGCCCGCAGCGGGTGGTGAGATCGACTATCGCCTCGCGCGGGACGCCGTGGTGAGGGAGTACAAAAAGGGGAGGGCCTCCAAGGTCGACCTCTGCGATGCCCACCCGGAGTTGTTACGGGCGGCGAGGCATCTCGGGCGGGCAACAGAGATGGACTGCCCTATATGTGAAAACTCCAAGGTCGTCCTGGTCTCTTACGTCTTTGGGCCCCGAATGCCGGCCCATGGTCGTTGTGTGGCCACTGCCGCGGAGCTGTCGGCCCTTCGTAACAGCTCCTCCCGGCTCACCTGCTACATAGTCGAAGTATGTCCGGAGTGCTCCTGGAACCACCTATCCCGCCAGCGCTCGGTTGGAGGCAGTTGAGAGCGGGATCACTGCACTAGGATCGCCTCGCCGCCGGCAGCCAAAGCGCGCTGGACGGTAGGAGGACGACATGCAAGCCAACGAAGCCCGGCGACCCATAACGGTGCCCATGGTTCGGGAGCGCAAGGGGTCTGGGCCGCCCCTGGTGATGGTCACGGCCTATGACACCCCGAGCGCCGCTTTGGTCGATCTGGCCGGCGTCGATGTCATCCTGGTGGGAGATTCGGTAGCCACAGCGGTGCTGGGCCACAATGACACCCTCGCCATCGGCATGTCTGAGATGGAGCATCACACATCTGCCGTCGGTCGAGCCCGGCCCGCCGCTTTGGTGGTGTCCGACATGCCATGGCTGGCTTGCGACCTCGGTGCAAAAGCGGCGGTGTCCAATGCAGCCAGGCTGATCCGTGCCGGGGCTTCTGGGGTAAAGATCGAAGGAGACCATCCAGAGATCATCCGCCGCCTAGTGGGCGCCGGAATACCGGTGATGGGTCATTTAGGACTCTTGCCGCAATCGGTCCATGCGATGGGCGGCTACAGGGTGCAGGGTCGGGATGAGGTGGCGGCTGCCGGCCTCCGGGCCGCGGCCAAGCGGGTCGAGGATGCGGGATGCTTTGCTTTGGTGCTGGAAGCGGTGCCTTCGTCCCTGGCGGCAGAGGTCACTGCGTCGGTGGGCATACCCGTGATAGGGATCGGGGCCGGACCGTCCTGTGACGGACAGGTGTTGGTGCTTCACGATCTGGTGGGCTTCTCTCCCCCCGGCACGCACCAGGCACGTTTTGTTCGCCGGTATGGCGAGGTAGGGTCCGTCATAACCCAGGCTGTCGAAGCTTTCGCCCAGGACGTTCGCGAAGGGCGCTTTCCTGCACCGGCGGAGGCCTATAGCTGATCAGAGACCATTTTGCTCTCGGTCACCGCTGCTGTCACATCCATGTGCGACGCTGAGGAGGGGCATGGCAGCCCCAGGGACGCTAGAGTCGGGGAGTTCCATTCCCCCTGCCCCAGTGGGGCCCCGGCGCAGGCCGTGGACCAGAGGAGGTGAGCCGCAAGAGTGCGGCACTACGAGATCCCGATCATTTTCGATTCCAGCCTGGAAGAGGATGCAATCCGCTCGGTGCTTGACCGGGTGGGCGAAGCCATCACCTCCCAGGGCGGCAAGCCAGGCCGCGTAGAACGCTGGGGTCGGCGCCGTTTTGCTTACGAGTTGGCGCACCGCTCGGAGGGTTACTACGTGCTTTTGGAGGCAACCGGTGAACCGGCAGCCGTCAACGAAGCACACAGGGTGCTCTCCCTTGCAGATGAAGTCCTGCGGCATAGGGTGATCCGCTTGCCAGACGGTGTGAGCAGCGTCCGCTCCCCACGTGCTAGCCAAGCGGCCGAGGCAATGAACGGAGATGTAAATGAGCGGTAACAGCATAACTTTGGTTGGAAACGTGACGCGTGATCCCGAACTGAGGGTCACGCCAAACGGCCAGGCAACCGTTACCTTCGGTTTGGCAGTCAACCGCCGCTGGCAGAATCGCCAGACCCAGGAATGGGAGGAGTCGACCTCCTTTTTTGATGTGGTGTGCTGGCGGGAACTCGCCGAGAACGTGAGCGAGAGCCTGCCCAAAGGGGCGCGGGTGATGGTGACCGGACGGCTCGAGCAGCGGAGCTGGGAAGGCCCCGAGGGTGAGCGCCGGAGCCGGGTGGAGGTCGTGGCCGACGAGGTTGGCCCCTCTCTGCGTTGGGCTACGGCAGAGGTCACCAAGAACGAACGGCGTTCGGCCGTTGAGGCGGGTTTCTCCGCCAGGCCTGCCACCAATAGGCCGACTCCCGTGGCCGTGGGTGACTACGACGGGGACGAGTTCTAATGGCACGAGGGAACGACCGGGACCGTCGTCGTACTGCACTCAAGGAAACGACCAAACGGACAAAGAAAAAGGTCTGCTTCTTCTGCAGCGAGCACGTCACCTGGGTCGACTACAAAGACGTCGGTCTGTTGCGCAAATACATGAGCGATCGAGGCAAGATCCGGGCTCGTCGGGTCAGCGGAAACTGCGCGCAGCACCAGCGGGCGGTGGCCGTGGCAATCAAGACGGCGAGGGAACTTGCCCTCCTTCCCTACACCCAGCGCATGGCTACCGAGCGCGGACCTAGCCGCGTCCGGAGCTCTTCGCGATCGGGTGGCGGGGACGAGGCTCGCCAGGATAACGAGGCCACTTCGTCCACCGAGGCTGAGGTTGCCGAGGAGGTGGACGCATGAGGCTTGTGCTTCGCCAGGACATCTCCTCTCTGGGCAAGAGGGGCGACATAATCGAGGTGGCCGACGGCTATGGCCGGAACTTCTTGGTTCCCAAGAAGTTCGCCTTTTTGGCCACGGAGGGAGTCTCTGCTCAGGCCGCAGCGATGCGACGCTCTCGCGACCTGAAGGATTCGAGGGCGCGAGAGGAAGCGGAGCAGGTGGCACGCCGGCTTGTTCCAGTGGTCATCCGGGTGAATGCCAAGGCCGGTGCCAGCGGCAAGTTGTTTGGTTCTGTCACCACGCATGATGTGGCAGACGCGGTTTCCGAACAGACCGGCATCGAACTGGATCGCCGCCGCCTGCATCTCAATGACCCGATCAGATCGGTTGGTACTCACGAGGTGCCGGTGAAGCTCCACGCCGACGTGGAGTTCCGTATCACAGTCGAGGTCGCCGCCGACTGAGTCGGCTTCCTCACCATTGCGAAATGTGTGCTGCCCCGGTTTTACCGGGGCAGCATCGCGTCCGGCGACCCCTACCGTTCCCAGGCAACGACATGGCAGATTCGGGATGCCGCGCAGTCCTTCGGGTCAAGGTCCCGTCCGCGGTCGGTTAGGTCACGTAGCTGGGTACGCAGCCGGGATAGCTCCTGGATGTGTGCCTCTATCTCGGCCACGCGGCTCTCCAAAAGACCAAGTACGTGTTCGCAGGGGACAGTGCCGGCATCGCGGAGATCAATGATCTCTTTGATCTGCTCGAGGCTCAGCCCGACAGACCTGGCGGCGCGGATAAAGCGGAGCCGTGTAACGGCCTCGTCTCCATAGAGGCGGTAGCCGGACCTGGTCCGCTCTTGTGCAGGGAGGAGGCCGATTCCGTCGTAGAAGCGGAGTGCCTTCACCGTCGTGCCGCTGTGCTTGGCGAGTTCCCCGATCTTCATGGCCACCATGGCAGAATATCCCTTGACTCTCCCCTCAAGGGGAGGCTTTACGGTTTGGACATGAAGAGAACAATCGTTCTTCTGTGCCTCCCGGGGTGTCCGAATTGCTCGCTAGCCAGGGATCGCCTCATCGAGGCGCTTGGGAGAAAGGGCGAAAGCGCCACAGAGGTGGTAGTGGAGGAGCTTTCGGAAATACAGGCAGCCAAAAGAGAGGATTTTGTTGGCTCTCCAACGGTCCTGGTGGAAGGGGTTGACCCCTTCCGGGGTGACGTTTCGGGCAAGGTGGTTGCCTGTCGGCTGTATGGCAGCGGGGGTGCACCAACCATCGAGCAGTTGGAAGCGGTGCTCTAGGAGTCCTGGCCGTCAGCGGTATCGAGGGTCTTTGGACTAGGTTGGCGCGATGGATTTGGCTTGTCGGCCCCGGTTGGCCCTGGGCGGCGGCCCGGAGACCCCCAAGGGCATGCCGAGGGCGTGGCCCGATCTCGGCGGCGCCCCCTACTGCAGCCAGAGGCACCTGGTGGGAGGCAAGTGAACCAAAGAGACGGCATTTCGGCAGGCGTAATTGGCCTTGGCGCAACCGGAGCCAGGGCGGCCAGACAGCTCATTTCATCTCCACAGGTCGCCAGCGTCGTTCTCTATGATCCAAATCCAGAGGCACTGAAGACTGCGGCGCACAGCCTTGGGGCACATTCCTCGGTTGCCGGAGGGGCCGAGGGAGTTTTCTCCGGTTGCGATGTAGTGGTCCTTGCCACTCCCGGCGCTCAACCCGACTTGGCGATTGAGGCGCTTGCCAAGGGTTGTCATGTTGTGTGCACCTCTTCATCAGCGGAGCTGTTCGAACTCGATGCGGCCGCGCGTACGGCTCTCCGAAGCTTGGTTGTAGGTGCCGGCTTCTGTCCCGGCTTCAGCGAGTTGGCTCTCCGCTCATTAACAGCGGACTTCGACGAGGTGGCAGAGGTCGAGGTCGTGTCCATGGGAGCCGGGGGAGCTGGCTGCAGAAGGGAAAAGGCCGCCGCCCGGCGCAGGCCTGCGACGCGATGGGTGGATGGCGGCTACCAGAAGGTGACCGACCGTACCCCGCTGCGCCGGTGGCTCCCTCCTCCTCTTGGAGTAAGGTTGGCGGTTCCATCCGGGGGAGCCGTGGTGCCACTGGTGGTCGAGGCACTCCCCGCCATCGGGCGTGCCTCCTACCGCGAGGTTGTCAGCCAAAGAAGGCGGGTTGCCGACCGCGGACTTGCGGCGGCCGAGGCACGCCTGGGCAGTTCCTATAGGTTCACCAGCGAACTTATCGCCGATAGGTGGAGCCGGGCGCCCCTCAGAACGATCGAGGACGAGGTCGGCGGGTTCGCCGTTGAAGTCACGGCCAAGTCCGGGGGCCAAAGCGAAGTGACTCTCGCCGGAGCAATTGATCGCCCCGCCGTGGCCGCAGGGACGGTCGCAGCGGTCGCTGCCATAAGGGCCGCCGGCGAGGGCCTCGGCAGCCCAGGTGCGCATGGAGTGGCTTGGCATGGCCCCGCTGTTGCCCCAATGATGGCCGAGTTGTGGCGCCGGGGCGTCAGGGCTGCGCGGTTCGACGGCGACAATGGAGTCCATCCGCTGGTGCCTTTGGAGAATGGGTGACCGCAGGGGGGATGGTGAAGCGGACCGAATGGAGCAATCGATGACCTATCCAGGGCGCCAAGTCTCAGAACATGCCACAAGCCGGCGACCGAGACCTAGTTATGTCTGAAGATCTGCTTCCAGCTGCTGGACCGGGTTCGATCTCCCACGGAACCGGCAAGCCTGGCCGCAATGGAGTCGGGACTACAGCTTTGGTGCTTGGGATCCTGTCCATTCCATCCGGCCTCCTATTTCCTCCCATTGGCCTGGTGATGGGCCTTGGAGGCGTGGTATTGGGAATAATTGGCAGGCGGCGGGGTAAGCGTGGGGAGGCCACAAATGGGGGTGCGGCGACGGCCGGGCTCGGCACGGGCGTGGTTGGAATGCTGATCCCGGCTGCGTTGGTGATCTCAGGGGTCATCTTCATGACATCACATCCCCGCCAGGTCGCCAACTACGACCACTGCATGGCCAATGCGAACACCTCGGCTCAACGCACCGCCTGTCGTCATTACCTGAGTGCCACATCCCCCACCCCCCGGCCGGCCAAAGCCGGATAGACTGGCTTAGTTCAAAACGGGGACGTAGCTCAGCTGGAAGAGCACCTGCTTTGCAAGCAGGGGGTCACGGGTTCGAGTCCCGTCGTCTCCACTCCACGCGTCTTACTCGAACCCTCAACATCGTGCATGAGGGTTCGAGTGGGACGCTTCCTCGCGTTCTGGCGCATGTCGGCCCAGGTGAGCGCCTGTTGCTGGGTGTCGGCGTCGAGTAGCAGCCCGAAGGGTCGGGTGGGCTCGGTGCGGATCGTGTCGTCGGCGTCAAGGTAGATGGGGCTGAAGAAGACTTGGTTCGCGGTCTGCCGGGTGGGCTGCGAGCCCCAGACGTAGATGGTCTGGCAGTCCCCGGCAAGCACCAAGCACTCCTATAGGTGGGTGCGGGCTTCGTCGTAGGTGGTGTCCAGCGCATCAAGCCTTGCGGTCACGAGGTCGAGCTGGCGGGCGAGGCGCTCTTGCTCCTCTTTGACACATCGAGCGGGAGCGCTCCGGCGTAGTGGGCGTGGAAGCAGCGGCTGGCGAAGTTCGCATCCGCCCACCCGGCCGACCGCGCTAACTCAGCCACCGGGAGGTCGGTCGATAAAAGCAGCTGGGCCATCTGCTCGGCACACATCCACCGTAGGTACGCCATCGGGCTTGTCCCGATCGTAGCGTCGAATGCCCTGATCAGCTGATAGCGCGATAAGTGGACTTCTTCGGCAGGAGCGTTGAGCGTCCACCGCTCGGCCAGGTGGGTGCGGAGCACGCCGACCGCAGTGACAACCTGCCCTCGGACGACGCCCCGCTTGGCTCTGATCCTTCCTTTGATGGTGTCGCTGGGAGTCGTCATTCGTCTAGTCGGGTCGGACTGGTAGGTAGCTGGCGAGTCGGGTGGCGTGAGCGGGGATGTGCTGGTGGGTGCGGAGGTCGATGAGGTGTGCCCAGGTCATGTCGGTGTCGCCGACGTGCTGTCCGGCCTTGTCGTGGAACCGGAGCGTTAGCGGGGCCTGGGCTGCCTGGTCGGAGGTCTGGTCGAGTACGGAGATCAGGCCGGCGGCGTGCTGCCGCACGGCCGCGATCCTGTCTTGGTGGGTGGTGGAGGCGCTCATCGCGGCGATGGCGGCGGGGTCCATCGCTGGCTGGTTGTCCACGACCAACTCGGCCGTCGTCCCAGCCTGGCGAGAGCGGACCTCCTGGGCCTTGTGGGTGAGGAGTTGGTCGCTGAGCGCTACGTGACAGAGCGTCCAGTCAATGTCCGCGCGTTGGTCAGGATCGAGCCGGGTGTCCTCTGTGATCGCTTGCGCGGAGTCGAGTAAGCGCTGGTAGGCGGCGGCGAGATGGCGGGTGTTCATCGCGGGGCTCCTTCTTGCTCGTGCGGGTCGGGTTCTGCCTGCGCCGGTCGGTCGCAAGCAGTCAGCCGCGCTTGTCGGTTGCGGTAGGCGAGGGTGATGGTGAGCGCGAGGCAGAGGGCGGCGACGGCGAGCGCGAAGTACTGCACCGAGTGCAACAGCCCGATCGCGGTGGCGAGGAAGCCGACGCCGATCACGGGTAGTCCGACGCCGAGGTAGACAATCACGTAGAAGCTGGAGAGCACGTCGGCGCGGCGTTCGGGTGGTGCGGCGGCGGTGACCTCGGTGATCCCCGCCAGGAACACGAGCCCCTGTCCGACCCCGGCGAACGAAGTGGCGACCAGCAACACCGCGAGCGAGGAGACGGCACCGGCGACGGCGAGCAGGATCAGTCCGGTGGCGAGGAGGCAGAGCCCAACCGTCTGGACCGCGGACGACGGTCGGCCATGGCCGGTGATCTGGGCGATGACCGAGCAGGCGATCATGACCGCGACCGCGCCGCCGCCGAGCACGGTCGCAGCAACGGGGACTGCCACCTCAGCTTGGAGGACCTAGGAACCCCGACATCTGCTCGTCGGTGTCGTAGGCATCGACGGTGATCTCCTCGATGAGCCGGGCGAGGGACTGCACCATGGTGGGGACGGTACTGCCTGGACAAGACGCGGTGACGAATGCCCTCGTGCCGAGCGGGCCTTGCTCTGGGACGGGGCCGGTGGGCTGGGAGATTCATCGCCAGTGGCCGCTGGAGCCTATAAACTGCTAATCCGAACACTGATTAGCAGGTTTAGCGGAAGGTTGGCAGATGCGGAGCTTCGCCGACGTCGATTCCTTGATCGGCACAGTGCCAGCGAGTGTTGTCACGCGCCTGAGTGTCGCCGACGCCGGAAGCGGCTCAGAGGCACTCTACGCCGACCGGCTCCCCGGGCTGCTGAAAGAGCTGGCCGACGCGGCGAGGGTTGAATCGGTGATCGCCTCTTCAGCCATCGAGGGAGTCGTGGTGGAACAGGCCCGAGCTGAACGGATCGTCCGAGGTGCCGACCAACGACTCCGCGTCCGCAACGAGAAGGAGCTGGCTGGGTACCGTGATGCCCTCGACTACCTGTTCCAAGACCGGCCGGGCGATCTCTCCATCGGTCTCGTCCTCCATCTCCACCGACTCCTCTTTGGTCGGACGGGCGGTGGAGGAGGTCAGTTCAAGACCGTCGACAACCTCGTCGTGGACCGCCACCCCGACGGGACGTCGAGCGTTCGGTTCGTCCCGACGTCGCACCAGGAGACGCCGTTGTTCATGTCCGAGCTCATTGACCGCTATCGCGCTGAACAAGGCTCCGGGCGTCACCACCGTGCGTTGCTCGTGGGACTGTTCGCACTCGACTTCCTCACGATTCACCCTTTTGTCGACGGCAACGGGCGGCTCTCTCGCCTGCTCAGCACGCGCCTGCTCTCCGAGGTCGGCTACGGCGTCGGGCGTTATGTCTCCCTCGAGGGGCTCATCTACGAACGACGCGAGACCTACTACGACGCCCTGGCGGCATCGACCGTCGGCTGGCAAGACGGTAGCCACGACCCCTGGCCGTGGCTCAGCTTCTTCGTCGAGGTGGTCGCCCATGCGTATGAGACCTTCGCGGCACGTGCCGCTGATCATCGTTCGGGCGTCACCAAGCAGGACCGGGTCCGGAACTACGTGCTCAACCACGCCGGAACGTCTTTCGAGATGGCGGACGTGAGACGAGCCGTGCCCGGAGTGAGCGATCAGACTGTCCGACTCGTGCTGCGGGAGCTAAAGAACGAGGGGTTCGTACGTCCTAGCGGGGTCGGCCGGGGAACGAGGTGGGTGCGCGTTGACCAGTAGCTGGGCCGAGGCCGAGGCCAAGCCTGTGCTCCGCGATGTTCAACGGGGAGACAGCGTGCTGTCATCTCGCCGTCGCCGCCCTCCAGGCCGCATGGTGATGCCAACCTGCTTCAGGGCACGCCGGACCGTGCTCGCTGCTACCTTTAACTCTTCGACGACCCATTCGGCAGACCGCCCCTCGGCGTAGAGCTTCGCGGCCTTGGCGACATCGTCCGGCCGGAGTGCCCGGCGATCCCGCTTGGGGACCCCGTGGCGCCTGACCTGCCTGAGGACCGTCGTCCGGTTGATCCGGAATGAGGCTGCCAACTCCTCCACCGGGACACCCCGACGATAGGCAGCGATCAGGTCGACCATCTCCTCGAGTGCAAGGCGCCGCTGGACCGGGAGCGAGGCGACCAGGGGATTGGTCGGGTGTACCGGAGCCTCACCGGGGCTTGTCCGCAGTACAGTCCCGAGCGGCAGCAAGCAAACTACATGGCTATTCACCTGGGCAAACGCGTTACCGACAACCGTAGTGGGTGGTCTTGTGCTGTGACAAGGTAAGTCCACCAGGGAGGTCTTCACGTTTCAGTGAGGCCCCGTTTCACGTTTCGAACGGAGCCCCCGGAGGGCGTGTTACACGCGGATGATGCGTGCACGCACCTTCCGGGTGCGGAGCAAGGCTTTGATGTCTGGCTCATCACTGGTCAGCACTTGAGAGTCGGGCTGTACCAAGAGCGCGACGTGGGCATCGACGAGATCGTCGGACCGGTTCTGGCGGAGAAGCTCCCCCACTCTCCGTGCAGTGACAGCATCTAGAAGGCCACTGAAGTAGTCGCCGCTCGATTCGCGATCTGTTGGCGGGTGGGCGAGAATTGGTCATGGCGCTCGGTCGTTTGAATGTCCAACCCCGCTTCGAGGATCCCCGAAGCCTGCTCGGGGAGCGGCTCCGGGGGATCTACCTGCTCTTGGCCGAGCACGGCGGGGCGATGTTCGGCGACGACTACTTCGCTGATCTGTACAAGTCTTCGAGGCTCGGACGCCCGACGATCCCCGCCAGGGTGCTCGCCACGGTGATGCTCCTCCAGTCCCACGAGGGCCTGTCCGACCAGGAGGCCTGCGACCGCCTCGAGCGCGATCTTGCCTGGCAGGCAGCTTGCGGGGTGGATGCGGGTGCAGCGTCGTTCCATCCGACGACCCTCGTCGGCCTGCGCAACCGCCTGCGGGGCTCTGTGCGGCCTCGCCGGCTGTTCTGCGACACGAAGGAGGCGGCAACCGAGGCGGGCGTGCTCGGGAACCGGGTGCGGGTGCTCGACTCGACGCCGATCTACGACGCCGTCGCTACCCAGGACACCGTCACCCAGCTGCGCTCGGCGATCAGAAAGCTCCTGTCGGTGCTCGACCGGGACAACCCCGTCCTGGGGGAGAAGGTGCGCTCGGTGCTCACCCGCGACGACGACTACAAAGGGCCAGGGAAGCCGAGCTGCGACTGGGACGACGAGGTGGCCCGTGAGGCGCTCGTCGACGCGCTCGTCCGGGACTGCATCGCCGCCCTCGGTGCCCTCGACGAAGAGGAGCTCCACAGCGCCGACGCCGACGCGGCGCAGCTCGTGGCGATCGTGGCGGGCCAGGACGTCGAGCAAGGCGACGACGGGATCTTCCGGATCGCCCGGCGTGTCGCCAAGGACCGGATCATCTCGACGGTCGACACCGAGGCCCGACACGGCCACAAGTCCCACAACCGCCGCTTCGACGGCTACAAGGCGCACCTGTCGGTCGACCCCGACGCCGAGCTCGTCGACGAGGTGATCGTCACGCCGGCCAACACCCACGATGCGACGCCTGTCGAGGACCTGCTCAAAGGACACGCCACCGACGAGGTGAAGCCGACCGTGATGGGCGACTGCGCCTATGGGACCGCGGAGACCCTCGCCCGGCTCGAAGACGCCGGCTACGAGGACGTGAAGGCGAAGGTCGCCCCCGCAACCGGGCGAGAGGGTCGCTTCGGCAAGGACGACTTCACCGTGGACCTCGAGGCCGGAGTGGTCACCTGTCCCGCCGGCAAGGTGGCGGCGATCCGACGCCGCACGCACGGCTCGGGGCTCGCCGACTTCGCTTCGCAGTGCACCGGCTGCCCGTTGCGGGCGTCGTGCACCACTTCGTCGTCGGGGCGCACCGTCACGATCCACGCCCGTGAGGACCTCCTCCAGTCCCACAAGGCCGCACAGAGCGACCCCCAATGGCAGGAGGCCTACACCGGCACCCGGCCCAAGGTGGAGCGCAAGATCGCCCACTTCGTGCGCCGGGCATGGGGAGGACGACGAGCCCGGGTCCGGGGCATCGTCCGCATAGCGGCGGACGCCGACACCCGTGCTGCGGCGATCAACTGGAGCCGCCTCTCGACTCTCGGGGTCACGAGAGCCGGGGGCAAGTGGGCCGCAGCGCCACCGTGAGCGACGATCGACCTGCCGCCACTCCATCCCCTCTCCGCCACTCCGTGACCCTCGAACGCCCGGGAACCCCCCGAAAGACACCGGGGGAACCGGGTGCCGGGGAGTGCAAGCGGTGGATCGACTCCCAGGGCAACTGCCGACGACCCCTGCGGGCGTGTTCCACGCCATCCGGCGGCCCGACTGGCCGCTGGACCACCTCTACTTCAGGACTCTCCTAGGTTGCTGATCGGCAAGTAGCAGCGATCTCACCTGCTGCCTATTTCGGTAGAAATGGCGATTGCACCTTTATGGAACACGAACGTAAAGCGAGGAGTGAGGAACGCCATTGCTGGCAACTGCGCGCAGGTTTCATTTGCGAGTCGTTCCTTGATGACGACGGAAGTCATTTGAACGGCCAAGCCGAACGTCTTTTTATTTAGCTTAGTCGATTGCTCATACTCGTATGGCGCGAAGGTCGCGCCATACGAGTATGATAGGTATAGCTAGAGCTACCGTCGACGGTCAGATCACGGTAGGTCATTGTGTGATGACTGGCGTTCAGGAAATCAGCATCGTATCGCTCAATAGGCAGGACGGTGATCTCTATATGAGGTTGTTGGCGCTAGCGGAGCCAGTGCCGTTGACATTGGCGAAACGCATTGCGAAGCTGTTTACCTTGGGGTTTTTCAACTCGCCTCTCGATTGGCGGTTCAAGACTGTCATTGTCCACC
>JAKAOS010000153.1 GCA_021823165.1 Actinomycetes bacterium | reverse complement strand
CCGATCTTCGGCCTGCTCTCGGCTCACAAACTGCTCAGCAACTCGATGGGTTGGAGCCGTCCGGCTACACACCCTGCCAAAAAGGGTCTCAAGGCCGAGGTGCACGAACAGCTGACTCCCCGACTGGGTGACCCATCCTCGGTGCCTTCCTGGGTGGACAGTGGTCAGGCCTCGGGCATCCCGGCGGCCGACCGTCCCTCGGTGGCGGAGTTCATTTTGCGCAACATGGGCCTTACTCAGGAGTTTTCCCGGGTCGTGCTCATAGTCGGCCATGGCAGCACCACGGTAAACAACCCTCAGGCGACGGGTCTGGACTGCGGGGCCTGTGGCGGCCAGACCGGTGAGGCGAGTGCCCGGATATCCGCGGCCCTGCTGAACGACCCCGTCACCCGGGAAGGCCTTGCTGCCAAGGGCGTCGTCATACCCCCAGACACCTACTTCATTGCGGCACTGCACGACACCACGACCGACCAGGTGCAAATCTTCGGTCTGGATGGGATTCCCGAGTCGCACTCGGCAGAGGTGAGCCGACTTCAGGACCTGCTCTCCTCGGCGGGGGAGATCACCCGGGCGGAACGGGCCAGCCTCCTTGGGACGGCGGGTCTCCCGCCTGGGGAAGTGGCTGCCGACATGCACAGAAGGACCCGGGACTGGGCACAGGTCCGGCCCGAATGGGGCCTGGGCGGCAATGCGGCATTCATCGTCGCACCCCGGTCCCGTACGGCGGGGTTGGACCTGGGGGGCCGGGTCTTTCTCCATGAGTACAACTGGGGACAGGACCCTGGGTTTTCCACGCTGTCGCTGATCATGTCGGCGCCCATGGTGGTTGGAAACTGGATCAACATGCAGTACTACGGCTCGACGGTCGACAATCGCCGGTTCGGGAGCGGCAACAAGACGCTTCACAACGTTGTCGGGGGCTCAATCGGGGTGCTGGAGGGCAACGGGGGAGACCTGCGGGTGGGGCTCGCCCTGCAGTCGCTCCACGACGGCAAGCGCTGGATTCACGAACCAATGCGGCTCAACGTAGTGGTGGAGGCGCCCCAGGAAGCCATTGATCAGGTGATCTCCAACCACGAGTTGGTTGGCCAACTGGTGGACAACGCGTGGCTACACCTGTTCAGGATCGCTGACGACGGCTCCATTACCCGCCGCGGGCCAGACAAGCAGTGGAGGCCGGTGCGCTGAGCACGCCGATGGCTGGTGGCTCCAACCGGGGCCACCAGCCATGCGATGGCGGTTTGTTAGGATTTCCTCTCACGAGCCTCAGGGGCCCGATGTCGGCAACGGCGCCACCGGGTGATGCCGGAGCGGAGGAAGTATTTCGATGCAAGGCGAAAAGGCGAACATGGGCGAAACACCGCTGGGGCACAGCAAGGCTCCTCAGTGCATAAGAACCGAGAGCTGCCTGCTTCTCAATCGGCCAGCAAGCCCCCGGCACCCATCTGCCCTCTGGGCAATCCCGTTGGTCTCCAGGGCGACGGAGTGGGCCACGGCAGGGGTTGGGCAACGGCGCCTGCATGACGCCACCATCACCTCCGACGCCCTGTCCGGCCCCGATCCCCAGGTGGGCCGATGGGCCCTGGTGTTGCAGTGACGCCGCGTAACGCCACGCTTCATCAGCTGGAGATCATGATGGCGCTGGCTCGGCACCTGAATATGACCCGGGCCGCCGAGGAGTTGCACATGACGCCCGCGGCGCTGTCGATACAGATAAAGCAGCTCTCCAAGACCATGGGAATGCCACTTCACGAACAGGTGGGCAAACGCCTGTTCCTGACTGCGGCCGGGCGGTTGGTCGAGGCGGCAAGCCGGGACATCTTCGATCGACTGGATGCCCTGGACGTGGCCCTGGCAGAGACCCGGGGCCTGGAGCGGGGCAGCCTCAGGCTCTCGATCATCACCACGGCCAAGTACTTCGTGCCCCGGCTCCTGGGTGGCTTTTGCAAGCTGCACCCGGGGATCGAGGTGAGCCTCGGGGTGGACAACCGGGACCGGCTGCTCGAACGGCTGTCTGGGAACCTGGATGACCTCTACATCATGGGCAACACCCCGGACAACCTCAATGTGGTATCGCTTCCCTTCATGATGAACCCCCTGGTTGTCGTCGCCCCGGCCTCCCATCCGCTGGCCAAAGAGCGGAAGATCGCCCCCGCCCGGCTCGCAGGCGAACCCTTCATCATGAGAGAGCCCGGATCGGGCACCCGGCTTGCGGCGGAGCGCTTTTTTGGCATGCACGGGGTGCATCTCACGGTGCGGATGGCACTTGGCAGCAATGAAGCGATCAAGCAGGCCGTGGCGGGGGAGATGGGGCTCGCCGTGGTTTCCCGGCACACTTTGTCCCTGGACGTGGCCTCAGGGGCCTTTGCGGTGCTGGACGTAGAGGGATTTCCCCTGATGCGGCAGTGGTATGCGGTGTATCCGGCGGGCAAGCGGATCTCCCCGGTCACCCGGGCCTTCCTCGCCTACCTGGAGCAGGAGGGGGCCGGTGACGCCGGCAGGGAACTGCACAACAACCAGATGCCCGCCTGACAATACGGCGGTCGCCTCGGTGGACCAAAAAGGGCCCCGGAGAGCTGGCCAGGCGCCATCATCGGTCCGACAGCCAAAGTTGCCAGCCCCGCATCGGGTGATCCAGATGCAGTCGGCGGGCTCAGTCTGGCTGGTCGCCGATCTCGGCCGAACGGGAGGCGGCAGCCATCGTCTCGGCCAGATTCACCAGGGCAGCGTCCAGGGAGCTGTCGCCAATGGCCAGGATGCGGCCAGCCAATAGCCCGGCGTTCCTCCCGGCCCCGATTGCAACGGTTGCGACCGGCACGCCGGAGGGCATCTGGACGATGGAGAGTAGGGAGTCCATTCCATCCAGGTGGCGAAGGGGGATTGGGACACCGATCACGGGAAGGGTGGTAACGGCGGCGAGCATGCCGGGGAGGTGGGCTGCCCCTCCGGCCCCGGCGATGATGACCCGCAGGCCCCTCTCCTTGGCCTCGCAGCCGTATCGGATCATGTCCTGTGGGGTGCGATGAGCGGATACCACCCGCATCTCATGCGCCACGCCCAGTTCATTCAAAGCCTCCGATGCGGGCCGCATGTGCCCAAGGTCGGATTTGCTGCCCATGACGATCCCGACCACAGGGCCGTTCCCACCGGGTCGTGCTCCGCTGTCCTGTGCGCTCATGTTCCTCAGCCCCGGGCGTCTGGCAGCCGGGGGCGGCAGGCCGCCGGTTCAGAGGTCATAGGTATCTCCTGGGGAAACGAAAGGAGTCGCTTGGGGAGGGGAAAACTGGTCCTCCCGGCGCACTCCAGGGTCACTGGGAGATCTGAGCCTAGCGTGGCCGCCCGGCGCCGATCGCTGACGGCCAGAGCCCTCGATGAGGCCCCACCCGCCTCGATGGGCTCCGCCCCGTGCTCCGACGAGAAGGATCAGTCCTGCGTCGTGGATTTCCAAGGGGCGCGCGCCAAGACGATGCCTTCGACCTCGGCTGCGCCACCCTCATCGATGAGGTATCCGGCGATGGCGTCGAGTTGGCTTCCCGTCGTGCACACGTCGTCGTATACCAGGATGCGACGACCCTGCGTTCGGGCAGCGTCGGGGATATGCAGAGCAGCTCGCAGGTCCGTGGCTGCTGCACGCTTTGCTGCTGCATTGCCGCCGGCCGACTTGGGGGTCGGTCGCGTCTTTACGAGCGCCGGGGTCTCTTCGAGGTCAAACGGCCACTCGCCTAACACGTCCTCGGTCGCAGCGACCTCGAGTACGCACTCCGCGTGTCTCCATGATGCGCCACCATCGCCAAGGAAGGTTGGGTTAGCGATGATCAGGTCAGGTGGACGATCCCGGGCATTCTGATCGAGCCAGGCCACAAGCAGGCGACCGAAGATGAGTGACCAGCCGTGCCCGCCACCGTATTTATAGCGGTGGATCGTGGCGCGAAGCTTGCCAGAGAAGTAGGCGATCGCCCGAATTTTCGTGATTTGCCGCGCCGGATCGGCACAGAGCCAGTTCGAGCACTGACCGCTCTCCACGATCTGGCTGCACACCGGACACGCTGTTGCGGTGACGTTCTCGAACGATGCCCTCGAACATGGGAGACATACTCGTGGAGGTCCGCTGTGTCGCTACGGGCAGTACGGGCAGAGCGGGAACCCGAGCGGTGGTCCTACAGGCGGCTCGATCTGGCTGGACACCCGGTCTCACAAGAGCGAAGGGGTGAGCTGCTGACGCTCCTTGCTTGCCCGGCGAACCTTGTCGGGCGACGCAAGGTGCCGGATGACTTCCTCGACGTCACCAACCTCGATCGCTCCGCGCTTTTGCACGTAGGTCTGCGCCCACTTCTGGCCCGTAACGAGCGACCGGACGAGGAACACCTTCTTGCCGTGTTGCAGGGCAAGGCGCGCCTGCATCTTGGCCCCGGACGTGCTGGACGCCTCGATGACGACGGTCCCCTGGCTGAGTCCAGAGGTGATGACGTTACGGCGAGGGAAGGTGTCCCGACCCGGCGGGCGGGTTGGCCAGAACTGCGACACAAGTGCACCATGGCCCGTGATCTCTTCAGCGAGTTCGCGGTTCTCGGCGGGGTAGCACTGCCACA
>JAKAOS010000022.1 GCA_021823165.1 Actinomycetes bacterium | reverse complement strand
GTGCGCTCAAGGTCCAGATCAACAACTCGCCGCAGTCCGTTCACCCGAGCCTCCGTTACAAAACCGTGACAAATCCGGAGGCCAAGGATCTGGCGAAGATGTCGGCCAGGCCCCTGACCTGCACTTTTTTCGCGCGCTCGGAGGGATTCGAACCCCCAACCTTCTGATCCGTAGTCAGATGCTCTATCCGTTGAGCTACGAGCGCAACGAAGCAACTCTAGTGGGCCGGTAATCCTCTTGGTCTCTATGGAAGGAGCGACCCACTTGCAGTGATGAAGTCGGTCGGTGGCAAGCATCTCGCCCCAGTTCGAGACGCCCACGCAAGCATCAATGGGGCTGATCACCCAAGGTCACAAGAGCGGAGAGGGAGGGATTTGAACCCTCGGACCAGGTTCCCCCAGTCAACTCATTAGCAGTGAGTCCGATTCGGCCGCTCTCGCACCTCTCCTCGGCCATGGTAGCGGCTGGATCGGAGCCCCTTGACCTGCGAGCAGGGAGCAACCCTCCCCTACTCGACCCCCAGCCCGAAAAACGCCTCCCGGAGCTGAGCATCGGATCGGAAATCCCCCAGCGTTCCCCGGAAACGCACTCTCCCACCCTCCAGCACCGCCACAGAATCAGCGATCTCCAAAAAGCCCACGTTCTGTTCGGCAATCAGCAGCGCCCGGTCGGGTCCCTTGGTCTTGGCCAGCAGGTTCACCACCTCTCGGACGAAAAGCGGCGACAAACCAGAGGATGGTTCGTCAAGCACCATGATAACGGGATCCCTCACCAAGGTCTTGGCCAGGCCCACCATCTTGCGCTGCCCCCCGCTCAAGCTGCCCGCCTGGGCCCGCTTTCTGGAGGCAATATCGGGAAAGATGGCATATACCTCCTCCAGCCGGGCATGCAGCTGGCCACGGCTCATCCCATGGCCCCCCAAAGCCAGGTTTTGGGCGACGCTGAGCGAGGGGAATATCGCTTGCTCGCTCATGTAGGCAATCCCAATCCGGGAACGCTGGTCGGGACGCATCCCCTGGATCGCAGTTCCCGACAGGCTGATCGTGCCAGCCAAGGCCGGGAGGAGTCCCATCACGGCCTTTAAAAGAGTCGTCTTCCCGGCGCCGTTGGCCCCCAGGAGAACACATGTTTCGCCTCGGCGCACAGACAACGAAACATCCCACAAAACCTGCATCTTTCCATAACCCGCATCGAGGCCCGATATATCCAGGGCCATAGGCCGCTCCGGGTTGGGAGATTCAGGCACCGAGGAACACCTTTATCACCTGTTCGTCCTTCACGGCGTCGCCGAGAGACCCTCGATAGATTTCCTGGCCTGCGTCCAGGACGACCACGTGGTCGGTCACCTGGGCCAAAAATCCCATCAGATGCTCAACCACCACCAGTGCAATTCCCTGTTTGGCCAGGTCGCGCAGCAGTGCGGCCAGATCATCGAGTTCTGCCGGAGAAAGCCCTGCACCCATCTCGTCGACGAGCAGGACATCGGGACCGGTTGCCAATGCCCTGGCCAGATCGAGCCGCTTCTGCTGCGACGCGTTCAGGTCCTTTGCCGCGGTGTCGCGTTGGCTGGCAAGTCCCACTGCAGCGATGGGATCTGCAATTGCCATCGGGCCAGGGCGTCCGTGTCTGGAGGCTAGGGCCACATTTTCCGCCGCAGTCAGCGATGCAAGCGGTTGAGGGATCTGAAACGTCCGCGCTATTCCCATCCGCACCAAATGGTGGCACTTGAGGTGAGCGACATTTTTCCCACCCAGGACAACCGAACCACCAGATGGTTGATAGACGCCGGAGAGCAGGTTGATCACCGTGGTCTTGCCCGAACCATTCGGCCCAACAAGGCCCAGGATCTCTCCCCTTGCCAAGGCGAAGCTGACCCCATCTACGGCCCTGAGTGCACCAAAGTTGCGAGACAGGTTCTCCACGCGAAGGATTTCCTCTCCCCCTTCCATCCTTGCTTCCGATGGTTGGCCGGATGCCATGAAGAGCCTGCCGGTCGACGGGCCTCCGCCACCGCCCAGCTGTCCTTTAGTCGGACGAAACTGCTGCAAGAAGCCATGCCACAGGCCAGAAAGTCCTCTGGGCACGAAAAGGACCAACACCACGATGAGGATTCCATAGACGAGTTCGAAGCTGGAGGGGGCAGTTATGCCAATGGCCGAGTAAAGGCCGTAGAGGAGGACCGCACCCACGATTGGGCCTGCGGTTGTCCCTACTCCACCGAACAGGGCAAAGACGATGGCAAAGACGCTCACCGACAGGTCGAAGACCGCCGAAGCGTAGAAGGTCGCTATCGCCCAGGCAAAGATGGCCCCGGCCAAGCCTGCAATAGTGGCCGACACGATCCACGCAATCCGCCGTGCCCTCACCACGTCGATCCCGGCACATAGCGCCGCCAGGTAGTTGGAGCGGATTGCTCGCAGCGCCAATCCGAAGTTCCCCCAGCGCAACAGCACCACTACGGCAACGGTGGCACCTACCAGGCAAACCGCCGCGGCATAACTCTCTGCGCTGTTGTATATGGAGGCCAGGTCGGTGCCGGAGGTTCCCTGCGTGACAAAGTCGAGCGTCGGGTTGGCCACCACTGCGTATATCGCCTCGGCGGCAGCGAGGCTTGTGATGGCAAAATAAGGCCCCGCCAGGCGCAACAATGGAAGCAGGACCGTGCCGGTCAAAGCCCCAGCCACTCCTCCGAGGATGACGGCCAAGGGGGCAGGTACGTGCAGGTAGCGGACCGACAACGATGCTCCGTAGGCGCCGGCGCCGAAGAACCCCACGTAACCGAAGGGCAGGTAGCCGGCGAAGCCGTATACCACGTTGATCCCCTGGGCGAGGACTACATAAAGCGCCATGTTCAACAACAGCAGTTCATTGCCATAGAAGGACGGTGCCAGCGCAAAAGCAAGCACCGCCACTACACCTACGACTGCGTCCGGCATCCAGGGCCGCCTGGAAAGCCAAGCCGGCAAAGCCATCAGCCGCACCGCTTGCCGACCAGTTGCGGCACCTCAGCCGCAATGCCGGAACCCGCCGCGGTTGCTTGTGTTCTCACCAACGCCCCGGCTAATCCGATCTCGCCGAGAAAGTCACCAGTTTGGCGATGAGGGGCCGGCTTGGGACCAACGGAGGCCTGGCCCGCCTGGAACGGGTCCGCCGGCTGGCCCGAGGTCATCTCCGAACTTGGATAGATGGCTGCATTGAAGCCATTGAACCCCGCCCCGGGGCCTTGCACCCACCTCGGAGCGCTTCGGATGCCTTGGCGGATCTCTTGGCAGCCGGACCAGCAATAGCGGCCCAGGGGACTTCCAGCACTGCGGTGGCCAAGACTTTGTCGGGGTCCGAGCATCTCTGCCAGCTCGGCGGCCTGTGACCCCTCACGCATCACGAGTTGCCCGCCCCAAAAGGCCCGATGGCCTGGCCAGCATTACCAGGATGAGAATGAGGTAAGGCACGAGGTTTGCCCAGGAGGAGGCAAAAGTCGCTGTCATCTGATCTGCTATGCCGTACACCAATCCCCCCAGCACCGTCCCCGCCACATTTCCAAGGGATCCTATGACTATGACGGCAAAAGCCACGGTGGTGAGGGCCACCCCCTGGGACGGACTCGTACCACCCTCCACAAAGATGCTGAATGCCCCCGCTGCAACAGCCGCGGCGGTGCCTATGCCGAAGGTCAACGCGGAGATCTTCCTCACATTGATCCCTACCGCAGCCGCCTCGGCGGGATTTGCCATCACTGCTCGGGTCGCAGCGCCTGCATGGCTGCGGTAGAGGTAGAGGTAGAGGGCCAGAAGTAGGGGAACCGAGGCAACCGCCGAGGCCACGAGCACCCCAGGATAGACCTGGCCACCCAGCCGGAGCGGCGCAGCAACCAAGGCGTTGGGAAGCAGGGACCGCTGGTTGTTGCCGAACCCAAAGGTAGCCAGAGCCTCAATGATCTGGGAGATCCCGAAAAAGAGCACGAACGAGGTCATCTCGGGGTCTTCCGATCGCCCCAGGCGCGGGGCTAGCACCCAGTAAAGGATGAACCCCGCCGCCATGCCGAGCGGGAGCGCCACCACCGCGGAGAACAGGACATTCAGATGGAACGTCGAATACAGCTCCCAAGCCAAAAAGGAGCCGAGAACGATCCAGTCCCCATGGGCCAGGTTGACTACCCTGAGCACCCCGAAAACGAGATTGAGTCCGACGGCGGCCAGGGCATAGAACATGCCATAGAGCACGCCGGCCAGTAGGGCGTATTCGAGTCGCACCTGCAGCTAGGGCGCCGGGTACCGAGCCGAGGCATTTGCCGAGGAGGACGGGTACACAAGCTTGATCGTGGTGCCATTGGACGAGGGGAACATCTGGGAGACCGGGAGCCTCTCGCCGATCTGGGCTCCATCGCTTTGGATCTTGAAGCTTCCCTCAATGGTCTGAAGCTTCCCCGACTGTGACACCAGAGCCTGCTTCAGGGAAAGCTGCGACAGGCTCGTAGCGTGACGGAGTGCGGCTCCGACCACCACTCCGGCGTTGTATCCCGCAATGTCCAAGAAGTTAACGGGACCCGTGGTGGTGGCACCGAATTGCTTGACGAAAGCGGCGGTGCCGAGCCCGGCGTTGGGGCTGTTGTAGGCGAGCTGGGGCGGGAATCCGTAGGAGTAGACATAGCTGAGGTTTGCCGCCCCGACGTTCGACTCCAAAAGGGCGTGCAGCTGCCCGGGGAAGGCCGTGAAGGTGAGCGGGAAGTGGCGACCCATGGATCCAAGGGCCTGGAGGAACGCAATGTCGTTATTCGGGTACCCGAGTTCCAGGACCGCCTGGGGGTTGGTAGCGGCGATGTTGTTTATGAGCGTGGTGTAGGAGGTGGTCGAGGTTGGCACGGCCTGGTCGAAAACCGGCGTGATGTGCTGTGCCGCCAAGCCCTTCCGGATCGTCGCCGCCTGAGAGGCGTCGAAGTCGTTGGAGTCGTAGATCATTGCGACCCGCTTGATCTTCTTGGAAACCAGGAACTTCACGAGAGGCGTGGGCCACACCCCCGACGTCGGCAGCGAGGTGAGCACCACATAGGGATTCGAGGCGCTGAAGAAGGTGGTGCCGCTTCCCGACACGTCGAACAGGAGTTGGTGGTGCTCCTGGGCAATGGTCACCGCCGGGGCGGTAAGGACCGAGCCGAAGTCGGCTACCAAGATGTTCACCTTGTCCTGGGTGATCAGCTGGGAGTAGAGGGTGGCAGCCGTTTCAGGGTTGCTTTGGTCATTGAGAGCGACCAGCTTCAACGGTATTCGTTTGTGGAATGCGCCCACATAAGCACCGCCCTTGGCATTCTCCTGCTTTACCCAGAACTTGAGGCCCGCATATTCGGGCATAGAGGACGTAGCAAACGATCCCGAGCTCGAATAAAGGGTGCCGACTGTGATCTGTGCAGGAGCCTTGCCCCCCGTGGGAGCGGTTCCACCTGTAGTGCTGCCGCAGGCCGCGGCGAGAACCGAAAGTGCGGCAGTTGCCGAAATCAACCCTGAACGCTTCATCTGAACACCTCCTGTGTCCGGCGTTGCCACAGGATTGCGGACAACGACACGAAGCCTCGTAGATGATAGGCCATCGGAGACAAGATCGGCACGCCGCAAGGCGAAAACACCCAACTGCCGCCAGCAATTGCCGCAAGCAAAGAGCTCTCGGCCCGTCCATGCCATGGCAGAGAGCGGACTGCACTACGGGCCATAGCATCTTTGGTCCGCTTGGGAGGGCGAAAGGAGCAGGACGTTCCCAACTCCTGGACAGCGCCCTCGGCGCATGTCTTTCAGCCCAGCAGGGCCTTGATGTCCGAAGACATGATTTGCGGTATGAAGGGAGCCTGTAGAGCTACCCTTTCGTGCCCATTTCTCCCAATCAAGTAGGCCACGGAGGTGTGGGCGCTGGCCGAGTTCACTTTGACGCCAAAGGCGGACCAAGCCTTGGACAAGCTTGCAGGATTCCCATTCAGCCAGTGCCAATTCCAGCGCGCCCAACCATGCTTGGCGGCAAATGCGGCAACCGAAGCTGGAGTGTCACCGGCATGGTCGGTGCTTACAACGACCAGCTCCACGGGGGCGGAAGGTGCAAGGGCGGCGCGCACGTTTGCCAAGCTGGCGGCTTCGAGCGGACAAAGCGTGGTGCAACGTGAGTCCATGAAGGTAACGACTATGACCTTGCCGTGTTGGGCGCCAAGGTCAAAGAGCTTTTTGGTCTGGTCCTGCATCGAAAGAGCCGGCGCAGGCCGGCTGCCCGCTGCCCACACTGCGTCTCCGTAAAGAGCCCGGGTCGCTACTGGCTTCGAAGCGGCTTTGTGTGGCGCCAAGTTCGCAGCGAGTTCGCCTCTGGTGGCAAAGGCAAACCAAATGGCGACCAAAGTGGCCAGGAAGGCGACAGACACGATCAACTTTCCGCTGACCTGCGACCCACCCAGGGCCCCCGGCTGGGCATCTGTGATCGCTTCGTTCGGCGGGTGGCCTGATTCGCCCCGCTCGGCTGACAAGGCATGGGACCTGTTCACTGGATGGCCTCCTCGGCAACTTGTGGCCGGAACTCGGCATTTTGGACCCCAGGCCTTTGAGACGCTTTGTCGGCCAGGGAAGACTTGGCCAGCCACGCCTGGACCGATATGGCGAACACCACGTCAAAGGGCAACATGCTCGGGCCCCACATGATGGCTCCGCCGGTCACCTGAGACGACATGACTCCCCGGTAGGTGTTGTTTGCCATGTGGAGGTAGGGGGAGTAGAGGGGATGGGTGGCGAAGGTGAGCACGACCCCCAGCACCATGCAGGCTCCGAGTCCGGCCAGGAGGTAGCCGAGCCGCTTGAACCCAAGATCTATCGGTGCAGGCAATGGGCTGGCGGGGATTGCCCGAGACCAGTACAGCAAACCAACCATCAGATAGCCGAGGTGCTCCAGGTCATGGAGCGTCCCGTTGCGCAGCGTGGCATCGAACATCGAGGGAAGATGCCACACCCACAGATAGGCGGTGAACACACCCAGCGCCAGGTGGTCGTTGCCCACAGTCGCCACCACCCTACGGCGGAAGGCACCCCTCGGGCCGTCTGCCATGGCCTCAATACGGCGGCCGACAAATCCTGGGAGGCCTCCCAGGAGCCTCCGCCAGGGCTGGCCGGCCAGCACCAGGGGCGGCACCACCAACAAGAGGATCATGTGCTGAGTCATGTGCCATGCAAATGACCTGACCGTGAAGGTGTCCAGGGGGCTTTCCAGAGCAACTACCAGCAGAATCAGGCCCGCGCGGAAAGAGGCGGACTCCAGGCGGGCTCGGATTCCAAAGCTTGTCTGGCCGCCCCGCCAATGCAGGAACCAAACAAGCACGACTGGGAGCATGACCGTTGCTTCAAAGGGCCATCGCCACAGCTCAAGCCAGGTAGAAGGTTGATAAGGGCTCACAGGTATCCCTTCTTCGGCAACCCGCCGGGTTCGTCGGGCTCGTCCGGCCACAGGGGGACAACCTCGCCTGGTGGGCCGGATCTCCAACCGGTTCCATATCGTGTTCGCCCTGCCGCTGTCGTTATCGATGCCTTGGTCTTCTGCAGCGGGGCACGGTGCGATGGCTTCGGGGGGTGTGCCTCCTGGTCGGTCTGAAGCCAGCGGACCACCAGGAAGATGAGGACCAGGGCAAGAAAGCCGCTCGCCCCGGTGAGAAGCATGGCAACCGCCAGCCTGGGCCCGAGCAATGCAGCGGGGGACACAGATGCCCTCGCCACCACCGGAAGCCCCGACAGCTGCACGATGTTCGCCACATTGGCCACCATCGCCGCAGCACCCACATATGCCGCCCGCGCACCGGGTCCGAGAACGGGCCGGGAGGACAGGGGGAATACATGACACCAAAAGGGCAATGCGGCCAGCAAACTCCCAAGCACATACGCCTCCCTGAGGGCAACGGAGGGCACTCCAGCCACCCATGGCACAAGCACCTGCCAGGAAACCACCGAGGCGCCGAAAAGGGCCAATGCCGGAGCCGGCCTCCCCAGCGCCATCACCGAGCGCCACATGCGGCTTCGGATAGAAAAGTTGAGGGCCCAGCGCCGCAACCTCGCCAGTTTCCCCTTGGGGAAGATCCGGGTGGGATGTGCAACCACGGCGAGGTAGGCGACCACCAAGGCCGAAATCTCCCCCTGGGCTATGAGCAGGGCATATCGCCACCTCCCCGCCTGGGGGACGGCAACCGCCGCGACGCACTCTCCGATGACCAATGCGGCTAGCGCCATAGCCATGGGCAACTGGACCCGCGTCCGCTGCACGCGAACCGATGACCACATCGCCAGCACCTCGGTGACAGAAAGCATCATCACGGCAATGCCAACCCAAACCCACGCCATGGGCCCTCCACCGGTGCTATTTGGGTAGCAACAACATTCCAATCGCCATTATGGCCACCCAATACCAGAAATAACCGACCGACTGCACCTGGGTGAAATCCCTCTCGCTGTACTTGCCCTTGATCGCCCGGCTCAGGATCCCACCGCCAAGGATCATGCCGAAAACCAAATGGAACATGTGGTAACCGGCCAGTGCGTAAAAGGACGAGGCAAAACCGCCCGATCCGGGAGAGAAGGTCACTTCCGAAAGCTGCCTTATCTGGACAACGGCATCCACGGCAAACAAAAGCCAGGCGATGGTGAGTCCGGCCTTCAGCTGCCCTTGGTTGCCGCGGCGTACGCCAATATCACCTATACGCCAGAACACTGCACTGAGCACCACTAGGCCCGACAGGACAACATTTGAAGACATCGAGGGCGGGTGCACCGACGCGGGCATCCACATATGGTTCACATTCAGTGCCCGCAAATAGAGGTAGCTGAAGAAGAGGGCGACCACGAAGACGATATCGGAGACCAGGAACAAGATGGCGGCCATGTGCCACTGCCGCTGCTTGGTCTCGTAGTCCACGTGCCCGGTAGCCGCAGGACCATGGGCGATGGCCCCATCGGTGATGCTCATGCGTGTGGCTCCTTTTCGGACTCCGCCGGCCGAGCCGGCGGACTGGTTGAGGGTCTTTCCCGCCGGTGGCCACCATCGAGGCGCACCGGCGAGGAAAGACGGGTGGGAAAGCTGGCTTGTTGCAAAGATTTGTTCGGTTCGACCTAGGTGGAGGGAACGCCCTCTCCGGCGATATGGGCGGGCTCGGCGGGGGTTCCGTACTCATAAGGACCCGCGGTGACGATGGGGATTTCCTCGAAGTTCTCGAGCGGTACCGGGGTGGGAACCTGCCATTCGAGCGTCTTGGCATTCCAGGGATTCGCCGGGGCTATGGCCCCACGCCGTTTGGAGGCGATCAGGTTGTACCAAAGCAGGATCATGGAGGCGCCGATCACAAAGGCCCCGATGCTTGAGATGAAGTTGCCCACTGCGAACTTGGCCGCGTAGTCGCCGACCCGGCGGGGCTCACCCTGCAAGCCGACGTAGAACATGGCCATGTAGGTGACATTGAACCCGATCTGCATGGTCCAGAACTGGATCCTGCCGAGCCGGTCGTCATACATACGCCCCGACATCTTGGGATACCAGTAATACACGCCGGCCAAAAAGGCCATCATGCCGCCACCCATGAGCGTGTAGTGGAAATGCGCAGTCACAAAAAGCGAGCCGTGGAGCTGGACATCGGTTGGGACATCCGCCAGGTAGATGCCGGTGACCCCCCCGATCACGAAGTTCCAGAGGAAGGAAATGAGATAGAGCATGGGAACCGTCATCCATGCCTTGCCCCGCCACAGCGTCCCGACCGAAGCCAAGAACACCAATCCCGTGGGAATCGATATCAACTCCGTGGTGAGCATGAATGGCCCCGAGGCCGTCGGGCTCCAACCCGTGACGAACATGTGGTGGGCCCAGACGATCATGCTCAGCGAGGAAACCCCGACGATCCCACCCACGGCGGTGCGGTAACCAAAAAGTGGCTTGCGCGTAAAGACCGGCAGCAACTCCAGCACCACCGCAAAGGCCGGCAGCACGATCACATACACCTCGGGATGGCCCATGAACCAAAAGAGATGTTCATAGAGCCACTGGCTTCCTCCCCGGTCCCCCTTGTAGAAGCCGGTGCCGATGGTGCGGTCGAGCATCAGCAAATACTGCGACGCCAAAAACGACGGCATAACCACCAGGCCAAGAGCAGAGGAGGCTACCGATCCCCAGGTGAGGATGGGAAGCCTGGTCCAGCTCATGCCCGGCGCCCGCATCGTGGCCACGGTCGTGACGACGTTGACGGCGGCAACCGCAGTGGAGGCGACAAAGAACAAGATTGTGAGTGAGTACGCATCCATGCCGAGGGCCGTCTGGTCCGAAAGCGGTGCATATGCCGTCCATCCAGTCTGGAACCCACCAAAGAAGGGCGCCGACAAAAAGATCGGGACCGCGGTGAAGAGCAGCCAGAAACTGAGTGCATTCAGTCGGGGAAAGGCCATGTCTCTTGCCCCGATCATGATCGGAACGACGAAGTTGGTGAACGGGCCGGTGATCATGATGATGGTGGCCACGATCATGATGAGCCCGTGCATGCCGATAATGGTGTTGTAGGTCTGGATTGGGAACATCTTCGCCCCCGGTTGGATGACCTCCAGCCGGATGAGCATCGCCGCCACTCCACCGGCAGCAAAGAGAACCATCCCCATGACCAGGTATTGGATTCCCACCACCTTGTGGTCGGTGGTAAATCGGAAATACCGCCACGCGCCACCTCGATGGCCGGCCAACTCCAGTTCGTCCTGATGGGTGGGCTCGTTCCTGCTCAGTGCCCACTGAATGGGACGATTGAAGGCTCCCACACCGAATAAGAACCCAAGTCCCCATCCGAGGTAGGCGATGACCAGGGAGTCATTGCGGATGGTCGCAGGGTCGGCATTGGTGGTGTGCACCAGGCCGCTGGTAACAAAATAGGCAATTATCGCGAGCGGTACGCCGACTGCGATGCCACTTACGATGCTTCGCTTTAGCGGGTTGTCCGGCTTAGTTTCATTTGGATCATGATGTGCCGGGCGCCCGACCGATGTCTGGGCGGTCATACGGTCCTCCTGGGCAAATCGTTGTGGATGGGTTCAAAGAGCATGGGTGAGTCCCCTCCGGCCGTCATGCCGTTGCCGGCTTCTGCTGGTGCACCCAGTTCACAAACCTGGCTGCGGATGTGACCTGCACCGGCGACTGCATATAGGCGTGATAGAGGCCACACAACTCGGCGCAGCGGACCGTGTAGTTACCCTTCAGGTCCGGTCGCACAAAGGCCTGGGTGATCTCGTGATCGTTGGCGTCAACCTTCACCCCCATGGCGGGAATCCAAAACGAGTGAGTGACGTCAACTGAAGTGACCCGGAAGGTAACGGGACGCCCGACGGGGAGCACCAGGGAGGTGGAGGTCACGTTCCCATAACCGGGGTAGCTGAAGGTCCACTGCCACTGCTGGCCCGTCACGTTCACCACCAGCTGGTTGCCTGGCCGGGGCGTGTAGATGTCGGGCAGGAGTGCCAATCCATAGACCACCAGCCCCACGCAAAGCAGGGAGCTCACACCCAGCCATGCCGACTGCACCAGGGTGTTGCCGTGGATGGGGGGGCCGTCTTCGGTTGGCATTTCCCGGGTGCGGCTCGTGATAAGCACATAGGCCGCAGTCACCCAGACCAACATGGCGACCGGAACCGCCAGGACGGTGAAAAGTCCGAGGGTGAAGTCCTGGGATTGGGCGAGCGGGGAAGCCGCCGTAGGCAACAGGCCGGGAAGGATGCGGTGGATATTGAACACCAAGGCGATGCCCAGCACCGTGGTGATGGCCCACCAAATGAGCACGGTGCGCCCTGCGGGAGTCATTCTAGGCAACTGCGCCACCTCCCACCGTGACGGTTCCCGCCATGTAGCCCAAGTTCTGCATCGGGCCGCCGAAACCTGCGTAATAAGAGGTCCCCCCGCAGGGATCGAAGCACTGCCAGATGTAGCGGCCCGAGGCTCCGGTATGGAACTCGAAGGTCACAACGGTGGGCTTCGGATACTGAGACCCGGGGGCATTGGGGGCATTGTCCGCCACACCGAGCAATGGGACGCTCACGTCCAGCGGAGGCTGTCCGGCTGTGGGGAACATATGGATGGTAAAGGTGTGGGCCACATCGTTGGGATTGATCCGCTTGAGCGGCTTGCCGTTGTAGTAGGCGACACCGCCGACGGTGCCCTGCACGTTTCCGAAAAAGGGGCTGTTGAGGGCGGTAGCGCTGTCGTAGTTCTTGATTGTCATCTTGACCAGGGCATGAGCTGGGACCCACAGGTTGGTGGTGGGCCCGTAGCTGACCCAGTCGGGGTGCGCACCTCCGCTCTTGCCGTGTTCACCGGCCATGCTGTCGGGGTAGGCAGAAATGGTCAGGTGCGCAACCGTCTGGCCTCCGGTGGAGCTTGAAGTGGATGCCTTCAGCGTGAATGGATGAGCGCCCAAAGCCTTCAACAACAGGGCGAGGCCGAGTACCAACGCCGCGCCTACGGCTACCGCCACGACCGCCCCGGCCATGCTTAGCTTGCCCAGGGCTGCCTGAGGACCGCCCCCAGGGCTTGACTTGTTCATTTACTCCTCCTTGCGGGGACGGGCGTCCCCGTTCGATGGGGTACAGGACAGGAGTTCCGAGAAACAGAGAAGGAAACGGGCGTCAGCGCCCGGACGATCCTCTGCGTGCGACCCCCCAATTGGAACCAGGCAGCGCAACGTGGCAAACGCTCTCGCCGCCGGCAGACAGTCCCCGACCGTGCGACCCGCTACCCAGCCATGAGCCCGGGCTGGGTAGCGAGTTCATGTGGTCCTTCTCGGGTGGACCACATCGCACGCGGGCGGCGTTGCCGATGAGCAACCTGGCTTCCCTCGGGCGGGGAACAAAGGTGGCCGTGCGGGGTATCGACACCGTCGCGGGGATCGGGTAGTTGTGCATCTAGTTCGAAAAGCTAACGACTCGACGTAGTGACGTCAACTCCCTAAGTTGACATCAATGGTTGTGGTCTATGCAAAGCCAGTGTGTTTCGGTTTATTATTTTTTAGAAATAAATTGGGGCGAAGAGACGCGACAACACGCCCAAGCCTTGAAACATCACGAAGAGCTCTTCGTTTTCTGACCATACGACCGTACGATTAGCGCCCCATTACGCGATGAACGCGTGGCGGTAAAGCGGACAAATTGGGTGGCGTGTTGGCAAACACCCAAAGGCGGGGCACGGGGAGTAGTCTCTGGCAACGTCCCGGCCTGGGCGTTCGGGCTGGCCAGCGAATCGGACGGAGAAGGATGAAGCTAGTCACCGCCATCGTGAAGCCCTTCAAACTGGAGGACGTGAAAGAGGCGCTGAAGACAATCGACGTCCAGGGCCTGACGGTGTCGGAAGTGCAGGGTTTCGGGCGCCAAAGAGGCCACACCGAGGTCTACAGAGGGGCCGAGTACATCGTCGACCTCGTGCCCAAGGTACGCCTCGACCTGGTGGTCAGCGACGAAGACGTGGATCTGGTGCTGGAGACGGTGGAGGCCGCCGCCCGGACCGGCAAGATCGGGGACGGAAAGGTTTGGGTGACCGCTGTGGAGTCGATGGTGCGAATCCGCACCGGGGAAACGGGGCCAGACGCCATCTGAGATGAGCGGCGGGCGATCTACGGCGCTACGTGAGGCAAGGCGCGCACTTTGCGACCGATTGGATCTGCATGGTCGGCTCTGGTGCGAGACCTACAGCGCCGCGGCAGACGATTGGCTGTCGAGGCTGTTTCACCAAGCGGTCGGAGAAGGCTCGACCGGAGCCGCCCTGGTGGCCGTGGGCAGTTACGGCCGCAAGCGCCTCGCCCCATCCAGCGATCTGGACCTGCTGCTTTTGCACGCGGGTCGGCCCGGCATGGAAGCCGTGGCCGAAGCCCTTTGGTATCCGATATGGGACCAGGGCATTCGACTCGACCATAGTGTCAGGACCATCCGCCAGTCGTTGGAGGTGGCAGCCTCCGATCTCCCCGCCGCCGTCGGGATTCTGCAGTCCAGGGCGATCGCCGGCGACTTCTCTCTGGCCCAGAAGCTGGTGGAGGAGTCCCACAGGATGCTTTCGGGTCGGAAGCGGCAGTGGGCTCGACAAGCACGGGACTCCATGGAGTTGCGCGCCGAGAGGGCTGGCGAGGTTGCTTTTCTACTCGAACCAGACCTGAAAGAGGCTCACGGAGGGCTCCGCGACCTGGATCTGATGGGCCTCGCGGCCCGTTTGGGCACCGCAAGGCCCAGCGCCCGATCCAAGGCGCTGCTGCAGGGAGCCGAGGAGATCCTGCTCGCAGCCCGGGTCGAACTCCACAGGCCCACGACCCGCTCAGGTGACCGACTCTTCCTCCAAGAGCAGGACCGGATAGCTTCGGCCCTGCAGTATGCCGACGCCGATGCCCTAATGGCCAAGATCGCCGAGGCCGGACGCACCGTAGCCTGGATCGCCGACGACGTCATGCGAAGGGCCGCACCCAGGCGGTCGGAGGCGCGCGGCGGCCCCGTGACCGTGGCTCCTGGGATCACCAAGGCCGGGGGGGAGATCGTCTTGGAGGATTCCGTTCGGGTCGACCTCCTGCCAGAACTGGCCTTTCAGCTGGCCGAGGCGTCGGCGCGCTCTGGGCTTCCAGTCTCGCGTCCCGCCCTTGCACGACTGGCTCGGGAGATCCCCGAACCCCCCGGCGGCCGTTGGAGCCCAGCGATGCTCGATGCACTTGTTTCTCTGCTGGGCATGGGCGACCTGGCCATAGGGCCACTCGAAGCACTCGATCACGTGGGTTTGTCGGTGCGCCTGCTGCCCGAATGGGCGATGGTGCGCAATAAACCTCAGCGCAACGCCTATCACCGCTTTACCGTCGATCGCCACCTCGTCGAGACCGCTGCAGCCGCGGCCGCACACGTCCGAGCCGTGGGCCGCCCCGATCTCCTTCTCATAGGGGCCCTGCTCCATGACATCGGTAAGGGGCTTGCGGGAAACCACACAACCAACGGAATAGCCCTCGTCGCCGAGATGGCACCAAGGATGGGCTTCGGGCCAGAGGACACCGAGTCGCTCGTGAAGATGGTGCGCCACCACCTTCTCCTTGCCGACGTCGCCACGAGGCGGGACCTGGACGATCCTGCGACCATAGAGGCAGTAGCAGACGCAGTTGGCGACGCGGAAACTCTGCAGTTGCTCGCCGCTCTCACCGAGGCCGACGGCATGGCCACCGGCCCCTCGGCCTGGAGCCCCTGGAAAGCCGGCCTGGTGTCCGAACTCGTGGCCCGGGTAGAAAAGGCCCTTGGTGGAGACGAGATGCTGCCCAGCAGGCCGCAGCTGACCGAGCGACAAAAAGAGCGCGTGCGCCGTGGAGCAATCACACTTCATCTCCAAGGCGAGACTCTGGACGTGGTGGCACCTGATCGGCCTGGCCTAATGGCCGCGGTTGCAGGAACCCTGGCGCTGCATGGCATCAACGTGAGGAGCGCCAGCGCCGTCACAAGTTCCAACGAGAAGGACATGGCAGTTCCCATGGCAGTGGAAACCCTTACCATCCACATGCCATTCGACAAAGAGATTGACCTCGCCGCCGTTCGGGACGACCTGGAGCGCGTCTTGGAAGGGCGGCTGGAACTCCACCAGAAGCTCGGGGAACGTGCCCGCGCATACGCAGGGAGGCGGAGAAGGCTGGCGGCCCTTCCGGCAGAACCCCGGGTGCTTGTCCACCACGGGGCATCCCGCACCGCGACTGTGGTCGAGGTACGCGCACCCGATGCCGTGGGCGTCCTCTATCGCATAACGAGTGCTTTGGAACGCTGCGGGCTAGACGTGGTTTCGGCGCGGGTTGCAACGCTGGGTCACGAGGTGGTGGACTCCTTCTACCTAAGGGACGCCACGGGCGCGAAGATCCAGGACGAGGCGCTTTTGGAACGGGCGAAAAGGGAGATTCTCGCGTCACTGGAAGACGACGAGGGCGGCGAGTCCCGAAGTTGACAGCATCGACGCCCTCCGCCAGCCCCCGGCGAGCCGACTCCCTCCGGCTACTACCCTGCGACCTCGGCCAGCAAGTCGAGCGGAGACCGGGAATGCCGGTCGGCAGAACTACCGCCAGCAAGGAGTTGTAGTGCAGTTCAGCGTCGGCGACACCGCGTGGGTGCTAACGAGCACGGCACTGGTTCTGTTCATGACGCCCGGCCTCGGCTTCTTCTACGGCGGCATGGTTCGCAGCAAGCACGTCCTGGCCATGCTGATGCAGAACTACGTCGTGATTGGCGTGGTGAGTCTGTTATGGGTGTGGGCCACCTACTCCCTGGCATTCGGGCCAGACGTAGGGGGCCTCGGAATCATCGGGGGGCTCCGGTTTGCCGGAATGGCCCACATGTCCCAGCCCGTACCCGGTTTCGGCTCCCACCTCCGCATTCCACCGACGGTCTTTGCAATCTTCCAGATGATGTTTGCCGTCATCACCCCCGCCCTCATCACTGGCTCGACGGCCGATCGATTGCGTTTCGGGCCATTTGTAGCCTTCGTCATCCTGTGGTCGGTGATTGTCTATGCCCCCGTTGCCCACTGGGTCTTCTCCCCCCTCGGATGGCTGAACAGGATGGGAGCCGAGGACTTTGCCGGCGGCACCGTGGTACATATCGACGCGGGCGCGGCGGGCCTTGCATTGGCGACGGTCGTCGGTCCCAGGAGGGGATGGCCCAAACAGACGATGGCCCCGCACAACGTTCCCTTCGTCTTGTTGGGAACCGGCATCCTGTGGTTCGGTTGGTTCGGCTTCAACGCAGGATCGGCGCTCGGAGCCAACACCCTGGCCGCCAACGCCTTCCTCAACACCAACACGGCGACGGCGGCGGCCCTCCTTGCCTGGATAGCGGTGGAGAAGATCCGGAACGGCAAGCCGACCACCCTGGGAGCCGCGTCGGGAGCGGTTGCGGGATTGGTTGCCATTACTCCGTCGTGCGGCTATGTCAACACCCTGGGAGCGACCGTCATAGGCATCGCCGCGGGGGCGGTATGTGCCATTGCGGTAAGCGCCAAGTTTCGCTTCAGGCTCGACGACGCCCTCGACGTCGGGGGCGTCCACTTCGTCGGTGGGATCATCGGCGCAGTCCTCATCGGCATCTTCGGCACCTCGGCGGTGGGGGGTGCCAACGGCCTCCTATACGGAGGAGGCCTGGGCCTGCTCGGAAAGCAGACCCTGGCAGTGGTGATAGTTGCGGTTTACTCTTTCTCGGTTTCTTGGCTGCTTGGGAAGTTGATCGACAAGGTGGTCGGCCTAAGGGTCACCGAAGACGCGGAGCTCGAAGGCCTGGACACCGCGCTACATGCCGAGACTGCTTACGAACTTGGGGGACGTGGTTCACGGGCCTGAGGCCGCCTGGCGCGAGGCGCTCGCTTCGTCCATGCTTGAGGAGTGACTTCGTCCAAAGCGCGCAACGTCCTTGGCACAGAGCTGGAGCCGTGTTCCACCAACCCCCTTACCGGCTTCTATCGAGATGGCTCCTGCCGGAGCGGTCCCGATGACCTGGGGAGCCACACCGTCTGCGTGGTTGCTAGCGCGGAGTTCCTGGCCCATCAGAAACAAGTTGGCAACGATCTGAGCACGCCTCGGCCCGAGTTCCGCTTCCCTGGACTGCAACCGGGGGATCGGTGGTGCACCGTGGCAAGCCGCTGGCTGCAGGCGCACGAGGCGGGAGTGGCGCCCCCGGTCGTCCTCGCCAGTACCAGCGAGCGCGCGCTCGAGGTCGTGCCCCTCGACCTCCTTCGTGCCTATGCCGTCGATGTACCCCCCGACGTCAGCTCCCTTGTGCCCTGAGATTCCGACACCGGCGCGCCCTGGGGACTGCCGGGGCACAAGGTACCGAAGCTCTCATATGCAGGTTCAGCTGATAGATCGATATATCAATATATTTTGAATCTGAGAAGAAAACTCCTCCTTTTATTCCCTGTATCCCTGGACTACCGTGTTGCCGACAACGGAGCAGGGGGGAAATCTTGAACGCAACAGAACTGAAAGCGCTTGGGGCGCGCCTCAGTACAGCACTACACCTCGCGGCGGAGCCCATCGGCATTGGGTTTGCCGATCAACCCCATGCCGGGGTGGCCCCATTTGGGGCTCCCCTCGCAGCTCCCGCGGAGGACGGCCGCACCGGAGCGGTGCCTGCGGGATGCGTCTTTTGGATGAAGGCCACAGTCTCCAGCTTCTTCACCACGCCGGCCGACCACGGCAACTGCAGCGTCGGCTCCATGACCCATGGCATGGCTTCCCTGGAAGAGGCCGCCGGCCACTCCGACGTAGCGGAACTGCTGGGATCGGGGTGGGTGACGGCCGAGGACGCGCAGAAGATCCCGGTCGTCTCCCAACGGCCTGGCGCCATCTCCTATGGACCGCTTTCCCAAGCCGCATTCCTTCCAGATGTGATCCTGATCCGAGTCAACGGTCGGCAAATGATGGTCATCTCAGACGCCGTCGGCGACCTCGATATCCAGGGAAAGCCGCAGTGTCACATAGTCGCTTTGGCCAAGGAGTACGGAAAGGTAGCGGCCAGCACCGGCTGCGCGCTCAGTAGAGCCCGCACCGGCATGCAACCTTCGGAGATGACCTGCGCCATACCCTCGGCGCGCCTGGAACAGACGGTCAATGCAATCGAAACAACCTCTGCCATAGACGCCGAGGTGGCAAAGTATGCGGCCTCCGACGCTCGTCGCTTTGCATGACCTGCACGGACATGCCCTAGGCGACCCGGGCCGACGATCCTCCCGCCGCCGCGATCAGCCTCGCCACCACCCGCCATCCCAACATCGTCACGCCCAGAAACACAAGGGCCACGATGATGAACGGCGCTGCCGTGCCCTGACCGACGAGCACCCTCAGCACCATGCCCCCAACCACCGTTGCAAGCCAGGCCCCCACGCCTGCCGGCACAATGGCCGTCGGCCTCTTCCACGCCCTGACAGCCACCCAGCCGAGCAGGAGGCCCACCACAAAGGGCCACATGGTCCGGACAACTTCAGTTGCCCCGAGGCCGGCGTGGTGGGTATGAAGGCCGATGATGACAAAGACCGCTATGCATAGCGCATCGGCGACGATGGCGAGGATGGGGCGCACGGCTAGACACTAGGTCACGGGGGCGACCGCTGGCGAACTGGCCCGGCGGCCGGATGCCATTACCCTGGGGGGTATATCCACCAGAAAAGGAGCACCGATGGGTCTCTTCTCTTTCCTTACCGGCAACAGCGGCGGGGGGCGGCGCAAGGCCGCAGAGGTTCACGAGCTCGTCGAGTCGGGAGCCGTGCTGCTGGACGTGCGTGAGAACCACGAATGGAAGGCGGGGCACGCCCCGAGGGCTATTCACATCCCGCTCGGCCAACTTCCGAACAAGCTTGGCAAACTCCCCAAAGACCGCCAGATCGTCACGACATGCAAGGTCGGGGGGAGATCCGCGAGGGCGGCGGCGATGCTTCGCCAGCAGGGCTACGACGTTGTGGACCTGAGCGGCGGAATGCTGGCATGGCAGCGGGCCGGTTTACCTGTGGTCACCGATGGCGGTGGCAAGGGGCGGGTCGCCTAGTCCACACAGTTTCGCCTAGTCCACCCGGCAAAGACCTGCGGAAAGGCCGGGAGGTGGGCGATTCCATCTCTCGGTGACAACGGCCGACAGAGGGGCTGTGACAGAAAATCACAGCCCCTCTGTCCGGCTTTTTTTCCTCTTGCTGCCGTCGACCAGGCACTCATGGACGGCCTTTTCAGGCGGCCATCATCTCCTGAGTCCCCCCGAGGGCTCTGTCGAGGCTGTAGGAATCCCTCCGGTTGTAGGGGAGGCGGCCGAGGAGGCGACCCATCGCGCAGGTGTTGGTGACGGCCGAAAGGAACAAACCTGCGCCCACTGCCACGGCCCCCCACGCGGCGGCGGGAAAGACCGCACTCGACGAGAGCGAGGCCAGGACCAGCCCGCCGGCGACCAGGCGGATCTGGCGATCCATCGCCCAGTGCCCCTTGCCGGCTTTCAGCTGCAGTCCCGCACCCCTCCAGGCGTTTATGCCCCCCTGCAGCATCCGCAGGTCCTCGACGCCCGCCCCCTTGAGCAGCTCGGCTGCCTCTTGGGAGCGGACCCCGCTCTGGCAAAGCACCGCTACCTCACCACCGACACGGCGGACAACCTCGCCCGGGTCGGCCTTAAGCACCTCCAGCGGCACATTCACCGATCCCGGAATGTGGGAGCCGGCAAACTCCCCTGGCGATCGTACGTCGAGCAACGTCGCCTCCGGACGCCGCTCCATGAGTGCCGCCAGGGCCTGCGGGTCGAGCAGGAGAGCGGGGTCGGCTTTATGGTGCAGCCCAGTCATAATTTCCCTTTCAAAGTTCATGGCATGGAGGTGGAGGGCGAAGGCGATTCAGATTTCACTGGGTCGCGCTTGCCCAATTACCGCTACTGCAAAAACCATCGGATGTGCCGTGGCAAGCCACATGCCGTGGGGGCTGGCAACCCTAAGGGGTGCCGCGGCAAGATCACGTTGAAAAGCCCCACTACCAGCTTTGTTTCTTCGTGTCTTTCATGCCGAGCTCCCACAGCGAAAGGGATATCGGGCACTTCCATCACGAACTTGAACGCGGCTTTTGAGAAGGTGAGCCGACAGGGCCAGATGGTCCAGCAATGCGCAAGCTACGCTTGCTATGTGGGTTCTCGGAGAGCCATTGGGGCGGGCCACATACTTGGCTCGGTGGGTCGCCTCTACTCCGCAGCGGGCACCGGCGCGGCGGTAATCCTCTGGGCCGCACTCCTGGCGCCCTTTGCGGTGCTTCTCACCAGGATCTCCCCTGCGAGCCTCGCAAGCGCGCTCGGGACTCCCGGAGCCCTGGGACCACTGGAGACCTCGATAGCCGCAAGCGGTCTTTCCCTGGCGATCCTCGTTGTGGTGGGAACGCCTTTTGGCTGGATGTTGGCTCGGGAATGGCTGCCCGCGCCCAGGGTTTGGGAGGTGGGCGTGCTGGTGCCTCTCCTGATGCCGCCTCTGGTCATCGGCCTGCTCCTGGTCTTCCTCTTGGGGCCCCAGACCCCGCTCGGTGAGTTCTTGGGCCATCTTCACCTGTCCGGATCCAACACCTTTTTTGCTCTCGTCGTTGCGGAGTGTTACGAAGCCGGCCCCTACTACGTGCTCGGCACCCAGGCCGCCTTCAGGGGTATCGACCACCGCCTCGAGCAGACCGCGGCGATGCTCGGCGACTCCCCGGCCC
>JAKAOS010000152.1 GCA_021823165.1 Actinomycetes bacterium | reverse complement strand
CGATCTAGAGCCTGAAAGCCGTTCAGGTGGTGGCAACCAGCGGTGGGCACGTTGAGACCTGAGTACTGGTCCTTGACGGGGTTGGGGAAGTACATGTTCAACCCGCCGAGCTGGTTCACGACAGTCTGAAAGGTGTCGAAGTTAAGCGAGACGTAGTGGCTGATCGGAATCCCGAAATCCTGTTCGACGGTGTGAACCAGGGCACTTGGGCCGAGCGTGAAAGAGGTGTTGATCCGATTCAGGGTCTTGGTGCCGGCAATGGGTAAAAAGGTGTCCCTCGGTATGGAGATGATCGAGGCGGTGTGCTTGGCCGGGTTGAGGTGCAGAACCATCACCACGTCGGATCCGCCGCCGCTTCCGGCCTGGGCTGCCGTTCCGAATGCCGCTGCCTGTTTGCCGTTCAGGCAGGTTCGGCAACTGTTGCCCACCAAGAGGATGTTTTCCGAACTGACCGTTGCGGGGACAAGCCCCGCCACCCTTTGTTTTTTTATCCCCTGGTAGCGGTAGAGGCCGTATAGGTAGCTGGTGGCCAGGACAATCCCCAGGACCACCACCACGGCAATGCCCCCAACCGCCATACGGCGGCGAATGGCGGCCTGGCGGCTTGCGGGCCGCAGGGCATTTGACCCGGACTCCGCCGTTGCAGCGGTTCCGGTCCGGGTGCTTGTCGCAGAACCCACCCTCCGGCGTGAGCCAGAGCCGCCACGATGAGCGGCGCCAGTCGGCGTCCTGCCAGCGGAGGCTCCGGTGCGCCTGGCGCGGTGGTCGGGGAGGTCTTCGAAGGGCACCGCAAGAGATTAACTGTTCGCACCCCCTCGCCGCAGGCTTGGCCCGAGCTATACCATCGGACCAATCGCCAATCTTGTGCACATATTCCCAAGCTTCTCGGGCCTGGGTTTGCCCCGGGCCGAATGGTGGTGCCAGGATGCCTATCGTGTGCTATAGGCCGCCCGGGCCGCGCGAGGTCGTGAGTACGCGTGGTTGTGAGCCGGGGCGGTGCGACTGCCCGGTAGGCGGGCGAAAACGACACCATCGATACGCTGCATCCGGATCGGGGCGGCGCGCGAAGACGACGGAGACGGAAACATTGCCAGCCAAATCGTCGAGGACAAGGCCGTGAGCGGCCGGGCTCAGGGCGGGCTTCTCGGGGCCATCACCGCTGCCGAGGGTGCGCCCCTGGTCAGCGTCGCCGCCGTCTACCGCCGATCGGTCATTGTGTCCGCCGTTGTAGTGGCGGTGGTAGCTATCGTCGCGACGGTGCTCGGAGCGATCCTTTTCGCGGTAGGCGCCATCCTCGGCGTCGCAGGCGGCGCCATCAACAACCGGGCATCCCAGGCCCGGGCGTTGCGCATGATCGGCGGCGAGGGGAAGGTCAAAAAGAAGCCCTTTGCCACCTCGGTGCTGGCGCGCCTCGGGATCCTCACCGGGATCGCCTTCTATCTCATGTATGCCCTGCCCGAGGCGGGTTGGGGAATGCTTGCCGGGCTTGCTCTGTTCCAGGCCCTGCTGCTGGGCACCACCATTGGTTCCCTTGTCCGCCGTGCGGGGAGCGTGGCGTGATGGTTCCCGGCCTCCTGGGGGCAATCGGCGTTCCTGTCGCCCAGTTCGTCGACGTCAAGGTCTTTGGATACACGATCCATGCGGACACCGTCTGGAGCACGCTGATCGCCGGGCTAATTGTCATAGCCATGGGGCTGGCCGTGCGATGGAGTGCCACCAAGGAGGTTCCCGGCCGCCTGCAACTCTTCTGGGAGGTCATAGTCGAGGCGGTCCAGGGCCAGGTGGAGGGAACGCTGGGACCCAAGTCCGCCGCCGCAGTGCCTTTGGCGATAACGCTGTTCGTCTTCATCCTCGTGGCCAACTGGATAGAAGTGATCCCATCGGGAGCGGTCACTGTCGCCCTCCCCGCCCCTGCTGCGGATGTGAACTTCACCTACGCATTGGCCCTCGTGGTCTTCATGACCTACACTGCGGCCGGAATACGGCGCCGGGGCCTGGGTGGCTATCTGGCCAGGCTCACCAAGCCCCACTGGATCATGACTCCCATAAACGTCATCGAGGAGATAGCGAAGCCCTTCACGCTTGCCCTGCGACTATTCGGCAACCTGTTTTCGGGCGGGCTGATGATAGCGCTTTTGGCACTGCTGCCTTTTTGGCTCACATGGGTGCCTACGGCGGCGTGGAAGCTTTTCGACATGTTTATCGGGGTGATCCAGGCGTTCATATTCGCCCTACTCACGGTGCTCTACTACGAAGTGGCCGTGTCCGAGGGCGGCCATTGAGCGCAGGCCGGGTTCATTAGGGCGCCTTCGCGCTCAGGGAAAGGGACGGCCGAGAGGGCCGGAAGCGAGAGAGGAAGCAATGGCAGCAGTTTCAATGCAAAAGGCCATCGAGTTGGCCGGAGGCCTGACGGGCGCGGGACTTGCCCTCGGCGGCGGCGCCATCGGCGCTGCGATCGGTGACGGTCTCGCAGGAAATGCGACAATAGCGGGGATCGCCCGCCAGCCAGAGGTGCAGGGCCGGCTCTATTCGACGATGTTCCTGATCGTCGGATTGGTGGAGGCCATGTACTTCATCAACCTGGCGTTTGCCGTTCTCTTCGTCTTCGTGCTTGCGTGACGCATGGCAGCACCGATCTTTGCAGCCTCGAACTTTCTATTTCCTAACGCCACCTTCATAGCGGAAATAGTCGCGTTCCTGGTGGTGCTAGGTGTCCTGGCCAAATATGTGCTGCCGCCGGTCAACAAGGCAATCAACGACCGCCAGGCACAGATCCGCTCGGGCCTCGATGCAGCCGAGGAGGGCCGGAGGCTGCTCGCCGACGCCCATGCCCAACACGAGCGTTTGCTCGAAGAGGGACGCCGCGAAGCCCGTTCGATCGTGGAGCAGGCGACCAAGGTGGCCGAGCAGGCCAAGGCGGACATTCTGGCATCCGCCCGCCAAGAGGCACAACGCCTGGCAGAACGTGCGCGTGCCGATATCGCCCGTGAGGCGGAGCGCGCGGCCGAAGATCTCCGCCGGGATCTTGTGAACTTGGTTATAGAGACCGCCGAGAGGGTCATCGGAGCGGAACTGGACGCAGAGAGGCATCGCCGCCTCATCGAGGACGCAGTGGCGGCGTTGGAGTCGAATGCGGCCTGACGTTCTGCAGCGCCTGGCCCGCCAGGGGAAGGCCTTACGCCCATGAGAGAGGCCACCAGAGGCTATGTAGCGGCCTTGCTCGAAGAGTCCGGGGCCGGTGCCAGCGAGGCATTGGCGGCCGAGGTGGCAGCGGTGGTGGCGCTAATTGCGCGCTACGCCGAGTTGAAGCAGGCACTCGAGGACGGAGGGCTCGGACCAAGAGTGCGCAGGAACATCCTCGAAGAGGTGATCCGGGACCGGGTATCGGCCTACGCTGCGTCGCTGGTCGGTTTCGTGGTGGAGGTGGAGCCACCCGGGGACCTTATGAGGACCCTGGAGGGTGTCTCACAGAGGATCGAGGCCGAACAGGCACGCCAGCCGGGCGAGCCGGACTTGGATCCGCCAGCGGGGCGGAAGGCTCTGCGGGAGCGGGTGGAGGGTTTTCTCCTGCGTCGGCTAGCACCTTCGCCGCAGTCCGAACTGGAGGAGATCGAGGACGGGGTCTTTCGTTTTGCCCGGCTGTTGGACTCCTCCCGGGAGCTGCGTGAGGTGCTATCGGACCCGACGGTCGATCCCGATGCCAGGGCTTCGGTTGCCAGGGACTTGATCGGCACCAAGCTGGCCCAACCAGGCGTATCGGCCATCTGCTACGCGGTTCGGTCCGCGCGTGGTCGGGAGGTCGTGGCGACTCTGGACGCGATGGTCGACATGGTCGCTGCGGAGCGAGGGCGCAGGGTGGCCGACGTCCAGGTGGCCTGGGAGCTGGAGCCGGACGTGGAGCAGACCTTGCGGGCCACGCTTTCGAGACTGGTCGGACGGGACGTGGAGTTGAGGGTCAGGCAAGACCCCGCCGTTCTCGGGGGTATGGTCGCGATCGTCGGAGATGTGATGGTGGACGCAAGTGTGCGCCACAGGCTGAGCCAGCTTCGGGACGCGATGCTGGAGGGCAAGGTCGAGGTCGGAGGAACGGCTATGCCGCCTTTGGCGGGGCCGAACGATGCTGGAACGGGAGAGCCGGAGAATCATGGCTGAGTTGACGATCAACGCTGAGGAGATCTCGGCGGTCCTGCGCCGCCATCTCGAGTCCTACAAGCCCGGCGTGGCTGCGGAACAGGTCGGCCGGATCCTCGAGGTCGGGGACGGCATTGCAAGGGTGTCGGGCCTGCCGGGTGCCGTGGTGAACGAGCTTTTGGAGTTCGAAGGTGGCGTCCCCGGTCTTGCGATGAACCTGGACGAGGAGTCCATAGGTGCGGTGGTGTTGGGAGAAAGCTCCCATTTGGAAGAGGGTGGGCTGGTTCGCTCCACCGGCACCATCTTGTCGGTTCCGGTGGGGGACGGCTTGCTCGGGAGGGTGGTCAATGCCCTGGGCCATCCCATTGACGGCAAAGGCCCCATTGCTGCGACCCAGACCAGGCGTCTTGAGGTGCAGGCACCATCCATCGTGGAACGCCAGCCGGTGAGCGAGCCGCTCCAGACGGGCATAAAGGCAATC
>JAKAOS010000021.1 GCA_021823165.1 Actinomycetes bacterium | reverse complement strand
GGTCTGCCAGCGCTTGAGGCCCGGGGCGTAGAACTCCATCACGTCGGGGAAGTTCTCCCGGCGGAGGTCGAAGGAGGTGGCAGTCAAACTCATTCGGCGAGGATCCCCTTGAGCTTGTAGTCGGCGACCTTTCCAGCGAAGTACTCCCTCACCGCTTCGGTTCCCCTGACGAGGTTCTCCAGCTCCTCTGAGAGCCTGGAAGGCTCCAGCCTCACCAACCAGGCGCCGTAGGGATCTGCATGTACTGCCGAGGGATTTGCCAAGGCCTGGGTGTTCAGCTCCAGCACCGTCCCAGAGATCGGGGCAAGCACGGGGCCGACGAACTTCTCTGCCTCCAAAGAGCCGAGGGGCTCTCCTCGTGCGATGACCTGGCCGGGGGGCACCATTGACAGCTGGGCAAGGCTCCCAGAACTCTCGGTTCCGATTGAGTCAAGCCCGATGGCCACCTCCGAGGGTGAGACGACCTCCACCCAGAGATCCCCTACCGGGTCGTAGGCGAGGTCCAGTTTGACCGGATAACCCGACACATTCTCAACGCTCACCTTCCGGCCTCCAAAGCTCTTTGGTCAATCGATCCCAATGCAGCGCGCAGCTCGCCGCCGAACATCTCACCAACATCCCCTATGGCCTGAGGAATGGTTCTCCCCGTCACAGCTGCCGATGCAGCGTCCAAGTCGGCTTGATCCAGAAATGACCCCGTTAGGGATATCTCGTCGATGACGCCCTCTATCCAGACCAGAACGGCCCGCAACGAGCCGCTCTGTGCCGCCAAAACATAGACGCCGCCTTTGATCTTTATGGCCCTTGCGCCCCTTGCTGTGGCCACCAGTGGCCCCTCGAGCCACTCGGCAGAACTGAACTGCCGGTCGAGTTCGCCCAGGCGATCAAGTTCTGCCTCGACGAGTTCGCCCGGAACGGGATCGAGTCCAATGGCCGCAGCGTATGCCTTTGTCGCCACCTCTTTGAAGACCTCTGCAGATACCCGATACTGCGGCGTTGCCACAAAGCGGTCCATGGTCCGCTCCACGGCCCCGAGTAGCAAAGGATCAGAGATTGCCAAGGTCTTGGTGGCAGCGCCGGCGTCGAATGATTCGAGGCAGTTTCCCACCAAGACCATCGCGTCCTCTATCTGACCCGCGCCATGGCCACAGACCTTTCGGCCATCGGCCACGATCTCCATTCTCCCCGGCCGCGTGTCAAGCTGCGCGGGAAGCCCGGCGGCTGTTAGCGCTTCGGCAGCGGGTCCGAGAAGCCACTCGATGGCGTTGGCCCTAACCGGAGGGACCATGGACATGGGAAGGATCAGTTGGAAGAACTGCTGTGCGGGATCCAGGTAGACGGGGCCGCCCCCAACCATCCTGCGGTAGACGGCAAGCCCCTGGGAGTGGCAGGCATCGAGATCAACCTCGGAAAGGCTCCGGTGGTAGCCAAGGCTGACGTAGGCCTGGTTTGGCCGCATGAAACACAGCGTCGGTGCTTGGCCCTGGGACACCCCGGTTGCAACGGCATGCCACAGCGTCTGGGACCGGAGTCCCGAGACGCTGGCAAAATCGATTACCCGGAGAACCTGCTCAGCTGCCAACCGCTGCTCCGATGGATGAGGGGCCGCCCATCGCGTAGTCGAGCAACTCGACGATGTCGACCACCTTCAGGTGTTCGTTGCCCGTCGACTTGGCTGCATCTTCGAAGCGGGAGACCTCATAGGGACAGCAAACCGCCAGGATCTCCGCACCGGTCTCCGCTGCCTCCCGCACCCGGCGCTCGGACAGCCGCTCATTGGTGTAGTTGGCGGTGAAACCGTCCAACCACATGCCGCCCCCGCCCCCACCGCAGCAGTAGCCGTTCTGCTTGCAGCGGCCCATCTCCACGAGATCCAGGCCCGGAATGGCAGCCAGAAGAGTCCTGGGCGCGTCGTACTCTCCGTTGTGCCGGCCAAGGTAGCAGGGGTCGTGGAAGGTGACCTTTTTATCAATTGCCTTGGGGAAGCTGAGCTTGTCGACCAACGGAGCAAGCGTCTGGGTGTAGTGCTCCACCTCGTAGGTGTGGCCGTAGCGGGGGTAGTGCTTCTTCAGGGCGTTGAAGCCGTGCGGGTCCGGTGTGACGATGCGGGTGAAGTCGTATTTGGAAAGCGTGGCGGCCACATCTTCCATGAGGGACTCAAAAAGGCCCTTCTCCCCGGCCAGGCGCTGGGAGTCACCCAGGGTCTTTTCCTCGGGGCCCAGGATCGCAAAGTCCAATCCCGCGGCGGTTGCGATGCGGGCAAAGGCCTGAGCGGCCTGCTTGCCCCGGGGGTGATAGCTCCAGTAGTCCTCCACATAGAACAACACGTCCACGGGGGAGGGGTCGGATGGGAGCACCCGCACCGGCACTCCTGCATCCTTGGTCCACGCATGGCGCCGCCTGGGGTTCTCGCCTAGTGCATTGCCGTAGCGGAAGGTCTTTTCAAAGACGTCCTGGAGTTCGTTGGGAACTTTGCCCTCGCCGACGGCCACCTCGCGTGCCGCGGGCATGATGTTGACCATGTTCACTTCCTTCGGGCAGACCCGGAGGCAGTTGGCACAGGTGGTGCAGAGCCAGAGATCGGGCGAGGAAAAAAGATCCATGCCCGTCTGCACCTTGCGGTGGATCTTCCTGGGCCCATACTCACCTACGACGTCCACGGGGCAGACCGGGACGCATTTGGCGCATCCGTAGCACCATTCCAAAGACTCGGCACCGGGATGCTTGATCACCTCAGCAAATCCCTTGGAGCCGTAGTCCCGGAGCACCCGGGGCTCGAACATGCGGTTCCACATGCCGGGGAGTTCCCACTCCCTTCCCGAGATCGTCGAGGTGACTACCGCCTCCTCTTTCTCTACGGCTACGGGCGGCTGCTTGCGACCTGCTACGGGCATGAAGGAACCTCCGGTTGATGCACCCCGAGCAGACGCCGAACGAGTTCGGGTAGCTCGGGCACTATGCGGTTGAACTCCTGGGTCATGCGCAAGCGCAGGACCGTGTACATGTAGACCGCGTAAACGCAGCCCAAGAAAACGTCTATGCCAAATGGCCCCTCGGCCACGGCCGCCAGTCCGGCCGCCCGAGCGGTGCCCTCCACAAAGGCAACCGCCTCGCCAACCCGCATGTAGGTGTCTTCACGGTTGGATCCGAATAGGTCGACCTCGTCGGTGACGAGCAGTCGCAGGGCGCCCGTGTCGTTGCGTGGGTCCCACATCCAGCGGGTCCAGGGCCAGCGGCGTTCGGGGTTGGTGAAGCGGAGCAACTCGAATGGAAGGTCGGTTGCGACCTCGGGAAAGCGCTCCAGGTCCATGGCGAAGTGATCCAGCCGGTCCTGGAGGGATACGGAATCGTCCAGGGTTGCCTCTATCAGCCGCCCCACCTCCTGGTGGCCGAGGGAGTCCAAGATGGCATCTGCCCGCCGGCGGCTGACAAAGCAACTTCGCAGCAGTGCCCGGAGCTCCTGTCTCCCCAGATCGGAGGGGGAGCCAGACAGCAGCTGCTGAAAGGACCTCGACTTGCCAAGTGCGGCCTCAGCTATGTCGGATATTTCCTCCGGTGAGACCCGTGCCAGAACTTCGGCCACAAAGTCCCGTGCCACCGGCGTGTCAACAACTTGACCCTGCAAGATTCCCCCCCCCCTCTCGGATCCCCAATGCCCCCTGGTGGGTCTCAGCCTGCCGCTACGGCCCGCCGCATCAGGGCCACCGCCCTGGCCGCCGCCATGCCACCCGAAGAGGAGCAGTCTTCGAGATCGGCCGGTCCCAGTGCCGCACCCGCGGCAAAGATCCCGTCGCGGCTGGTGGAGACGGTGTCCAGCGGTGGGTTTGCCACGTCGATGAAGCCGTACTTGTTCTGGTTGATGCCGAGCACACCGGCAATCTTGCGGGTCCCGGCGGAGGGCTCCATGCCAACTGAGAGCACAACCATGTCCATCATCACCTCCATGGGCCTACCCATGGTGGTGTCTTCGCCGCGCACCAACAACTTGTCCTCTTTGCGCAGGATCTCGGTGACGATTCCCTTTACGTACTGGACGTGGTGCTTCTCCTGGGCGGGCCAGTAGATCTGGCTCTCCCAGTAGCCGTACATACGCATGTCGATGTAGAAGATGAACACCTCGGAGTCCGGGATGGCCTCCCGGACCTCGATGGCCTCTTTGGAGGCGACACCGCAGCAGACCTTGGAGCAGTACTCGTTGCCGATCTGGCGGTCCCGGCTGCCAACGCACTGGATGAAGCAGATGCGCTTGGGAGTCTCGCCGTTGGAAGGCCGAACGATGTTGCCATCTTTGATCATGGCCTCGAGGTCTTGGAGGGCGACCACGTCGGGATACTCGTAGTAGCCATACATCTGGGTTTCCCGGCCGGGATCAAAGTGCTGGAATCCCGTGGCGACCACGATTGCCCCCGCAGCGATGTCCCTGTTTCCGCCCGGGCCGGAAACACTGACCGTAAAGTCGCCGGCCTCCCCTTGGAGAGACTGGACCTCTGTCTCGGTCAGGATCTCTACGCCCGGCAGGCCCTGCAGCCTCGTCACGATCGCCCCGATGCTCTCCTCGGCGCTGTGCAGGTGAGGCGTGAGCGATGCGTAGTTCTCCGCGATCGGAGTACCACCCAAAAATGAGCGCTGTTCGATAAGGGTGACCCGCTCGCCGAGTTCCGCGACGGTCGTCGCCGCGCGCAGACCGGCCGGCCCTCCGCCGATTACGACGACGCTCTGGTTGGACATCCAATTACTCCTTACGCGCTGGACAGCATCCTCGGGCTGTGCCGAGGACAGTTCTTCGGAGAGGCCCGCCAGGTGGCGAGCCGAGGTACAAGGTGGCTACAAAGCGGCTAGACGCCGACGTCTTCCCAGGTGAGGTACTGCTGCTCGCCCCGCTCCAGGCGGGCGACATCGGACTGGAACTCGGCCCACGCCGCCTCCCAGTCGATGCCCATCTTCTCCAAGAGGGGCCTGTAGTTGGCGGAGTGCCAGTGAAGCTGGCAGACCTTGAAGGGATGGGCGCCCATGGCGAGGGCGGCGAACTGTGCCTCGGACATAACCGGCACCCCGACGTTCCGGTCGTGTGCCTGGGCGGCGAACTGGCTCTTGTCCAGGGTGGTGACGCATCCCGTGTCGTGGGTCAACACCACGTCGGGGTTGGCCTCTTCCTTCATGACCTCGATCTTGCGCATGGTGGCAAATGACCGGGTGAAGTCCCTCTGGACCAGGATGTGGCGGAAGCCAAACCCACAGCAGTCAAACCAGGTGGAGTACTCCCGAACGTCGGCCCCAAGGGTCTGGGCGAGACCGGTTACGACTGCGGTGCGCTGACCCTGGTAGATGTCGGGGTCAAAGATTGCGTCGCCCTCTACCAGCTTGTAGTAGTGGCAGGCTGGGTGAACGGTTACTCCGATACCAGAGAAGTCCCGCACCTGGTGCTGCTTGATCTCGTCGCGCAGAGCAAAGAGATACTCCGAGTAATGGACGATCTCCTCGGGCAGCACCATCGGCTTGCCCAGGCGCTCCAGCACCTTGCGCACCTTGGTCCGCAGCTCGGGTTGGTGGAGCAACTCGGAGCGGACCTCTTTGTAGTGACCATAGGAGGTGCCGCAGTGGATGAGGGGGAAGTATCCCGTCTCATACGCCGCTGCAAAGTTCCGGAGTGCCACTGCAGCCTGGGCCGCCTGGTTGGAGGTGGCGCTGGCGTAGTAGTTCCACGCGGTGCACGACGTTTGGTCCTTGGGGTCCTCGTAGTCGTAGCCGAGCTTGCGCATGATCCAGAAGATCGAAGTGGAGTAGCCCGGGATGTGACCGCACTGGCCGCAGGACTTGTGGTGCCAAAGGTGGGCGCGAGGAATCTTCTTCGGCACGCCGTATTTGGTATTCACCACCACGTTGTTATCGGGGACCCGCTGCACGATGAGTTCGCCTGCGTCCTCCAGGGCGAACAACTGCTCGTGGAAGTCGGCGGAGCGGCGGTCTGCGCCTCGCTCGAACCGCTCCTTTTTGGCCATGACCATCTCTACGGGGATCGTCGTCATACCTCGATGCCCTCCTCTTCGAGACGCTCCTCCATGACCTCTTCGAGGATCATGTGGAGGCCTTCGTCGACCTGGTTGATCATGTCCAAGGCCCCGGTCTCGAGCCAAATGAGATATAGCTCGATAAGGGTCTTTTCCGCGACCGCCCAGCCTGTCTTGGTTGTGTGGTGGGTCTCCGGTGGAAGCGCTCTCCGCCAGAGTTCCAGGTGCTCTGAAACGTCGGCCACCTCGGGACCCCAGTCGGGAAAGGCGTCCGGCTGCAACATGTCGGGTGAGACCTGGGTCCCAGTTGACATGATCTTGTAGATGATGCGGGAGTAGCCCTCCAGGGCCTCACGAGCGGAGGCCAGGCCATTGTTGACCGCCACCTCTCGCATTACGGTGATGATGCCGCCAGGGTTGTTGCCCCGGGGGCAGCGCAAACAGGAGAAGCATTGGGAGCACTCCCAAATGTCCTCCTGCATCTGCTGGTACATGAGCTCCACGTCCCGCCGGGCGGCCGCCTGGGCCACCCGTCTGGGGCTGAAGTCGTAAAAGCGTGCCGAGGGGCAGGCTGCGACGCAGATGCCGCATTCGTAACAGCCGTAGAGGTACTCCTCGAAGCGCGGGTCGGCTACGACTTGGTCTACAAGGCGCTGCTTTTCCTTCAGCGGGACGTCGGCGAAGCCTGCGACGTCCTGCACCTTGCGGTAAGGATCGGTGGCGGTTGCGGTGCCCATGTTTTGCCTCAGAAGGAGATGACCGCGTCGGCGGCCACCGCCATGTCGTTGAAGGCCGCACCGCCAATCATCTCGACGCCGTCGATGATCTCGTCCATTGCGAGGTCGTTCAGGTCAAGAGAGGGTTGGCATACATACAGCCTGACACCCAGGTCGGTGGCCTGGCGGATGAAGTAGGAGAGCCGCTGGCCCCTGTCACCCTTCGGACCGATCTTGTCGACGACTTCCTTTTGAAGAAGCGTGGGCCCATACATCGTGAAATAGATCCCGACCTCGGCTTCCATTGCTGCCGCTGAGGCCGCCAGGAAGAACGGTGTCGCACTGCGTCCCGGGTCGTTTACGCCATGAGTCTGGACGTAGAGGATCTTGGACTCGCCTTCGCCGGTCCACATCGCCTAGGTCACCCCCCTATCTGCACTTTGGCACTAAAACTGGGCCGCGCACGGCTCAGCTCTCAACTGGATTGTGAAAGGAAGCGCTGGCTGTCAGCGAGCGCGGCGCAAAAGAACGTGGAAGACGCCCCCGTCGTTGGAAATTCCCACCAACTCATTGCCAGTCCTGGAGGACCAGGCCTTCATGTCGGGCTCGACACCGGGATCGGTTGCGAGTAGTTCCAATACTTCGCCGACTGCGATGGTCTTCATGGCCTGTGCTGTCTTGATGACCGGCAACGGGCACTGCATGCCCTGGCAGTCGAGTGTGGATGCGACGGTAACGTCGGACATCTATTCCCCCCTTTTGACTTCCCCCAACACCGCTGCGGAGCCATTTGGCTATCTGCGCATCGGCGCACATACGAACGTACTGTGTCAATGCGTTTTATCACCTGGGTAGTGGGTCGTCAAGCGAATGGGGAATATAGCTGCAGGGTGATACGTTGAGTGAGGTTCTAAGTGTCGCTGTTGTTGGCGAATTGTTTGGTCTGTAGGGCGGCTGTGGGGGACAAAAGAGCAGGTGAGTAGCACTGGAGGTTTGGCCAGTGCGATCCAGGCCGGCTCTGATAGGGGAGTTGGGCCAGGTTGATGGCGGTAAAGCCCTGAAGTTTTTGAGTCCGTCATAGCCACGACCCATGCGAAATTGAGCCTGGGTCGTGGCCAGCCGTGCAGGGACAGGGCGGGATCCGGGCAAGATGGCGTGGTGTCCCATGCGGTGATCACCGGAGCGACCAGCCCACTGGGTGCGGCCTGTGCACTTCGTTTGGCCGATGAGGGTTACGACCTAACCCTGCACACCTTTCGCCGGATGCGAGAGGCCGAGCGCTTGGCCTCTTTGGTGAGAGATGCCGGGCGGCGTGCCAGCATTACGAGATGCCACCTCGGTTCGGCATCTGGGGTCGGGGCGGTGGTCGATGCGGCTTTGGAACTGGGGCCGGTGGATGCCCTTGTGTGGGCGGCAGCGTCCGCCGTCATGGGCCCACTGCAAAAGATGAGCGACCGTCATCTTCGCTGGGGATGGGAGGTCTCGGCTCAGCCGGCCATCGAGATGATTGGCAAGATGGCGCCGCGGAGCGCGGTTGTGATCTCATCTCCGGCTTCTCAGCGGGTTGTTTCTGGCTACGGGGCGGCTGGGGTGGCCAAGGCGGCTCTTGAAGCGGCGGTCCGGTATCTGGCGGTGGAGCTTGCGCCTGGCACGAGGGTAAATGTGGTCTCTGCCGGCCTAGTCGACACACCGTCGGCCCACAGGCTCGCTGAAGCGGACCTCTTGTTTGACCAGACGCTTCGCAACACACCCATGGGGAGGCTGGTTGGGCCCCAAGATGTTGCCGCCGCTGTGGCCTGGCTCGTGTCACAGCAATCCGCGATGGTCACCGGTGCCACCCTGGTGTTGGACGGCGGGCGCTCGCTGCTTCTTTGAACAGATTGGGGATTGCCCTGTCCGCTGCGGTATCTGGCCCGGCGCGGGGATTGGGGAGTCTGGCATTTTTGGCGGAGGAGAAGTTTCGGAAAGTGTGGCGAGAGGGGGGATAATGGTAGGAAGGAAGGGGAGGTGGTCACGATGCAGGAAGCGGAATCACGGGGGCGGGACCACTCGGCGGATTCGGTTGCGTCGCTGTTGAACAAGGCAGACCGTAAAGAACTTGGGAGGCGCCTGCGATCGGTGGAGCGGGACTACAGGAGGCAACGAGAGCGGGTTCTCGACCGCCAGCTCCGAAAAGGCGCCTCCGACAGTATCGCTCTGCGCGAGGTGGCCGTAGAGTCCTGGGTGGAGCCGAGGGCGGTCATCCGCTTCTGGGAAGGCCCCGCCTACTCCCTTACGACCATGTCCCCCGATGCGCTTTCCCGCTTTTTGCTTCACTGCCGCCGCCGGGGAGCCTTCCTGGTTGGTGTTGCGAGAATGCCCTGGCGCTCCTCCTACCACCTTCGCTTCAAAGATGCACAGGGCCAGAGGTTCGGGATCACAGCGGTGGTGACTCCTCGGTCCAAAGAGATTCTCCGACAGGCCGGCGAGGCCGGCTGAGGGGGATCTGGAAGCCTGGACGAGCCGGTTCTAGGCTTCTGGCTTGGGGGTGGGGGACTGGCTTTGGAGGTAGCTGAGCCGTGGGATGTCCCCGGCTTGGGCCGGGCTCGGCGACCCTCCGGGGGTTGTTGAGGAATCGATCTCTACCATACGCAGGGCGCAGCCGGCCTCGGAGGGATCCCGGGCCACAAGGGAGATGACTGCAATGCCCCCTATGGCCTCGGCCAGACCCTCGGCAATACCCAGGTGCAACTCGCAGATGGGACGGTGGGACCTCGTGGCGATGCTCGCATAGGGACACCGGGTCAAAAGTATCTCCGCTCCATCGCCTCGGTGTTGGAGGTTGGGCTGGAAGCCGAGCGCAGCCAACTGCCCACCCATTTCCTCCAGGGGGGTAACGGCATTGGCATTCGCGCCGTCTGCGACAGGATCCCGGCCATCTGAACCAACCTGGCCTTTGCGATTCGAAACCCGCTCGGAGCCTGCGCGGCGACCAACCTCTCTCGGGGAGGATTGGGCGTCGATGACCTCGACCAGCAGACCTGCAAGCACTTCTATGGGTCCCGAGGTTCCCCAGGTCCCGGCCACCTCGGGAGCGGTGCGGTAGAGGAGCCGGGGTCGACCGGGACGCCGACGCTTCTCGGTCTCTTCGATGACCAGCCCGACCGTGCAGAGCACGGCCAGATGCTGGCGGACGGCGTTGTGGTTGAGATGCATGAACTGGGTGAGTTCCGCTATGTCAACCGGGCGTTCCGCCTCGCAGAGGTAGCCGAAGATCCTATACCGGCTCGGATCACCAAGTGCCCTGGCCCGAGGCTGGATGTCACCACCGCCGTCGAGGTTCACCCGGGCCATGGCCATCTCACATGCCGGGTCTGTCCAAAGCCGACTGAGGGCAGTACAAAGAGCAAGGTGCTCAGCCGTTCGGTTCCGGCCAACTCAGAGGTGGAATTCGCTTTGATCGTAGAAAAAAATATAGCTTCAGATCCTGTGAGCGGTATCAGTCCGTCGTTGATTGGGTGGGGAGTCGTACGATTCGTACATCTCCTTGCTGCGATCTTCTGGGTGGGGGGGCAGCTGATGCTTTCAGTCATCATGATGCCGCTTTTGAGGCGGCGGGGGGAACCCGCCCTGACCCGGGAACTGGCGGCGGGTGTGGGCAGGCGTTTTGGGACCCTGACCGTGGCGGGTTTGCTCCCCCTGCTCGTGATCACCGGCCTGGCGCTTGCCTGGCACCACCACATGACCCTTGCGGCCCTGGGCCACACCACCTACGGCATGGTGCTGGGTGCAAAAATGGTGCTGGTAGTAGCAGTCTTCGTCTTGGCGGCCCTGCATGGGCTGGCAGCCAGGCGTCTCACGCCTCAGGCAGGTCGGCGAATTGCTCTGGTAACCCTTTTGCTTTCCCTCGGGATCGTAGCTTTGGCGGCGGTGCTTGCGGAGTTGCCGGGATAGGCCGGAACGGCAAATTTACCGGGCTTTTCGCGGTGCGAAAGCCCCGTCCCTAAGGGCGGGGAGGATGTCAAAGACCCAGATGCCGAGCTTCAGGTCCACATCCACCATGGAACCAGGGACGCCTCGTTGGCGAGTTGTTGGATGGATGAACACAGCCGTCTGGAGAAGTTGTTTTGCCGGAACAGAGGTTGCAGCGGCAGCGGGCGTGTCCCGAAAAAAGCGGCCTTGGGGAATCTAGAACCAGACAACCTCCCGCCCCGCTACCGCCTCCCGCCCCGCTACCGCCTCCCGCCCCGCTACCGCCTCCCGCCCCGCCACAGCTACCAACCCGGCCTCAAACCCCCCGCCGGAGGTGGGGCCTGAGGAGCCCACCCATCCTCCGGCGGTGGGCCCTCCTGTCTGGCCGGCTGCAGCTCGGATCAGGTGAAGCTGTGCTCAGGTCTGAGGATGTTCTCGGTACCACTTCTTCCAAATGAGTCTGTAGAAGGGGATCAAGCGAGGAATGCTGCGCAGGCCCGGTATGAACGGAAGGAACAGTAGCGCCAGGCTTAGCCCGGTCATGATCGCGATGACGTCCAGGTCGCCGTTGGCAGAGGTGGAAAAGGGCTTGATCTGATACCACATCGTGTAGAGCCACAGCCATGGCTGGCCTGGCCAGCTGCCGGTCTCGTTCATAACGCCCCACTGGGTGCCCTGCAGGTGCTCCGCATTCACCGCTTGTCCCCAAAAGCTGGCCGTGGCCTGGGCGTTCCAGGAGTCCCCGATGAACAGCAGTGGCTTGGTGTAGTTGGTCGTATAGAAGCTGGAGTTCGCCAAAAGGGCGGTGTCCAGACCCCCGGACTGAGCCATGCCGAGTAGTGCTTTCATCATCTCGGGCACCGGGCCCGCCGATGCGGTGCCGGCCGGCAGGACGTTGTCATTGAGGGATAGATGAGCGAGGCTGTGTTCGTAGCTGTGGACCCAGGCGAGATCCTGGGAGGGAAGGGCGTACTCGAACCGGCTTAGGGCGGACGCCAGCGCAGGATTTGGCGGCAGGCTGTGCAGCGGTCGGAGCACAAAGTCTTTTGCAGTGTTGAGTGGGTAATGCACCCCCAAAAGCCGCTGGGGGGATACGGGGCCGATGTTTTGCACCGCTCCAGAGCCATTGTTGTAAGGCGGACCGTAGGTGGCGGAGTCACTTGTCTGAGCCAGTTCGCTCAAAGCCACGTCCGTGAAGCCAACCGGTTGGGCCGAAGACCAGGCGCTGATGGTCACCGGTGGGCGGTCTGGAGACCCGAATGCGAAAGATGCGAGCACGGTCAGAATCGAGATGAGGATCAGGCCGACCGTGGCCTCTTTCAAAATGTCGTAGTGCCTTACCGGACCGGCCCAGGATGCGGCCTCGGCCCGGCGACGCTCCTTCCGGCTCATCTTGTTCACCGCGGTGGCACTCATGAGCCCTCCTTGGCTGTGTTGGTAGCGCCAGCTACGGCCTGGGCCCCAGATCCTCCAGCGGGAGCCTCTCCAACAGAGGCAGAGGCCGTTGGCGCAGCTTTGACGGAATAGGCCCCGATGGGGTGGACGACGCCCCGGATCCTAACCAGCAGCACGTGAACCGCCACAAGCCCGGCAAGGATCAGGGGCAGCAGCACCACGTGGAGGAGAAGAGCCTGGCCGAAGTTGAGTGGGTTGAAAAACCATCCGGCACCGGAGGCATTGAAAGCGTCTTTGGATTCGAAGGCAATCCATTGGGAGTCGAAGTTGGTCTGCGACAGATATCCCGTAAAGGCCTCCACAATCGACAGCAAAAAGGCCGCAACCCCCGTCATCCAGGTGAGCGCTCTGCGACCCCTCCATGCCGCCATCCAGAACTTGGCCCAGAGGTGCAGGGCCATGAAGAACATGAACAGCTCCACGCTCCAGAGATGCAAAGAGTTGACGAAATGGCCGATTGGGCTGGTGTGCCACCAGGTAGGGCCCCGGAAGGCAATGACCGCTCCCGAGAGCACTGCGATGACAAATCCCGAAAGGGTGAGCACGCCAAATACATAGACCCATGAGGCGACATAGGCAGGCTGATGGTCGGGCAGCAGCTTCTCGGGAGGAAGAATCTTGAGCCAGATCCGCCGAAGTTTGGTCGTCCAGGCCTCGGGGGAGCCGTCGTGGCTTTGGCCGCTCATCGGCTTCCCCTCCCACCACGCTTGCGTTCAGGCATCGGTAGGAGAACGGCGGCAAAAAAGACCACAAACATAAGCGCAATCACCAACAGATTGGGCAGTGACACAAGAATGAAGGACCAGTGGAGATAGCTGGCATGGTGGGAAAGGTTGATCCACGCCGCTGGGAAGTTGGCTGGATGGGAGGGTCTCATGGCATCGATCTTCCTCGATTGTGGGGGCTCGCCAAAGCGATACCCCGCCCAACGAAGCATGAAAAGAGTCTATTTTGTGCACTTCGTCCTGGTGCAGTTTAACCTATAGCAGCACAAACCCGAAGCTGGGAGGTTAGCCTCAATAATTGCTCCCGGTGCCGATCACGCCATGGGGTCTTCCACGCCATAGCCATCCCCACCTGCAAAGATGGCTGTTCGAACTACCGCACTCGGCCGGGGGAGGGGCTGGTCGGAGAGCACGGCAGCGGTGCCGTAAAAGCGGTGCAGGTGGCCCCCGACGACAAGAACCTGCTATCCGACCCTGGCTCGGCCCTTTTCGCCGAGGTGGTCAATCGCTTCGGTATGCCGAACCGCCCGCACCGGGGTTTTGTAGTATCTGATTTTGCGGATATGGCAGAGAACAAAGAAGACGCAGCGCCTGGTACAAAGGCGGCTTCGACCCTTGTGTCCTTGCTGTGGTGTCACACCACCGAAGAGCCCTGGGTTGGGATGGGCAGTTAGGCCAGGTGGTATACAAGCCGCTCGACAGCACCTCGAGTTGTTGGACGAGGCGACCGACGCTGTGGCAGTGCAGTACCGTCTGGGCTACGACGCATGAGACAAAGCCAGCAGGACGGTGGCGGTGTGGCCCAAGATTCCCTTGGTCGCCTCTGTGGTTGGAAAGCGGAAACGAAAGGCTCTGCGCCACCGCATCCTGTATGCACAGCGGGGCTCCAATCACCTTGTCCATGGCATTTTGGGGGCGGGGATCTGATTCTTCGCTTCGAGGAGTGCTGGCCAGGGGCGAAGAAACTCCCTTGGGCACGGCCCGACGCCCATCGGTCCGATCGACCAGTCAACGAGGTCCGATGAATCAGCCGGGCTGGGGGACCTTGCAGCACACCCGAAACCGCCCGGCCCCGGTCTATGCGATTCGGTGATTTGTCAACAAAAGCGGACCTAACGGAACAGTAATGAAACCATGGCACCAACGGGGCTATCCTTGCCGAAAGCATCCACAAAAAGGTCGGGAGTAGACGCCTGGGGCGCTCTGGAGAGGATCGGGGAAGACAGCGGCTAGCCAGAGGGATAGTGGCGGCCGAGCGTAAGACCGCGGAGTTCGCTCGGGTGCGGAGGCAGGCACCGCAGCGAGCGGAGACCTCCCTTGAGGCTGGGGTCCATGGGTCCACAAGAGGTGTCCCACACCTCCGGGCCGTGATCATTGTCGGCTTGGCGGTGCTGGTCGCAGTTGTGCTCGTCGAGCTGCCGGGCCCAAAATTTATTGGGCCGAAGAAGCCATCGGTGGCTCCCAAGGCTCAAGCGCTGCTGGCGGGAATGAAAGATCCCTCTGCAAAGGTGCTCAGGCAGTATCTGGGGCCTACCGAAGCCTTCGACCATGCCCTGGGAAATCGCCTCGCCGGCCCATTGGCTGCCTTCCGGCCAGGGGATGCCAAGCCCGAGCCGATCGCCGGCGCCGCTCATCTTCCCAGGGGGCTCTCTTTCGGCCCGGCGTTGGCCGCCGCCACCCAGCTGAATGTGGGAATTGTCCTGCGATCCAGGAACGGCAGAGGGTTGGCGGGATTTCTGTCGGCCATCTATAACCCGGGGGGGCGGGCGTATCACCACTTCATCTCTCCGGCGGTATTCGGGGAGTACTTCGGGGCCAAGACTGCAGCGATTGGGAAGGTGGAGGCGTTGGTGACCTCCCGGGGCATGAGCGCCGGCCCGGTAGCCCCCGACCGGCTGGTGCTGCCGGTCACAGCCACCGCTGGAGCGCTGGACTCAATGTTCCATACCCGGATTTCCAAGGTAATGGGCACCGGATCTGCCGGGTGGTATGCCAACTCGAAAGCGGCGACCGTACCCAGGGCGTTGGCACCCCTCGTAGTGACGGTGGTCGGGTTGACAAATGTGAATGCCTCTCAGCCGAATCTGGCTGTAAGCCAGGCTGGGAAGGTCTTGGGGAGTGGGGGAGCGGGTGCCATCACCAAGCCGGTTCTGGCCGTTCCATCACCTACGACGGTGGCCCGTGGGACAAACTGCCCGGTGCTCCACGGTTCCCCGACCCCGGCCCTCGCGGCCTACGGCGTCTCCCCCCTTTACCGAAGCGGTGACTCTGGGTCGGGGGTGACCATTGGGCTCATAGAGTTATCCGGCTATCGCCCCAGTGATATAGCGGCCTTCGAGAATGCGTGCCGTCTCACCACCAGGGTCTACTCGGCCACCGGCTCGGCGGGAACGCCGAGTCTGGAGACCACGGCAGATATAGAGGTTGCCGCAGCTGCGTCGCCGGGTGCGGCCATCGCCGTCTACCAGGGGAGCTCTCCTTGGGCCCTATGGTCCTCTGCGATCAATGCCGACGTGGCAAAGGTCATCTCGTCCTCGTGGACCACCTGTGAACCCTACGCCGGGTCGGCCATGGTGAAGGCGGAGAGCATGCTTTTTGCTCAGGCCGCTGCGCAGGGTCAAAGTGTGCTGGCCGCCTCGGGTGACTGGGGATCGTCGGGATGCCACTACAGCGGGAACAATGTCGCTGCGGTCGAGGATCCCGCCGGCCAACCCCTTGTCACCGGGGTGGGCGGAACCTCGCTTGTGTTCGGTGTCGGCCAGAGCAACAAGCTGGTGGCTGCCCAGGCTGCCTGGGCCGACTCGGGCGGAGGGCCCTCGGAAAACTGGGCACGCCCCCCGTGGCAGCCTGCGGTTCCAAAGGCTTCCAGCCCGGCACGGGAGGTGCCCGACGTGGCGGCTTCGGCCAACAAAGCCGGTGCCTCCTATTACGCCTACTGCAACACGCCCTGTGGCAGCGGCTGGGAGAGGGTGGGGGGTACGAGCATGGCCGCACCGCTTTGGGCGGGGATGATCTCCCTTGCCGAGCAGAACTGTGGTGCTCCGCTCGGCATGTTGGGCCCCGCCCTTTACTCCAAAGCCGCCGCAGCAGGCCTGGAGAGGGTCTATGGCGGTTCCAACAACGGCTTTGGACCGGGTTACTCCGCCTTGGGCCAGTACAACATGGCTACCGGCCTTGGCTCACCCGACATGGCACTTTTGGCACCCGTGCTGTGCCGGCAAGCTGCCACGGGCAACTGATTGCCTGAGGCTCAGCTATTGCAGATGGGCCTTGCGAAGCCATGCAGCACCCTTTGCCGCCAGGCAGAACTGATTGCTGTCGGTAAAAGTGCTATGCGGCGGTGGGGAACGCTCTTTTGAACTCAGGCGTTCGCGGCACGCCGGGTGCCGGAGGTGGAGTAGCCGAGGTTCCGTAGCACCTCACGGGAGGCGTTGCGGTCGTCGAATGGCACTTCCTGTTCCCCCAGGTGTCGGCTGCGTTCGTGGCCGCGTCCGACTATCAGAACGGCATCTCCCGGCCCGGCCGCCTGGAGGGCCATGGCTATGGCTGCCGCTCGGTCCAGTTCGATCACCACATGGCGTTCTGGGACATCAAAGGTCCCAATCAGCAGCTCCCGGGCTATGTGGGAGGGGTCCTCGAAGCCGGGGCTGTCGGTGGTGAGGATCGCCATGTCCGCCTGTGCCGCGGCCCGGCCCGTCCTCGGCCGCTTGAGTCGGTCCCTTCCTCCCCGTGCGCCCACCACGACGATCACCTTCCCAGAGGCGAGGTCCCTGGCGGTTGCAATAAGGCCGCCCAGGGCATCGGGGGTATGGGCATAGTCGACCACGACGAGGAAGGGTTGGCCCTCGTCGACCTGTTCGAACCGGCCCGGCACCTTGCTGCAGGCGGCCAGGCCTTCCTCGGCAACATCTGCCGGGACCCCAAGGGTCAAAGCCGCCAGATATGCCGCAGCCATGTTGTAGGCGTTGAAGCCTCCGACCATCGGGCTCCACAGCTGAATCCATTTCGGCCCCCCCGCCCTGCAGGTGCCGACAAGGGTTGTGCCCTCCAGGGTGGCGCGTACCTCCCGGATCTCAAGGTCGGCCTCCGGCGAGCGGCCAAAGGTCTTTGTGGGGATCGCGGCCTGATAGGCAAGTCGTTGGCCCCATTCGCCATCGACTCCCACCACGCCGGCTGCGGCCCGGGAGGGCTCGAAGAGCTTGGCCTTGGTTGCCCAGTAGTGCTCGATGGTGCCGTGGTAGTCGAGGTGTTCGGCAAAGAGGTTGGTAAAGACGGCGACGTCGAAGCGGATGCCGTCTACTCGCTGCTGGTCTATGCCATGAGAGGAAACCTCCATGACCACCGCATCCACGTCGTCTTTCACCATGGCCGCCAGATGCCGTTGCAAGTCTGGTGCCTCAGGGGTGGTAAGGGTCGATGGACTACCCCTCCCCGCGATGCGGGTCTCCACTGTCCCAACCAGTCCCGTGGTCCATCCATGCGCGGCCAGGATGCCCTCCAGGAGGTAGGAGGTCGTGGTCTTGCCGTCGGTTCCGGTGATACCCACACTGCGCAGCTTCTGGATCGGCCAGCCCTCCACCGCCGCCGCAGCGGGGCCCAGGGCGGCCCGGACATTGGGGACCGTTATTTGGGGGATGTCGAAGCTCAACACCTTCTCGACCAGCAAAGCCGAGGCTCCATTGGCTATGGCCTCTGCGGCATGTAAATGGCCGTCGCCCCGGTTGCCCCTGGTCGCGCAAAAGATCCAGCCAGGCTCCATCCGGCGGCTGTCGTGGCTGATCCCCTCGATTGTCGCCTCGCCGTAGCGCTGCGAGCCCTCCAGGAAGGAGGCGAGCGCCGAAAGAGCAATGGTCACCTGTCGTGCCACCTTTCTCCCGCGACGCAGCGGTGGATTCTCCCTGGCAGTGTCGGCAAAAGCTTCCCCGGTGTCCTTCGTGTCGATAGATACGCGTCTGGGACAAAAGCCCCAGACGTAACTCGCCGCGCACCTCCAGGGGGAAGGCAGCTGGTACGGTCCCCTAGGTGACGCTTCGAAGGGAAACTAGCGGATCTGAGCGCGTGAGTGTCGTAGTGCCCGCCAAGGATGCTTCCGGCACCATCGGCGCGGCACTCGGGTCGGCATTTGGACAAATCGCTCCGCCCGGAGAGGTGATCGTTGTCGACGACGGCTCGTCGGATTCGACCGCCGCCCTGGCAGAAGCGGCCGGGGCCAAGGTGATCCGCCGTGAGGTGTCGGGAGGGCCCTCGGTTGCCCGCAACGAGGGGATTGCCGAGGCAAAGGGCGATCTGGTTGCCTTTTTGGATGCCGACGACCTGTGGCACCCGGGGAAGACCGAACGGCAGTTGTCCTTGCTGGATGCCAATCCCGAGGCAGTTGCGGTGGCAACGGACTGGGTGCGGAGCGAGGGGCAGTGGGCTTCTGCTCCACCGGAGGGCGTGACCAGCCGCTTCAGCTATCCAGACTTCTTGGTCATGAACCAGTTCCAGACCTCTACGGTCATTGCGCGGCGCTCCGCTCTCGAGGAGATCGGTGGGTTCCGGGCGGAACTGGACGGAGTGGAAGACTGGGACTGCTGGTTGCGGCTTTCCAAACTCGGACCGATCGTCAAGGCCGACTGGCCCTATGTCCTTTACCGCGACAGCCCCGGAGGCGTAAGCAAGGACCTGGGGGCCATTTACCCAGTCATGGTTTCGATGCTTTCCAGGGAGCGCTCCGAGGGCCTTGGATCGGTTGATCACGGGGGTGAGATCCTGGCCTGGCACCACATGCGCTTTGGGCTGAACTGGGCCCTGGACCGGGACTTTGTCCATGCGAAGATGGCACTGTCGGACCTGGCCAAGGAGGGCCTTATACGACATGCGCCCGGGGCGGTCCTGCGCTACATGATCCCCTTTTTGCTTCGCAGGGCATCGAGGCGTTTCCCCGTGCTGGCTCACCCGGCCCTTGCCGAGCGGATCCCGGTATTTGGTTCGGGGGCCTTGGGGTCTTGAATCCCACTTATCACTAATCCAGAGTGGTAAGGATCTCGGCGCCATCGTCGGTGACCACCAGGGTGTGTTCGAACTGGGCGGTGCGCCGGTAGTCCGCCGTTACCGCAGTCCATCCATCGTCCCACATGATGTGGCGGTAGTCGCCCATGGTGATCATCGGTTCGATGGTGAAGGTCATGCCGGGCTGAATGATGGTGCGGGCACGTGGGTCGTAGTAGTGGGGCACGCTCGGGGCGGAGTGGAAAGAGCGCGCAACGCCATGTCCCACAAAGGAACGGACCACCCCATAGCCGTGGGACTCGGCATGGCTCTGTATGGCCCTGCCGATATCGGAGATTGGGTGGCCGGGCTTCACGGCCTCTATGCCCAGTTCCAGACAGCGCCGGGTGACCTCCACCAGGCGGCGGGATGCCTCATCGACCTCGCCGACGAAGAAGGTGGCGTTGGTGTCGGCATGGACCCCCTCTTTGAACAAAGTCACGTCCAGGTTCACGATGTCGCCATCGGCCAGCAACCTGCTGTCGGGGATGCCATGGCAGATGACCTCGTTCACCGACGTGCAGACCGACTTGGGATATCCGTGGTAGCCGAGGGGGCTGGGATAGGCGCCGCGGGATATGCAGGCCTCGTGGGTCACCCGGTCGATCTCATCGGTGCTGACCCCGGGTGCGACGCTGGCCGCCGCCTCTGCCAACACCTCGGCCGCCAGGCGCCCGACGCGTCGCATTGCCTCGATGACCTCCGGCGGACGGACTAGGTCGTCGTCGAGGTCTTTGGGGCGGCCGTTCCGGTCGAGGGCGTAATCAGGCCTTTCGATGTCCTCGGGGACGGTGCGCTGTGGGCTGAGGGCTCCGGGGGCCACCCGGTCGGCGGAGATCCTGTGGCAACGCTTGAACTTGCGGCCACTCCCGCACCAGCAGGGGTCGTTGGCCCGGACGACCTTTGACCCTGAGCCACCCCGGCCGGCTCGGCTCATCGGGTCACCGGGGCGACTGTTGAGATGGGATGGCTGAAGCCAGCAAGGGAGTGTTGAACAAAGGACATTGGGACCATTGTAAGAGGCGGGGGCTCCGGTGAATCGGCGGAGTGGGAGCGGTGCTAGAACTGGCCCGTGGGGCGCATTCATAAAGATATCGACCAGACCTTGGCATCTTTTCTCCTCTCACAACCGGTATTTTTTGTCGCCACGGCGCCGCTCTCCGGAGATGGGCATGTCAACTGCTCTCCCAAGGGAGTGAGGGATACCTTTGCGGTCCTGGGCCCCACTCAGGTCGCCTACCTCGACCTGAGTGGTTCGGGTGCAGAGACCGTCGCCCATGTGCAGGAGAACGGACGGATCACGGTGATGTTCTGTGCCTTTGCGGGCGCGCCCCGGATCGTGAGGCTTTCAGGCAAAGCCAGGGCCGCAATCCCCCCGTCGGAGCACTTCACCGAACTTGTAGGACACTTTCCCTCCATCGTGGGTGCCCGGGCGGTGATCGATATCTCCCTTGATCGCATATCCGATTCCTGCGGATTCGGGGTCCCGCTCATGGAGTACCAGGGAGACCGACCGACGCTGGGCCAATGGGCCCAGCGCAAGGGGCCGGAGGGCCTTGCCAACTACCGGGAACGCCACAACGCCATGAGCATCGACGGGCTGGTCTCCTTTGGCGGGCCCGAGGCGGACTGAGGCCCGGGGCAGGCCCGGTGCCTAGCAGACCCCCGCGGTGCCTCCCTGGCGTTTGGTGGCATGAACGGGGGCCCCTTCCAGCTTCGCCGGGCCGGGCCGGTGGGACGGGATAGAGCGGTGGCGGGCTTGGGAATGCCGCTCGGCCGGCTTGGCATCGGAGCCCTGGGCCGGTTCCTTTGAGGATTCCAGCTGCAATAGCGTGTCCCTGAGGTCCGCCATCAGCATGTCGGCCATGTCACGAGACAGTCCCTCCCGGACCACTATTCGCAAAACTGCGATGTTGGTGGCGTCGGGTGCCATGGTGTAGGCGGGGACTATCCAGCCCCTTTCCCTGAGCCGGGCAGAGACGTCGAAGACACTGTAGGAAGGGTTGTTCGTGAGTCTCATGCATACAACGGGAAGAGAATTGGGCTTGGACAAGATCTCGAAGTTGGCGATCTTGGAGATCGCGTCGCTCAGGTACGAGGCGGTCTCGGACAAAGCCACCATGACCTGGGAGTAGCCCTCTACTCCCAGCCGCAGGAAGTTGTAGTACTGCGCGATTATCTGGGAGGCTCCGCGGGAGAAGTTGAGGTTGAAGGTGGGTTGATCGCCCCCCAGGTAGTTGACGTGGAACACCAACTCGGGCGGCAGGTCTTCGGGGCTGCGCCATATTGCCCAGCCGACCCCGGGGTAGACGAGTCCATACTTGTGGCCCGAGACATTTATGGAACGAACTCGGTCCAGACGGAAGTCCCATTCGAGGTCGGGTTGGGCAAATGGGGCCACAAAGCCCCCACTCGCCGCGTCTACATGCAGTGGCACATCTGGGCCACCAGATGCCGCCAGATCATCCAGGGCGGCGGCAAGTTCGGAGACGGGTTCGTACTCGCCGGTGTATGTGCTGCCCAGGATCGCAACCACGGCAATGGTGTTCTCGTCGACCAGCTGGAGTGAGATC
>JAKAOS010000020.1 GCA_021823165.1 Actinomycetes bacterium | reverse complement strand
CGAACCCTTAGGGCTCTCGCAGTGGCCCAGGTCTGCAAGGTGGTGTTGTGCGACACGCACTCATGCTCCACCGCTGCCCACTCATCGGGACAAATGGCTGGACAGGGGCTTTCATAAAGGCGATCCCTGCAACAAGCCCGGCCGCTCGGAACTGGTGGTTGGCTGACAAAGAGGTCCCAGATCACACCGGAGGCGGACAGCTGCGACCACTCGCCAGGGGGCCCATCTTCAACCGTCACCTCGGCTCCAGATGCAGGAGTCGTCGCCAGGGACCTCGACCGGGTGGCACAGGGCTGCTGCTTGCAGCGATCAGATCCCAGCTCTGCTGGTCGGCATCTCCGGGCTTTGGAGAAATCTGCCGAATCGGCAACCTGAACGGCCACCCGAGAGCCTCCACCTAACGAAACGCCAGCCGCTGTCCGGTTACAGCTGCCGGCTCAGCCCCATTCTGGCATGAAGCCTCGAATGAACCCTGGGCATGAACCACCACTCCCACACGTTGTGAGTTGCCGATCAATGGTGATCATTTCACTTGTTTTTCTTGCCGCATAGGTGGCAGTGGAGACGACCGTTGTTTCTCCAGGTTGCTCAGGGGAGCCTTCCGGTCCCAAGCAGCACCATGAAGCCATCCTCGTCCAGGATCGGGATGTGCAGGTCCTTGGCCTTGTTTAGCTTGGACTCCCCTGGAGAGTCCCCGACCACAACCGCCGTGGTCTTGGCAGACACCGAGGAAGGCGAGCGCCCACCCCTCTGCTTTATGGCAGCCTCGGCCATCTCTCTGCTCATTTGGGAAAGCGTGCCGGTCACAACGATGGTCATTCCCCCAAGCAGCTGCGGTTGTTCGTCCTGTTGTGCCTCCTCGGTCACCACCCCCGCGGCCACGAGTTTGTCGAGCACGGCGCGGTTGTGGTCCAGGGACAAAAACGAAACGACAGACTCGGCAATCTTGGTGCCAATCCCTTCGATCTCCACCAGGCGTTCGGTATTTGCCCCATAGAGCGCGTCGAGGGAACGCATCTCTGCGGCGATGAGCTCGGAGGCGGCCTGGCCGACATGGGGGATCGCCAGGCCAAAAAGCAATCTCGCCAGCCCCCTCGACTTCGATGCCGAGATCGCGCCGATCAGCTTGGTGGCGGACAGCCTTCCCATTCCTTCGAGTTTCTCCAAGTCGGCTTGGGAAATGGCGTAGAGGTCTGCAACGTCGGAGACAAGATTTGCCTCGATGAGCTGGGACACCCGGGCTTCCCCCATGCCATCTATGTCCATCGCAGCCCGGGATGCGAAATGCACTATGCGCTGGTGGCGCTGGCCGGGGCAGTCGATATTGGTGCAGAAGGTGTCGGCCTCCCCCGTCACCCTGCTGAGCGGCCCGCCGCAGATGGGACATTGACAGGGGAACTCCCAGGGTGCCGAGCCCGGGGGCCGTTCTGAGAGAACCGGGCGCAGCACCTCGGGTATCACGTCGCCCGCCTTGCGGACGATCACCACATCACCGGGGCGCACGTCTTTCGCTCGCACCTGGTCCTCGTTGTGAAGGGTTGCCAAAGACACCGTGGATCCGCCAACGAATACGGGCTCCAGGACCGCAAAGGGAGTCGCCTTGCCGGACTTGCCTATGGAGACCATGATCTCTTTGAGCTTCGTGGTCCGCTCCTCGGGTGCGAACTTGTAGGCAATCGCCCAGCGCGGGGCATGCGAGGTGGCGCCGAGTTCCCCCCTTGCTGCCAGGTCGTTCACCTTGATCACGGCCCCGTCGATCTCATAGGGCAGGTCGTGGCGGTGTTGTTCCCAGTAGGAGCAGAACTCGGCAGCCGCTTTTTGACCATCGAGCAGGGCAATGTCGGGATTGACCGGCAGGCCGGCGCGCCGCATCTTTTCCATTGCCTCCCAGTGGCTCTCCACGCCCGCATCACCCCGGATGGCTACCAGTTGGTGAGCCCAGAATGAAAGCTCCCTCGCTCCGGTGATGGTGGGGTCCTTCTGGCGCAAAGATCCCCCCGCAGCATTGCGGGGATTTGCAAAACCACGCTCACCCCGGGTGGCGGCCTCCCTGTTCAGCCGCTCGAACTCGGACAGGGGCATGTAAAGCTCGCCGCGGACTTCGACCACCTCACCCAGCTGGGATGCAAGCCGCTGGGGAATGGCTTTTACCTCCAAGATGTTCGCCGTGACATCCTCACCCGCCGTGCCGTTGCCACGAGTGGCGGCTTGGGTCAGCACTGAGTCCTCGTAGCGGAGGGAGATGGCGATGCCGTCGATCTTCAGCTCCCCCACCAGAGATCCGGTGGAACCCACAACCTGGCGTTCGGCCCGGGCCGCCCATGCCAGCAGTTCCTCGGGGCTGAAGACGTTGTCCAGGCTCATCATCGGCACGGCATGGCGGACCTGGCCAAAGCCAGGCGATGGCTCGGCCCCGATCCCGGGATGGCTCCGGCCCGCTTCGCCCAGGAGCGCCTCGAGTTCCCAAAGCTCCCGGACAAGCGCGTCATACTCGGCATCTGGGATCTCGGGGTCGTCGAAGACGAAGTAGCGCTCCGCATGATAGGCGACGAGGCGGGCCAACTCCTCGGCCCGGGCGTGTGGCCCGTCGAGGGGTGCTGCGTGCCTCGGATCCGAACCGTCGCTCATACTGCCACCCCCGAGCCGATCACCTCTTCGTTGCGGTAGAGGGCAACGGTCTGGCCCGGAGCGACCCGCCTGTGTGGCTCCAGGGCCACAACCGTATCGGCTTGGAGCCGCGCCGGAATCGGTCGGCCATGCGCGCTCATCTGGGCCTGCAGCAACTCCTCTGGCCCGGGGCGTCGCCAGAGAAAGGACAGGTTCTCCACGGTGGTCGAGGTCACGGTGAGATCCGACTCGCTCCCCACGATCACCTCCCCACGACTCAGGTCGACCGAGATGGCATAGCGCCGTTGTGCATTCCCCACTTGCGGCATTCCTCGGCGCTGGCCCACGGTCACCAACTCCGCCGCCGGGACCGATCCCACCTCCTCTCCCGAGGTGGTCACCACCCGAGCCGGGGTGGTGCGGATCCTGGATGCAAGGAACTGCTCCCTGCCCCCGGCGGCTGTCACAAAGCAGGTATCCAGGCTGTCAGGCTTGCCTGCGGTCGCCAGGCCAAGCTCTGAAGCCCTGGCACGGACCTGGTCCTTGGTCATCTCCCCCACGGGCAGCCACAGACGGGAAAGGCCGCCCTGGTCCAGCATGGAAAGGACATAGGACTGGTCCTTGGTTGCATCCAGTCCCCGGAGCAGGCCCAGGTGGCCATCCAGTTCTGCCACCCTTGCATGATGTCCCGTCACCAGTAGGTCGAAACCCAACCGCCGCGCTCGGTCTGCCAGCGCCGCGAACTTGACGTGCCGGTTGCATTCGATGCAGGGATTGGGGGTGCGCCCCTCGGCATGTGCCTGCACATAGGCATCCATGACGTCGGCGGCGAAACGCTCGGAGAAGTTGAAGACGTGGTGGTCGATGCCCAGTTGACGTGCGACACGTCGGGCATCGTCGGTGTCGGAGGCCGAGCAGCATCCTCCGGAGGAAGACCGGGAAATCGGGGCATCGTAGAGCTTGAGGGTCACCCCGGACACCTCGTAGCCGGCATCCACCGCAATGGCCGCCGCTACAGAGGAGTCCACGCCGCCAGACATGGCGACCAGCACCCTCTTGCTCACCTTCGGGGCCTCCTCACGACCGGGCCTTGGCCACAATCGGACCGATTACCTCCGCCACCCGCTGCACATCGTCCTCACCGGTCGCCCATCCGAGTGAGAATCGGATCCCACCTGTTGCCAGGGCCGGGTCGATGCCCATGGCCGCCAGGACGTGGCTGGGCTCAGAGGCCCCACTGGCACAGGAGGAGGCGGCCGAGGCACATATTCCGGCCTCGTCCAGGAGGAAGAGGACCTCTTCGGAGTTGGTACCGGGCAGAAGCACGTGACAGTGAGAAGGAGAGGTTTGCCCGCGGGACACCGTCTCGATGGCATCTGGCACACAGGAGAGGATTTCATCGGCAAGGGCATCTCTGAGCCTGCGGAGCCGGGCGGCCTCCTCCTGCCACTTGGCTCCGGCGGCGGCAAAAGCGGCCGCCATGCCTATCGCCGAGGCAACGTCCTGGGTGCCGGCCCGGCGACCCAGTTCCTGGGAACCACCGAGATGAAACGGGGACAGCTCCACGCCCCGCTTCACGATCAGCACTCCTACACCCACCGGCCCCCCGGCCTTGTGGGAGGAGAGGCTCACAACAGAACCATGGGAGCAGATCTCCGCCACATCGTGGCCGCATGCGGCCTGGACTGCGTCGGTGTGCAACAGGGCCTGGGGTGCATGCCTGGCAACCAGGCGCGCAACGGCGCCAAGATCCGAGACGGTCCCGACCTCGTTGTTCACCGCCATCACCGACACAATCCCCGCTGTGGCGTCCAGGGTTCCGGCCAAAGCATCGAGGTCGATTGCCCCGTCGGAGGTGACGGGGATTATCTCCCCACCAGCCGCTCTCACAGACTCGATCACGGCGTGATGCTCGGCGGCAGAGCAGAGGGCGATCCCATATCCCGCCCTCACCGCGCCAAAGATCGCCGCGTTGTCAGATTCGGTCCCCCCGCTTGTGAAGACCACCTCCACGGGGTCCACCCCGCACACGCCGGCTATCACCTCACGCGCGCCCTCCAAGGCATCCCGCGCCGTCCGGGCCGCGCGGTGAGACCCCGAGGGGTTGCCCAGGCCGCCTTGGTAGTAGGGGGCCATGGCTTCCCATGCCTCGGGGCGCAACGGCGCATTTGCTGCGTTGTCCAGATAGCTGAGCGGCGGGGACATTGCCACTGAGACAAAGTAGCGGCGGAACGAGCCAAACTGACCCGGCCTGCCACGGTTGAGCCAGGACGCGGCGGCTGGGAACCCTCAGTCCACCCTGTCGGCCCACCGGTTCAAATGCACCGCATCCGCAAGCGGCCGCCTGGAGCGCCAACCGTGGCGTTCCAGGTCAGGGGTGGTCTCAAGATGGGTCACGGGCCCAACGCAGAGCCACGCCACCGGCCGGATGCCCTCCGGGATTCCCAGCAGGTCCGCCAGGGATTCTTCTCTGTAGAACGACACCCAACCCACGCCCCACCCCTCAGCCGTGGCCGCCAGCCAGAGGTTCTCGATTGCAAGGCACACCGAGTACAGACCGGTCTCGGCTATTGCATGCCTGCCCAGCACCGCGGGAGCACCCCGGGAGTGGTCGTAGGTCACCACTATGCCCAGGCTCGCCTCCCTGATCCCCTCGATCCGGATCTGCGAAAAGAGGTCGCGGGATTCTGCGGGCAACGATGAGGAGAACACCTCCCGCTCGTCTTGGACATGTTTCCAGAAGGACCCCTTCACCTCATCGGAGTCCACCACCACGAAGTCCCAGGGCTGGCTCAACCCCACGCTCGGGGCGGCATGGGCTGCATCAAGGATCCGGGCCAGGATCTCTGGGTCCACCGGATCCCCGTTGAACTGGCCTCGCACGTCCCGCCTGGCGCGCAACACCTCATAAAAGCCGAGGGACTCCCCCGGCGAGGAGGGGTTGTCCTGGCTGTTCGCTCGGTCGGATCTACTCATTTACCCAACGCTATGTCCCGAACACACCGAGGGCCATCGCGAGGCACGGTCCGGTCTCCAATGCCGCCGCCACCCAAAGCCTTGGTTGGGCCCTTGGAGGAACGAGCCCTCAAACCCTCGCCCTGGATGACCGCTTGTAGAGGGTCCAGATCCCAATGGCCAGGGCGGCTGCAACAATTAGCGCCACGACGTCGGTGGCTTTACTCATGACTGCGGCAATCTCCTGCCAGCGGGACCCGATTTCATACCCCGCCACCGCCAGGGCTGCCACCCAGGGCACCGAACCCGCGGCACTGTAGGCGCCAAAGCGGGCCGGGGGCATCTGAGCGGCCCCGGCCGGCAGGGAGATGAAGGTGCGGATCACCGGGAGCAGCCTTCCCACGAAGACCGCCGCCTCTCCACGGCGAGTGAACCACCGATGGGCGCGATCCAGATCCTCCTCTTTCAGCCACACGTATCTGCCGAATTTACGAATGGCCGGATGCCCCCCTACCCAGCCCACGGCCCACGCGATGTAGCTGCCAACCACGTTCCCAATAACCCCGGCGATGATGACCCCGACCAAACTCAGTCGTCCGGTTGCAGCCATCGCACCCGCAAAGGGCATCACCACCTCCGAGGGGACCGGGATGCAGGCCGACTCGGCCACCATCAAGAGGAATACGGCCAAAAAACCAAAGCTGGTTATCAAATGTTGCACCGTCACAGTCTGGCCGGAGGATGCCTCCGCCACAACCGCGGCCCCACATAGTACCCGGTCCCACAGGACCACGGCGTTTTGATGAAAACCGTTTCGTTCACAAGCACCGTTCCACGGCTCGGGCCCTCAGTGCCCAGGGGGCTGTGACCGCCCCTGTGTGAAGGCATCGGCCACCCTTTTGACCTGAGGAGCGGCCATCACCTCCTCGACTCGGAGAGGGAGGGCAAGGCGCCAGTTCGGCCAGGTCCCCACCGTCCCGGGCATGTTCGGCCGCTCCGGCACCCCCAGGGCATCCTCGAGACTCATGGCCACCAAAGCACACCGAGATGCCCCCAGCTGGCCGGCCATCGACACCGCAGCTTCGGCCGGGTCATCGCTTTGGGCCCATGACCTGATCTTTGCGCGCATCGACTCGGCGGCTCCTTCCTCCACCACCATCCCGGCCGAGCGCTGGTCCTCCAGATCCGTCCCGCCCAGCAACCCCCCGAGCGTGGGAAGGTCGTGGGTGCTGAATGATCCGAGTGCCTTGTCGCCCCACTCCGATGGGGGACCCGGCTCGAAGATCGCGACCTTGGAAGAGAGCAGTGACAGGGAGGCCATCGTTTGTCGCACCTCGGGCTCCACCACTCCCAGGTCCTCCCCCACCACAACCGCACCGGCGCGCACGCTTTCCAAAGCGACGATGCGGAGCAGTTCGGTGTGGGGGAAGCGCACATATGCGCCACGGGCCGCCCCGGTGCCGGGCGGTATCCACCACTGGCGCCACAGGCCCATGACATGATCCACCCGCAGTCCACCCCCGGGTCTCAGATTCGCCCTCAGCGCCTCGATGAAGGGCGCAAATCCCGCCTCTCTCAGGCGTTGCGGGTGATAGGGGACGAGGCCCCAATCCTGGCCCTCGGAGTTGAAGTCGTCGGGGGGTGCCCCGATGCGGGCACCATGTGCAAAGCAGTCCTGCCACACCCAGGCGTCGGCCCCTCCCGGATCGGTGCCCACGGCCAGGTCCATCAGCAAAGGGATTTGGGCAGCGGCCGCATCCAGTTGCAGTTCGGTTACCCACTGCAGCCATGCGTGGTACTCGACGCGCCCCGCTTTGGACCGGGCTTCCTCGGCGACCCCGGGGCTGTCGGGATGGCCCAAGCCGGCGGGCCAGTCAAGCCAGTTCGGCCCATAAGACTCCGCAATGGCGCAGTAGGTGGCAAAGGCCTGAAGGCTTTTACCCTTCGATTCCCGCCAAGCCGCAAACGGGGAGGAAGCTGCGGCCATAGAACCACGGGTTGCTGCAAAGATCCTCTCCAACGCCTGGGACTTGATCCGCCATGCGGCGTTGCGGTCGATTTGCCTCCAAGCGTTGAGCTCTCGCCCCATCTGGGCAAGTCCTTGCAGATCCGAGCCCAGGTGCTCGGCCCCGGGAACCTCCTCGATGTGGAGGTAGATGGGATTGCGCCAGATGCGAGAGGAGGGGGAATACGGGCTGTCCTGCTGGTAAGGGCCGGGGGGTCCGGCATGAAGCGGATTCAGCATCAGCATCGAGGCACCCTCGCCTTTTGCCCAAGATCCCAAAAGGCGGACATCGGCTAGATCCCCGATGCCCCAGCTCGCCTCCGAGCGCAGCGCATATGCCTGCAGCGTCCAGAGCCATCCCCTCAGGTCGGCCGGCAGATGACAGTGCTGGGGAGCCACCACGACGGTGACCTTTCGGCCGTCATTGGCCACGAGGCGGTGATAGCCAAGCGGCATGTCCCCCGGCAGGAGCCCCCCTCCCTGGAGCGAGGAGCCATCTTCATAAAAAAGCTCCCACGACGGGCCCCCTTCGGGCCGCTCCCCCGCAACCAGCACCCAAAGAGGGGCATCCAGTCCCTCGGGTTGCACCGCTCCGTCCCCGAAGCGGTCTTTCCCCAGCAGGCTCGCAAGCGCCTCCAGGGTGGACTCCGGGGCATCCATCCACTGCCCCCGAACGGAGTGCCAGCCGGATTCCAGTCCCCAACGCCCCCAGTCGACCATCGGCCTCCTTTCGGTTCTGGGCGGGGTGGCCTTTGCTCTGGTCGGCATCTCACCGCCCTCGCCGCCTCACTACCTTGACACTCATGATCGCTTTCGGCGAAGAGCTGGCGAACGGGTTCGCCCGGAGACCCCCAGTGATGCTCGGCGGAGACCGAAGCACTTGCCCAGTTGCACTGTACGACCTCGGGGGGGAGGGTCCGCCACTGCTTGGCGTACATGCAACCGGCTTCTGCGCCCGAGTCTTGGAACCCTTTGCCAACTGGGCGGCTGGCTTCAGGGTATATGCCATCGACCTGAGGGGCCACGGCCGGGCCCGCTGCAACCTGGGGAGCGACTTCAGCTGGGATGCCTTCAGCAACGACGTGCTCGTCGCCGCCGAATACCTGGCGGGACAGGGCCAGCACGTCTACGGCTTCGGGCACTCCTGCGGTGGAGCCGCGGTGCTTTCGGCAGAGTTGGCAAGACCAAACACCTTCGCCGCCATCTACTGCTACGAGCCAACCGTGGTTTTGTCCCAAGGAGTCGAGACCCACGCCGAGAGGCTCGCCACAACCGCCCTCAAACGCACTCGCCGCTTCGCAAGCCGCCAGGCTGCCTACGAGAACTTTGCATCCAAGGCCCCAATGAACACCTTCGACCCCGAGGCGCTGGCCGGATATGTCGAAGGGGGATTCCACGATGCGGGCGACGACATCGAGTTGGCCTGCGATCCCGAGGACGAGGCCGCCGTCTACCGTTCCGTTCCCACGCCCCTGGCCTGGGATGAGATCGGACAGATTTCGGTTCCGGTGGCATTGGGATGTGGAACCCAGAGCAACTCCTTCACCCCGGCCGTCACGGCAGCCATCGCAGCCCGGCTGAAATGCCACGCAGAGGCCTTCCCCGGCCTGGGACATTTCGGGCCGATGCAGGCGCCCCGGGTGGTCGCGGCCAAAGTTGCGTCGTGGTTTTCGGCTCACCTCTGAGACTCGCCCGTGCAACGCAGAGGGACTCGTCTCCGCAACGCCGAGGGACTCGTCTCCGCAACGCCGAGGGACTCGTCTCTGCAACGCCGAGCCGGCGGCCGGAGGATGGCTTGGCCTGCAGCTTGGCGAAGGTCCGATGAAACGACCCAGGGGAGGCGTAGTCTTCTGAGTCGTGAGCTTCCCTTTGCCAAGGACCATGTCCGCCACCAAGATGGCCTCCTTCCGCAACTGCCCGCTGGCTTTCCGGTTCACCGCGGTGGAAAAGCTCCCCGAACCCCCGACACTGGCAACCCTGCGAGGCACCATCGTGCACCGCGCCCTGGAGTTCCTCTACTCCCGTACCCCTCAGCAAAGGGATGGCGAGGCGGCCCGAGAGGCAACCAGGGCGGCGCTGGAGGAGGGCGAAGCGGACATGGCACTGCTGGATCTCAGCGCATCCGAACAGGATCGGCTGCGCCGTGATGTTGGCTTCCTCGTGGGCCGCTGCTTCGAGATCGAGGACCCCCACTCTGTCTCTGTGGTCGGGACCGAAATCCGCCTGGAGACCACCATTGCAAACGTGCGCTTCAGAGGTGTGATCGATCGCCTCGACCGCAATGCTTCGGGGGACCTGGTGGTCACCGACTACAAGACCGGGCGGTCTCCCTCGCCCAACCACGAACAGGCAAGCCTCACCGGGGTGCAGATCTATTCGCTCATGTGCGAAGAGCGCTTCGGTTCCCGACCGGCCCTGCTGCAGCTCTACTTCTTGAAAGAACCCATGGTTCTCTCCGCCTACCCCACCGATCAGCGCATTGCGGGCCTGGAACGCAAGGTCCGAGCCGCCTGGACGGCAATATCCCGAGCCTGTGAAAAAGAGGACTTCCGACCCAGGCCGTCCGCCCTCTGCTCCTACTGCACATGGAAGGAGTTCTGCCCCGCCTTCGGGGGGAACCCCGATGCCGCCTCGGACTCCGTGGGTGCTCCGAGGCTGGCACTTCACGGTTCGTGAACGCCTTTGGGTTCCTAACAGCAGAGCGGCCTGTTCGCTGGCACAAGGCCGTCTCCAGCTTCGATGGGGCGGGAGAACGCCTCGCATCGCGCCTTCGGGGCAAACTCTGGGCCGATGCCCTCTTCTATTCCGCCACCGCAGCCGCCGAACACGGCATCGGGTGGCACCTGGTCGCCCTCCTCACCGCCCTACGGGGACGACCCCGGCGCGCAGCAATCCTGAGCGCGGGACTGCTGGCGGAGTCCTTGGTGGTCGATGTGGCCCTCAAGTCCGCCTTCGGGCGCGGTAGGCCCGAAGTGGACCTCAATCACCGCTTCGCTTTGCGTCGGCCTCGCAGCGCGAGCTTCCCGAGCGGTCACGCCTCCGCTGCCGCCTTCGCCTCCACCTACCTGGCCACCCCAAACAACGCCCCGGTGGTCGCATCCGCAGCGGCGGTGGTGGCCTGGAGCCGGGTGCACGTAGGGGTCCATCACCCATCCGACGTCGCCGGCGGTCTGGTGGTCGGGACCGTGCTCGGAGCATTTGCCCGCCTGGTCCACAAGAAGTGGCCCGAGCCGGAAAGGCATCGAGGGTGAATGAATTCGGAGTACAGGAATCCCACGAGGGCCGGAATCGTTAACACCGGCATGGATCTTCCTAGCTTCTCAGTCACCTGGGACTACCGCTGCCCATTCGCCCGCAACGCACACGATCACCTGGTCACCGCTCTTCGAGGCGGCGCAGCCTGGGATGTGTCCTTCGTCCCGTTTTCTCTCACCCAAACTCACATAGAGGATGGGGAGCTGAGCGTATGGGAGGACCCCTCCAAGCACGCCGACCTCCTTGCTCTCCAGGCCGCCGTCGTGGTCAGGGACAACTTTTCCGAGCACTTCTTGGACCTGCATGAGGCCCTTTTCAAAGCGCGGCACGAACAGAGCAAGGACGTGCGGGATCCCGAGGTGGTCAGGGAGGCCCTGGTTGAAGCGGGGATAGCGGATCCCTCCTCGATCTTCGACGCCATCAGTACTGGAGAGCCCCTTGCGCAGGTGCGCAAGGAACACGAACAGGCAGTTTCCGAACATGACGTCTTCGGGGTCCCCACCTTCATCTCGGGGGACCACGCCGCATTCGTGCGCATCATGACCCGCCCTCAGGGCGACGCCGCAACGGCCAGGCACACCATCGAACGCATCGTCAACTTCGTCTCCTCCGAGGTGGACCTGAACGAGATGAAGCGCACCCGGCTCGACCGCTGATCAAAAGGCCCGGGGCTGCAACGCTGGCCGCAGGAGGCGACGAGAAGCGGTAGCTCAACCAACTCGGGGCCACGAAGGTGGCAGCCGTGGTCTTTTGCGGTTGGCTGGGGAAGACTAGAGTTGATACATGGCGGTGGGTCTGGAACGCTCCGATGAGTATGCCCATCACCTGGGCACGCCGGGATTCGAGCGCCACGAGTTCAGCTTCTATGATTCGGTCGCCCACCTGGGAGGATATCACCGGTTACTCGTAACCGACCTGGAGGCAAGCCAGCGGGTCGTCTCGGTGGCGACCTGCTTCTTCCTTCCAGATGGGACGGTGGCCGATGCCATCGAGGAACGGACGGCCGCCCCGCAGGAGGAACCGTGGCTTGGTGGCCCCGACATTGTCCGGCCACTGGAGGCCGTGGCCTTCGAAAGCCGGGGACGCCTTGAGGTTTCCGACGGCCCTCACGCCATTGCGAGACCGGAGCCTGGGGAAAGTCTCTGGCAGGAGTACCACATGGCCCTTGAGTTGCAGGCCACTTCTCCCGCCTATCTGGACCTGGAACGCTGGAGCCCGGCGGGATGCGGCTCCTATGAACAGGTCACTACCGCCGAGGGCGGGATCCGAATAGCGAACACCTACTGGGAAATATCAGCCCCAGCCATCCGCAGCCACGACTGGGGCCCGGGCTCGGAGCGGGATGCTTCCCTCTCCCTCAACGGTGCGATCGGCAACAACTTTGTCTTCGCCACCCATCTCGACACCTCTCACGAGGTCGCTGGCTTCGTCTGGGACGGGACGGTGCTGCATCCCCTGGCGCATGCAGCTGTCCGCACCGACTGGTCCGCCGCGCCGCGCCGGCCACACAACATACGGCTGTCCCTTGTGGCGGGAGCCACGACTTGGGAGCTCTCGGGTCAGCTGAGGGCACTCCTGGCCACTCCCGCCAAGCCGGGCGGTGCGGAGATGGACCACCTGGACGGCCTGGTGCGCTGGTCCATCGAGGGCGGTCGGGTCGGACATGGCACCGCGCACTACGACCACAGGGTGCTGGCAATCTGAATCACTCCAAACAAGACCTGAGGCAGGCCGCATGGGAGCCCCTATCGGAGCTTGAGCTGTGGCAGGCATATCTCCCAGACCAAGCAGCCTCGTGGTGGTTGCGTGCCAACATGGCCACAAGCCTTGATGGCGCCTCGAACATCGATGGGAAATCTGCGCCATTGTCCACCCCTGCGGACAGAATCCTCTTCCACGTCCTGCGGTCCCAGAGCGACGCAATAGTCGTGGGGGCTGGAACCGTGGAAAAGGAGAACTATCGACCCCCCTCGGTCCCACCCCCGCATTTGGCCTTGAGGCGTTCCATGGGTAAAGAGGGCCCGCCCAAAATGGTAGTGGTGTCTGGGTCGGCAGCATTGGATCCGCACTGCCAGCTCTTGTCCGACAGCCCGAGCGAGAATCCCCCCATCGTCGCAGTCACCGCGTCGGCAAAGAGCGCCAAGGTCAAAGAGCTTGCAGCCAGGGCCGACATCGTGGTCGCAGGGGACGAACACATAGACCCCCCAGCCCTCCGGGCCGCCCTATCCGAGCGAGGCCTGCGCCACGTACTCTGCGAAGGGGGCCCGAAACTGCTGGGATCCCTCATGGAGGCCGACATGGTCGACGAACTCTGCCTCACCTTGGCGACACTGGTGGCAGGTGGGCAGTCCTCATCGCTGTTGGGTGCGCCACAACTACCGACCCCCCTACCCTTCGTGCTCACCTCGATCATGTCAGCAGAGGGATCGGTCTTCCTGCGCCTGGGGCGGGACAGGTCTGAACCAAGAGGAGAGCCCTAGGGCTGGGCATGCCAAAAGCATTGCCATGCCCAGCAAGGCGAACCGGCCCTCAGGCAGCAGAGCGGCGGACCGCCTCGGCCAGGACCTCACGAGCCGCCGCGACGCCCTGGCGCCCACGGCGTCGCGTCTCCTCGCTTAGGCGCCAGTCCGGCTCTACGACCTGGGCCAGCTTCGCTACCTCTTGGATCTCTATCGGCAACCTGCCAGGCACCATCTTGGTCCGACCGGTGGGGGCTGCCGCCTTGGCAAGCAACTTTGTGCTCATGACAATATTGTTCCCCGAGGCTGTGACATTCAGCCCTGCTAACTCAAAAGTGCTGTTGGGAGCCGTATTTCATCCAAGCTGAGGCGGGGCGCCGGCCGGGCACTACAGACCCGCAGCTGAAAATCCACCGGTAACAAGCCACAGGTGAAAAAGGGCGTCTTGATCCACTGGCGGATCGGCCACTTCCAAAGAACCCGTGCCATAACGGGTGCCGAAGCCACCGGGAAGCCAACCCGATAGCGTCAATCCCGTGGCTGCCCACGATTTCCGGGAGTTAGCGGGCCAACGAAGTGACGCACGCCTGTTGATCATCGCCTGCGACGGCCTCGGTTCCTGCCATGCCGCCAACACAGGGATCTACTCCGCCCTGAGATCCGGTGGTGCCACCACGGCGAGCCTCATGGTGCCCGCCCCCTGGGCCCGGCACGCAGCCGCCGACTACCGCGGTGAGGACATCGGGGTGCAGCTCACCTTCAATGCCGAATATGACGTCCTGCGTTGGGGGCCCATAACAAGAGCCCCCTCCCTATTGGACGGGGACGGGGGCTTTCCCCGCACCGTGGAGGACGCCTGGGAGCACGCCGATCCCGATGAACTCTACAAAGAGGGCCGGGCGCAGATAGAGCGCGCCGTCTACTGGGGCTTCGACGTCAGCCACATCGGGTCCCACCTGGACGTCATGGCCAGGCGACCCGAGCTTTTCGACATCTTTCTATCGCTTGCCAAGGAGTTCCTCCTTCCCATGCGGCTCCCCGGCCCAAAGGACGAAGCACTGACAGGATTCCCCTTCCGCCGGCTGGCAAAGGAAGAGGGTGCAGTCTTTGCAGACCACGTGATCTCCACCACCGCCCACAACGCCCTGGCCGCCATAGGGGCCATCGGGGAGATCTGCAGACCCGGCATCACCGAACTGCGCGTCCATCCAGCAACCGACACCCCCGAGCTGCGCGCCCTCGACAAGGACTGGGAGGGCCGCTCAGAACTCGCCGAGGTGCTCTCGGCCGGGGCAGCTCTGCAGCAGCGGCTTGCGGATCAGAATGTGACGCTGGTTGGCTACCGGGAATTGCGGGACCGCCTACGGGATAGGACTCTCAATTCTCTAGTGGTGGAATAAAACTCGGCGGTATTGGCAACAATGCTCATGCGGTTAGTCCGGCGGTGCTGGGACCGCCGGACTACCGTAGGGCTGAGCCTGGAACCTCAGGAGAGTTGCCCCTCCCCGGAAGGGCCGGGCTGCTGCCCAGGACGGGATTCAGCAACCATCTACTGAATGGGCCATAGCCTCCTTCGGTGCCCTTGGACACCTTGAAGCCAGGCCTTCGTAGGCCAAGCACGATCTCCGCCCAAGGACAGCACCACTCTGTACCATTTATGGTATTTCATGGAAGAGATCGATGGCATACCGACTACTGGTGTAGACATGTTGCGATGCGCTTGGTAAATGGTGCATTCGGCACCGGCATTGCGGGTGCCGAAACCGGCGCTTCCAGTTGAAGCTATTTCGTGGCCGTTCCGTGGCTCTCGAGCACGACCGAGAGTGCCGCCGTTAGCCGCTGGGCCGTTGGGACATGGAGAGACTCATCCACCCCATGTGCGTTGGAATCCGGCCCCAGCACACCGGTGACCAGCATCGCAGCCTGCGGCAAGCGCTCTGTGAGCATGTGGAGAAAGGGGATGCTGCCCCCCTCCCCCATCTCACCGGCCGGATTACCAAAGGCCGCCATTGAGGCCTGGTCCACCGCGGCGCTAAGCCACTGGGGAGGCCGGGGAGCGACCCAACCCGAGGCCGCCGCTTCCAGCTCCCAGCGCACAGTGGCCCCGTGCGGAGGATCGCCGGTCAGGGCCCTGGCCACCGCATCGCTGGCCAGGTCAGAATCGACCCCGGGAGGCAGGCGAATCGCAAGCTTCAGCTTCGTAAAGGGACGCAGGACGTTCCCGGCGGTCGCCGCCTGGGGGATCCCGTCTGCGCCAACCACCTCCAACGCAGGACCCCAGTTCCGGCGAAGGAGCCGATCCTCCTCGGAGTTCCCTTCGAGTTCCACGCCTTGGAGAACTGCCAGGTCCGAAAAGGGCGACCACACGGCCGCCGTGGCGGCTGCAGCCTCAACCACTTCGTTGGGGACCGTTCCCCGGAGTTCTCCCAATCGCACATCTCCGGTGCCTGGGTCCTCCAGCCTGTCCAGCAGCGCCCTGGCAATTCGGAAAGAGGAGGGCACCACGCCTCCCGCAGTCCCGCTGTGCACCCCGCTGTGGAGCACTCCCACTTCCAAGGTGCCCGAGATGAGCCCCCGTAACGACGTGGTCGCCCACAGCCGGTCGTAGCTGATACAACCAGAATCCAGACATACCACCAGGTCGCAGTTTTCTAGATCCCCTGCCAGAGCATCCAGGTGGGCAGACAGATCGGGGCTGCCGCTCTCCTCGCTTGCCTCTATGAGAACGATGCAGCGCTGGTGTCCCTCGCCCGCAGCCGCGGCCTCAATGGCGCCTATGGCTGCAAAGATGGCGTAGCCATCGTCAGCCGCACCGCGCCCGAAGAGCCTGTCGGCCCTTCCCACTGGCGCAAATGGCCCCAGCCCTTCTCCCCAATCACCGAGGGGTGGTTGCTTGTCCAGGTGGCCATAGATGAGACAGACCGGGCCGGGATCCCGCCCAAGTGACGCCTCGACATCAACCACAAGGGCAGGAGTCCTCCCGGGAACTTCCGACACCCATACCCTCGCCCTTGCCCCGAGTGTGGCCTCGGCCCAGGACCTGAGCAGTTCTATCGCCTGGGATATATAACCCTTGTCTTTCCAGGACTCCTCGAAGGCAGGAGACAAACAGGGGATCCGCAGGTAATCCGCCAGCACTCCAAGAGCGTCCTGCCAGAAGTGCGCGGAATCTGCCAGCCTGGCCTCAGCCCTCATGCCAGCGGCTTTCGCGATCCAGAGCGGACGTACTTGCCGGGATGCTTTTCACTTGGCGGCCAGTTCAGAAAGCTTGTGTTGCCATTCTCGCTGAGCAGATGAGGATGCCAGCGCCATAACCGAAAGCAACCGCCCCATGTCCCCCGCCACCTTGGTCAGGCCCTGCATGAAGGCGACGGCAAAGTCCAACTCGCCCACGTGGATTGCCAAGGCGTCCTGATAGGTCTGGGTGAGCACAACATCGGGATCAGAAACCTTGCCAAGGGCCGCATCTACGAGCCTGCCGTCCTCGATCACCCAGTAATAGGAGAGAGCACCGGAGGGGCCCGAGGTCAACTGGAACTGCATGCGGGCCGACGCACCGGGAACCGACGGCTGCTCGGCCGACAGCCGGATGGCTTCGGCAAACCACTGCTCGCTCAGCCACTCCACCAATGCCCCTCCACCGTTGGGATCTGCACTCCGGCTGCATCCTAACTGCGCGGCAGGGAACGCTATGACTGGTCCAGCTTCCGCACCGACCAGGCATTGGAAAAGCCGGACATCTGCCGTGCGCGGTGGAGGCAGGTGGTCGTTTTGGGTTGGCAGCGATGGATTTTCGGATACCGACCTCATGCAGCTGCGCCAAGCCTGAATCAGCCAGGCGGTTCACCATAGGGCTGCCAGATCAAGCACCAAGCGCATCGGAATAGCCATCTGATGCAATCTGCTCCCCCTACCGATGGGAAGGACGGTGTCGTGACAAGATTGCTCCATGTGGACCTGCATAGCTGTGCGTCGGTCATCGGGGAGGCTGGGCATTCAGTCGGCCAGCATCCCGGTAACAAACCCGGCGCCCTCGACCGCTCTATTGATGCCCGGCACTCTTTCTGGTTGCTATGAGTAGCCAACCAGATCAGACCGCCACAGCGCCGGAGACAACCGGCGATGCCGGTCCGGCCTACCTCGGCATCGACGTTGGGGGGAGCGGGATCAAGGGTGCCCTGGTGGACCTCTCCAGTGGCAAACTCATTGGCGAGCGCAACCGCATAGCCACTCCGCATCCCGCTACCCCAAAAGCCGTTGCGGACGTGGTGGCCCAGCTGTCGGACTCGTGGCCGCCAAGCCCTGGGGGGGTGCAAGCAAACTTCGGCTGCACCGTTCCCGGGGTCGTAAAGGCCGGCCTTATCAAAACGGCGGCCAACATAGACCCCCTTTGGATCGGCTGTGACGCCGCCTCCCTGTACACCGGGGCCACCGGGAGGAACTGTCGGGTAATAAACGACGCCGATGCCGCCGGATTGGCGGAGCTTCGCTTCGGGGCGGGTGCCGGTCGGGGGGGCACCATAGCTGTCATCACCCTTGGAACCGGGATCGGCAGTGCACTCTTTGTGGACGGGCATCTGGTTCCCAACACCGAGATGGGCCACTTCGAGATCGACGGTCGGGATGCGGAGCTTTTTGCTGCGGCTTCGGTAAGGGAGATAGAGAAACTCAAGTGGAAGGAGTGGGCCGGGAGGCTCAACCGCTACCTCGAAGGCTTCAACCGCCTCATCTGGCCCGATCTCATCATCCTTGGCGGTGGCATCAGCAAAAAAGCAGACAAGTTCCTGCCCCACTTGCACTTGGACGTAGAGGTGGTCCCTGCCCTGTTGCACAACGACGCAGGCATCATCGGAGCCGCGCTGGTAGCCAGCGAAGATTCCAGGCCCACGCCTTGAGATGTGAGTGAAACCGGACACCGTGCCATCCGATGGGGCCGCCTGATTGCTCGAGGATTACCGATACCGCCCAGAGGGTGGCATCGGATGCACTCTCGGGTACTTCACCTGCCCTACGGCTGATCGGGCTGAGGTTGTCCGAACAGGCGCCGCACTTCGACTGCCCGGTCCTGTCTTGCAAGCACGGTCACCCAGTCGCCCGGCTGCAACCGGGTATTCCCGACACCGAGAAGCATCTGGGGTCCTCTCTGCACCGAGATCACCAGTGCGCCCTCTGGCAAGACCGAGTCATGCAGGAAGTGACCAGCGAGGAAGGACTGCTCCGTAATTCGCTCTTCGATGGCCACCGCGTTGGTGGACACCTGGGAGAGCCGGTCGGCATCCGCTCCGAGTGCCCTGCGATAACCCCGGACCAGATCGGTGGTCGCCACTACTCCCCTTACGTGCCTCTTGCCGTCGACAACCGTGACCCACCCACCCGCCGTAGTCATGGCTTCCAGTGCCTTGTCAAGAGTCGTCCGCACGTTGACGCTTGGGGCTTCAGCGGCCGTCAACCTACCAATCTGGGAGTCGGGACGCTCCTTGGAGACAACCAAGACCTGCTCCGTTGCCGCAGTGCCCATGAACCTCCCGTGCCCGTCGACTACCGGTGCGCCAGGCACTCGCGCAACCACCAGCCTGTCTGCTGCGTCGCGGGCCGTATCGCTCTCATGGAGGACAACCCTGGGAGCCACAAGGGCATCCTCCACCCTCACCCCTGACAACAGGGGCAACCCGAACTTCAGTCTGGCGGCTGGCGACTCCGCTTTGGTCTTGAGTTGGCTGCGGTAGATGGTGTCGTCGTTTCGCCGGACTATCAGATACGCGATCCCAACCGCCACCATCGCAGGTGCCAACACCTCCAACGACCCGGTCATCTCGGCAACCATGATCATCACCGCCAAAGGTGCGCGGGCGATCGCGCCGAAACACGCCATCATCCCAGCGACGACAAACGGAGCGGGGTGGTGGGGAACTGCCGGGGCAATCGGCTCAAGAAGCCGCCAGATCGCCGCCCCCGTAAAGGCCCCTATCACCATTCCCGGGCCGAAAATACCCCCAGAGCCACCAGAACCGATGGAGAGAGACGTGGCCAGGATCCGAAGCGGCGGCAACAGGAGTACCACCCAGAGAGGAATCAGGCGGAGATTGTCTCCCAAAGCCTGCTGCACCCATCCATAACCCGTCCCGAGCACCTCTGGCACCACCAGTGCCAGGAGTCCGACCAGTAGGCCACCTATGGCTGGCTTTAGGGCCCTGGGCAGCCGGATGCGGCCGAACAAGGCGGCTATTCCGTAGAAGGACTTGGCATAGCCGAGCCCCACCACTCCGGCTACAACCCCGATCACTCCATACCACACCAGCCGTAATGGATCGGTGAACTGATATGTCCGATCGACGTACCCGAACAGGGGATTGAAGTTCTCAACCAGGCCGAACACCGTGTAGGCCACGATGGATGCAACCAGGCCGGGAATTAGCGCCGCTACCTCGAAGTCGTCACGGTAGATGAGATCCGCGGCCAAGACCGCACCGCCGAGTGGGGCTCCGAATATCGCCCCGATCCCAGAACCGATGCCCACCGATACCGCTATCCTGCCGTCCTCGGGGTCGAGATCCAAAAATCTGGCCAAAAACGAGCCAAAGCCTGCAGAGATCTGAGCCGTGGGGCCCTCCCTGCCGCCCGAACCACCCGATCCGATCGTCACGGCTGATGCGACAATCTTGATCAGCACCGCACGTATCCGGATCCCGCGAGGATTGGAATGGACCGCTTCGATCGCCGCATCGGTGCCATGCCCTTCAGCCTCGGGAGCTAGCAGGAAAACCAGTGATCCCGAGATCAGACCGCCCAAAGTCGTGACTAGCGGAATGGCCCAGGGCCGAATAAAGCCCGACGAACCGGGTGTGCCCCCCTCTCCCGCTGGAGCGGGAGGCGTATAACCAGCCAGCGTTCCAAGAAGTAGATGAGTCCCCAACGCAAGTGCCGAGTAGAACAGGATCGCGCCGAGTCCGGCAACAACTCCCAACGCGGCTCCCAGCACCAACCATCGCTGCAGGTAACTGGCGTCGCTCAGCCACGATCCCAGCAGGGCACCTGCCGCCCGCACCGCACGAACCGCTCTGACCAAAGCGTTCCGAATCAGGTCCACTCCAGCCACCGCTACACACGCCCCAGCACATGCTTGGGCTGGCCCAAAGCCAAGTCGGTCATCTCATCACCATAAGTCTTGCACTTTGGACAAGGTATCTTCCACGGGCCATTTCAGCCGTCGGCCAGGTTGAATACCCTGATTGGCAAAGCTCATCTCGATGACCGAGTTGCAACGGCCATCACCGAGGCCAACCTACCGATTTTGCCTGTAGTCACCTTGGCGCAAATCCCCGATGAGACCCATCAAAGCGTCCAACCCCACCATGGCTATCACCGGGCGACCTGGCAGTCCTGAGTGAGCAAAACCCTCGTTCGGATCGCGCCACCGAAGCAATGTTTGGCAGCTTGTCCTCGCTGCAGCAAGGGTGGTGAATGAGACTTCCCAAGGACTTTGGCTCAACCCGCACGGCATGTGACCAAAAGCGTCTATTGCCAAGGGGAACGGGGAGAGGGTCGGATGGCTTGGGAGAACCACTGCTCATTCAGTCACTTCACCGTTGCGCTCCTCCAGATCGCAAAGCTGTACTCCCGACCAAGCATTCCGGGCACGCCGCGAGCTTTGAGTGCGCCGGTGCAAATCAGTAGATTTACCCAAAAGCTACAGCAGGAGGATACCAGGCCCGGGAGCCCAGCAAGACCCAGGTCGGCGCCTCAGCCAACCACGCCCTGGGTGATGCCCTCGAACAGGTCGGTCTCCTCTTGGATGGGACCCACCAGGCTGGCTGCCAGCACCCATTCGTCATATGGATGCACCTCCGAGACGACCTCGGGCGGTAGGCCGAACCAGAAGGGCGAGGCGGGGTCGATCTGGGTGGCGTGAGCAAGAAGGGCTCGGCGGCGCACGTCCTCGTAGGCGGCAACGGGGATCAGGATGGTCGCCTCACCTTCTGCCGCCGCCCTTTCGATGCGATCTGGATCGAAGGGGGGCTTGATGCCCAGCTCGACGAACTTGTCGTGCAAGGCTTGAAGGCGGCGGCGGGACCACAGGTTGTAGTAGAGCTTGGAGGGCTGGAATGCCGGCCCGGCCTCTGGATAGGCGTCGGGGTCACCTGCGGCTGAAAATGCCGCCACGCTGATCTCGTGGGTGCGGAGATGGTCCGGATGGGGATATCCCGCCTGGTTCTCGTGGTAGGTGAGGATCACCTGGGGGAGTTCCAGGCGGATGACTTGCACCAGCCTCCCAACGGCCTCATCGAGTGAAGCACGTGCAAAGCAGCGAGGATCGTCGTTTTCTGCAGAGCCAGGCATGCCCGAGTCCCGGTAGCCGAGCATCACGACCTCGTCGTAGCC
>JAKAOS010000151.1 GCA_021823165.1 Actinomycetes bacterium | reverse complement strand
AGAGGCCCGGATTACCTTGATGGGCAGCGGATCCGGCGCCTGCGGGCATCTATGACCCTGGGAGCCGGAGTTTCCCGTTCGGCCTCCGGCCTCGAAACCCTCACCCAGGAACTTGAGTCCATGATGCCGCCCAGCATCGCCGGCCCGGCCCTGTCCAGCCGAGATGCGGCAACAAGTATCAAGTTCGCCAACATGGTTCAGGTTGCCTCTGCCGTTGCGGCCTCGGCGGAGCGGCGTAGGGAGTCGAGGGGTTCGCACTGGCGCGCAGACTTCCCCCTGCCCTGGCCGGGAGCACCCCTTCATCAGGTGCTTCGCCGCGAAGGAGAGGAGATCATCCCCCGCTGGGTGGCTGCGGAGGGGAATGAATCCTCACACAGCGAGGATCGTCCCGCCTCGCTGTCGTTGGTTTCCAACGAGGGGGCAAGGTCATGAGCAAAGGGTCCCTGAAGCCCCCCTATGAAACATTTTCGGAGTTGGCTGCCCGGGCCGTGGCTGAGGACCTGGGCCCAGATGGGCTGGATGCCACCGGGGCCCTGGTGGGCCAGGGCTGGGAGACGGCCTCGTTGGTTGCCAGGCGGGAGGGGGTCCTCTGCGGCCTGGAGGCCGTCCCGAGCTTCCTAGCTGCGACATCGACCAGGCTTTCTCGGCCGACGTCGGGGGCGGCGACCAAAGAAGCCAGCTTTGAGGCCCTGGCGGCAGACGGCGACAGGGTCGGGGCCGGGACCGTACTCGGGTTGCTTTCGGGCCCGGCAGACATACTGCTGGCTGCGGAACGCCCCATGCTGAACCTCATCGGCAGGCTGTCTGGGATATCAACGATCACCGCGGAGTTCGAAAAGAGGGTTTCGGCTACCAAAGCGGTGGTCCGTGACACCCGGAAGACGACCCCTGGGCTCCGCTTGGTGGAGAAGTATGCGGTGCGCTGCGGGGGTGGGATGAACCACCGCATGGGCCTTTACGACGCAGTGTTGGTGAAGGACAACCACGTGGCCGCCTGTGGGAGCATCACCGACGCCGTGCGCCAAGCCGCCGCCCGCTTCCCGCAACTTCCACTGGAGGTTGAGGTTGATACGCTGGCGGAGCTGGCCGAAGCTCTCGATGCGGGGTGTGACCTTGTCCTGTTGGACAATATGTCGACCAGGGAGATCGCCGAGGCGGTGAGCATGGCCAAGGGCCGGGCGGCCCTGGAGGCTTCGGGCGGCATTTCCATCGACAATGTTGCCGAGATCGCCGCCCTGGGGGTGGACTTTGTTGCGGTGGGGGCCTTGACTCATTCCGCACCGGCTTTGGACGTCGCTTTGGATTGGGGGCGGCGAGCCTAGCCGTTCATAAATCTGTCACAGCAATGAAATCCCTCCGAAAGGTCGGCCTGGTTGAGTGGTGATGGCGGCGAAGGGCGCTGACCGCGGGACGAGGGAGGATTCGGTGACTTCGCTCCTTGACAGCATTGGTGGAAAGGAGGCCGTAAAGGTGGTGGTTGATCGTTTCTACCAGGCGGTGTGGGATGATGCGATCCTGGCCGAGTACTTCGTGGATAGCGACCGGGAGAGGCTGAAGGCTCACCAGACGGCCTTCGTCTCCGCAGCCCTCGACGAAGCTCCCTATTTGGGTAGGTCGATGCGAGCGGCTCACGCTGGTGCGGGCATCGACTCCGAATCCTACGATCGCATGGTCGGCCACCTGGCTCATGCCATGGCCGACTCGGCGATCCCGACTCCGGTCATAGAAAGCGTCGTGCGCAGGCTGTCGCCTTTGAGAAGCGAGATCCTGCAGGACGCGGAGCCCGCCGCCTACGCCGAGGCGCTGGCATAGGGGCTTGTGTCGAAAAAACGGTGCTCGGTTGATTGACGCCAGCCGGTGATCTTGCCGGCTGGCGTTCATCTTTCCCGGGCCGTATTCCCCAGGCCGTTACCGTCTCTCTTTTCCCAGCTGCTGTAACCGCTCCCGGCCGATTTGCTACTTGCGGCTGGGTGCCGCCTTCCGCACGGCCTCTGCAACAGCGGGGACCACACCCTGGTTGAAGACGGATGGAATTATGTAGGTGGGCGAAAGCTCCTCTTTGGAGACTACGTCCGCCAGGGCCCGTGCGGCGGCAAGCTCCATCTCTTTGGTAATTGCCCTGGCATCGGCATCCAGGGCACCCCGGAATACCCCGGGGAAGACCAGGACGTTGTTGATCTGATTGGGCTCGTCGCTGCGGCCGGTGGCAATCACGGTCGCATGGCGCCTGGCGATTACCGGATCTATCTCGGGATCGGGGTTGGCGAGGGCAAAGACGATCGCATCCTTGGCCATGGAGGCAACCTGGGCTTCAGAAACGAGGTTGGGCCCCGATACCCCGATCAGGACATCGGCACCCGCCAATGCCTCTGTCAGGCCCCCCTTGATGCCGGTGGGGTTTGTGCGTTCTGCCAGGGAGGCGTGGTGGGAATCGGACTCCGCTCGTGAACCCAGGATCCCCTCCCGGTCCACCGCCAGCAGCTGGCCGACCCCCTCGGCCAAAAGGATCTCACAGATCGCCATACCTGCGGCCCCGGCCCCGAGCACGACGACCTTCACGTCGGCTATGTGCTTGCCGACCACGCGCAGAGCGTTGGTCAAAGCGGCGAGCACCGCAATGGCGGTGCCGTGCTGATCGTCGTGGAAGACGGGGATGTCGAGGCTCTCCTGGAGCCGCCTTTCTATCTCGAAGCAGCGGGGGGCGGAGATGTCCTCCAGGTTGATGCCGCCATAGACGGGGGCGATGAGCTGGACGGTCCGGACAATCTCATCTGGGTCCTGAGTATCGAGGCATACGGGCCAGGCATCCACGTCGGCAAAGCGCTTGAACAGCGCGGCTTTGCCCTCCATGACGGGGAGTGCGGCAAGGGGTCCGATGTTGCCCAGGCCCAACACCGCAGAACCGTCGGTCACCACTGCGACGGTGTTGCGCCGTATGGTGAGATTGTGGGCCGACTCGGGACGCTCGGCGATGGCCCGGCATACCCGTGCGACGCCCGGGGTGTAGGCCATGGAGAGGTCGTCCCTGGTCCGGAGCGAGACCTTGGGGCTGACGGCGAGCTTCCCGCCCAGGTGCAACAGCAGAGTCCGGTCGCTTACGGCACGCACGGTGGCCCCGGGGAGGTCCTCCACCGCCTGGCGAAGCGCCGCGGCATGGTCGGTGTCGATGGCATTGCAGGTTATGTCCATCACTGAGTGAGAGTGACCCGGTTCTACTACATCTACTGCTACTACTGCGCCGCCCGCCTCTCCGATCGAGTGGGCGAGCCGGCCGACGTCCATTGGATCGTCGAGCACGACGCGGAGGGTTATTGAGTAGGACGCGCTCGGGGTTCCCATGGAGCTAAAACCCTAGACGCTGGTGACAAGGGGGGCTCCCGCAGCCTTGGAGCCGAAGCTGTTCCCATGCTCAGGTTCCCGGCAGGGTGCCCAGGGTAACGGTGGTAGTCGACCGGGACCCGTTGGGCCGCAGGAATCCAACCGAAATCCGTTGGCCGGGGGAGTCCTCGGCAAGATCGGTCTTGAGACCCGCAAGGGTGTGCACGGCCTTGCCTCCCAGGGAGACGATCACGTCTCCCGGCGCCAGGCCGGCCTTTCCCGCCGGGCTGGCGGATCCGGTCAGCTGGTCGATGGCGACCCCGGCAGGTTGACCCGTGTAGTCGTAGACCTGGGAGACATAGACCCCGAGATCTGCCCGGTGGGAGTTGATGACGTGTCCGTAACGGATGATCTGGTTTGCTATGTCCACAACGGTGCTGGAGGGTATTGCAAAGCCGATCCCCACCGCGGCTCCTCCGAGCTGGGGATCCTGGGCCGCAAGTGTCGGTATGCCAATCACCGAACCTGAGAGGTCCACCAAGGCACCACCGCTGTTGCCGGGGTTTATGGCGGCACTTGTCTGGATGGCGTCTGCGATTACGCCCCCGGGGGACAGCGGGCTCTGTGGTTCCACCACGGTCCGATGCACCGCGCTCACGATCCCTTCGGTGACACTGGAGGAAAGCGCCAGGGGGTTGCCGACGGCGAGCACGATGTCGCCCACCTGGAGCCGATCCGAGTTCCCGATGCTCGCAGGATGGAGTTGGCTTGCGGCCACTCCATGAACCCGGATCACCGCCAGGTCGTCTGGGGCAAAGGTTCCCACCAGCGTCGCCGATGCGGTCTTGCCGTTTACAAACTGTACGCTGAAGCTCTTACTTGTCCCGACTACATGTGCATTTGTCACGATGTCACCACGGGCGTCATAGACCACACCCGAGCCCAGCCCGCCGTTGTCGGTGATCTGAACCACCGACGGCCGCACCTTGGCAACCACCTGCACATAGGCGGACTGCAGTGCGGCTGCGGCGGATGAGACAGACGAAGATGCAGCACCGGATGCGGCCTTTGTGGTCGAAGTGGTGGCACTGGTTGTGGGCGAAGTTGTCGAAGGAGCGCTCGTTCCGCCGATCGCCCCACAGGAGGCGAGCAGCAGGGGAGCCAAGGCCATGACAGAACGTGGCATCTGAATCCGCATGGCTCTTATTATGCGCACGCCAGGGCCCCAAAGCCCACCGCTCGGGTCTCCGAAGAGGCGCCTGTGGCCGCCCATCACTATCGGTGTGGCACAACGGGACACCGCCGCATATCCACAGCCTGTGGCGGGCCTAGTCCGCCCGGTGGCCGCCAGGCGGTTCTATCGGAATGCTGGCAGCCACGGTGGTGCCTGCTCCGGGCCGGGAGTCGACCCCCAGCGATCCC
>JAKAOS010000150.1 GCA_021823165.1 Actinomycetes bacterium | reverse complement strand
AAGCCGAGAGCCGTCTTGCCAAGATACGACGTGCCGAGGTTGGAGGTCATGATGAGCACGGTGTTCTTGAAGTCGACCGTGCGACCCTGGGAGTCGGTCAACCGGCCGTCCTCCAGGATCTGCAGCAACGCGTTGAACACATCGGGATGCGCCTTTTCGATTTCGTCGAAAAGGACGACGGAGAAGGGCTTGCGACGCACAGCCTCGGTGAGCTGGCCCCCCTCTTCGTAGCCGACGTAGCCCGGTGGGGAACCCACTAGCCGGGAGACGGTGTGCTTCTCCATGTATTCACTCATGTCCAGCTGGATGAGGGAATTCTCGTCCCCGAAGAGGAACTGGGCCAGAGCCTTGGCCAACTCAGTCTTACCCACGCCGGTGGGGCCCAGGAAGATAAAGGAGCCGGAGGGACGTTTGGGGTCCTTCAGGCCGGCCCGCGTCCTGCGGATGGCCCGGGAAAGCGCCTTTATGGCGTCCTCCTGGCCGATGACGCGGTGGTGAAGTTCCTCCTCCATCCTGAGCAGCTTCGCCGTCTCCTCCTCGGTCAGCTTGTAGACGGGGATCCCCGTCCAGTTCGCCAGGACCTCGGCAATTACCTCCTCGTCGACGACGTCGAAGAGGTCTTGGCCCTTGTTGCGCCATTCGGCCTCAAGGGCCGTCTTGCGCTCCAGTTCTTCCTTCTCCCGGCCGGCAAGACGCTTCGCCTCATCGAAAGCCTGCCGCTCGATGGCGGCTTCTTTGTCCTTGCGGATTTGGCTCAGGCTCTCCTCCACCGCCCTGTAATCGGGAGGAGTGCTCATGCGGCGGATGCGGAGACGGCTCCCAGCCTCGTCGATCAGGTCGATCGCCTTGTCTGGGAGGTAGCGGTCCGCTATGTAGCGCTCGGCGAGGTTGGCAGCCGCCACCAACGCCTGGTCGGTGATGGTCACCGAATGGTGTGCCTCGTAGCGGTCGCGCAACCCCTTCAGGATCTCGATGGTGTGCGAAAGTGAGGGCTGCTCGACCTTTATCGGCTGGAAGCGCCGCTCCAGGGCGGCATCTTTCTCCAGATGCTTGCGGTATTCATCGAGTGTGGTGGCACCGATGGTCTGCAGCTCTCCTCTAGCCAGCATCGGCTTCAGAATGCTGGCGGCATCGATTGCACCCTCGGCCGCTCCCGCTCCCACCAGGGTGTGCAACTCGTCAATGAACAAAATGATGTCGCCTCGGGTGCGGATCTCTTTCAGCACCTTCTTCAGGCGCTCCTCGAAATCGCCCCGGTAGCGGCTGCCGGCGACCAATGCCCCAAGGTCCAGGGTGTACAGCTGCTTGCCCTTTAGGGTCTCGGGAACCGCGTTGGCCACAATCTGCTGCGAAAGGCCCTCGACGATCGCGGTCTTTCCAACGCCGGGCTCACCGATGAGCACCGGGTTGTTCTTCGTCCTGCGGGACAGCACCTGCATGACCCGCTCGATTTCACGGTCACGACCGATCACAGGGTCGAGCTTCTTGTCCCGGGCAAGGGCCGTCAGGTTCCGGCCGAACTGGTCCAGCACGGGGGAACCGGTCGGGGTCTCCTGAGAGGACCCCGGGCCAGCGGTGGCGGTGGCACCGGCCTCTTTCCCCTGGTAGCCGGAGAGGAGCTGGATAACCTGCTGGCGGACCCTGGACAGGTCGGCACCCAGGCTCTGCAGCACCTGAGCTGCCACGCCCTCCCCTTCACGGACCAAACCCAGCAACATGTGTTCGGTGCCTATGTAGTTGTGGCCGAGTTGCATTGCTTCACGGAGGGAAAGCTCCAGCACCTTTTTTGCCCTGGGCGTGAAGGGTGGAGACCCAGTCGGCGCATTGCCGGCGGGCCCAATGGTCTCCTCCACCTTGTCGCGCACGGCCTCCAGGGATATCCCCAGAGATTCGAGAGCGTTTGCCGCAACCCCCTCGCCCTCGTGGATGAGCCCGAGAAGGATGTGTTCGGTGCCTATGAAGTTGTGGTTGAGGAGGCGTGCCTCCTCTTGCGCTAGGACTAAAACCCTACGTGCACGGTCGGTGAAGCGCTCAAACAAAGTGCCCGCCTCCCTAGACGGCGATTCTGGTGTTGTCCATTCTACCCCTGCCACAAACCGCCTCGGCAGCGTTATGCCAGAGCATCTGCTGCACGGCAGCCAAGAACTCCCCCTAGTTTCCTAGGTGGTGAACGTAGCGGACCTTCCCGGGATCGGCGCTCTAGAGGACGAACTTGCCCGGATAGAGACAGTCCTGCGCCGATCGGTGTCGGTCAAAGATCCTTTGCTTTCCCAGGTTGCGGAGCATCTCATCGCAGCGGGGGGAAAGCGCATCCGACCGTTGTTGACCATTGCGGCCGCCTCCGCGTGTGGCGGCAAGGTATCCGAAGAGGTGCTGCAGGCGGGCGTCGCGGTGGAGTTGGTGCACCTTGCCTCCCTCTACCACGACGACGTGATGGACGAGGCCTCGACCCGTCGCGCAGTGGCGAGCGTGAACGCCCGGTGGGGGAACCTCGTTGCGGTGGTTACGGGCGACTTCCTGCTGGCCAGGGCCGCCGAAATTGCCGCATCCCTGGGGAGCGAGCCGGCGAGAATGCTCGCCCAGACCCTGGGGCGCATGTGCGAGGGCCAGGTGGCGGAACTGAACGCCACCTTTGACGCCAGCCGCTCCGAGGACTCCTATGCCCTCGCGGTCTCTGGCAAGACGGCTTCACTTTTGGCCTGCTCGTGTGGCCTGGGCGCCCTCACTGCGGGCGCATCCCAACAAGACACCGAGGCGCTCAGCCGCTTTGGCGAGGCATTCGGGATGGTCTTCCAGATCAGGGACGACATCTTGGATGTCGTGGGCTCCGAGGAAATCCTCGGCAAGGAACCGGGCCAGGACCTGGCCAAGGGCATTTACACCCTGCCGGTACTGGTCGCTCTCGAGGACCGGGGCTTGGGTGCGGAGCTGGCGGCCATGCTGGGAGCCGAACTCAGCGACCAGGAGAGGGAAACCGCCCGGGCCCTTGTCGCCGCCTCCAATGGCCCAGCCGCTGCTCTGGCAGCGGCGCGGAGTTGGGCAGACCAGGCGGTGGAGGCCACAAATTCCCTGCCCCCCTCAATGGCAAAAGAGGCGCTCCGCCGCCTGCCACATGCGTTGTTGGACAACATGTCCGTCCCAGTCGCATCGAACGCCCGGCCCTGATCGGCTGGCCATCCGGCCGGGACAGAGAGCCGTGGGACAACAACCCGAAAACCTCAGGATTCTCTATTGGCCCGGTCTGGCCTATTGGCCCGGTCTGGCGTAGCTCAGTCTGGCGTGGCTCAGTCTGGCCTATTTGTCCGGTCTGGCGTAGCTCAGTCTGGTTTGGGGGGAAGCGGCCTGAGGGTCGGAAAGGCAATGACCTCCCTGATGTTGGCGGCCCCCGTTAGCAGCATCACGAGCCTGTCGACCCCGATCCCAAGTCCTCCGGTCGGGGGTAGGCCGTGTTCGAGGGCAAAGAGATAATCCTCGTCCACCCCCATTGCCTCCTCATCGCCGGCGGCCTTGGCCGCGGCCTGGGCCTCGAAGTTCTGCCTCTGGATCCCGGGATCGGCCAGTTCGGAAAAGGCATTCACCAGCTCCCTGCCCGCCACCACTGCCTCGAAGCGCTCCACCAGGCCCGCCTCGCTGCGATGCGGGCGTGCCAGGGGGGAAACCTCCGCCGGATAGTCCATCACAAAGACCGGATCCCACAAGTTCGGCTCCACCAGCTTTTCGTAGAGCTCGAGCAGTATCTTTCCGACCCCCCAGGACGACTCCACCGGTATGTCCCGGGAGGCGGCAACCGAAGCGAGGTGTTCCCGGTCCGTTCCGATGTCGAGCGCTTCGCCGGCGGCCTCCGAAACCAGTTCGGAAAGGGTGGCCCGGCGCCACGGCGGGGTCAGGTCCAACGACCTGCCCTGGTAGTCGATCAGGGTTCCCCCTGCCACCCGCTCGGCGCAGCGCGACACCAGAGCTTCTGTGAGCTCCGCCATATCGCCGTAGTCGGCATAGGCCTGGTAGGCCTCGAGCATCGTGAACTCCGGGTTGTGCCTGGGGGAAATCCCTTCGTTGCGGAACACCCTCCCAAGCTCGAAAACGCGCTCGAATCCCCCCACAACCAATCGCTTCAGGGGAAGTTCCAGCGCTATTCGGAGATAGAAGTCGGCGTCGAGCGCGTTGTGATGGGTCTGGAATGGCCTGGCCGTTGCACCGCCGGCAATGGCCGATAACACCGGCGTCTCCACCTCGACAAAGCCCCGCTCAGCCAAAGACGACCTCAGCTCCTGGATCACGGCGCTGCGGGCCAGCAGAATCCGCATGGGCTCCTGGTTGGCCCAGAGATCCACCTCCCGATGCCGCCAGCGGGCCTCGACATCGGACACCCCATGCCACTTGTCCCCAAAACCAATCCTGGCACTTGCAAGCAGCTGCCACTCGGACACCTTGACCGACAGCTCCCCACGCCGGGTGGCCACAACCTCTCCCGATGCCCCCACCCAGTCGCCCAGGGAGAGGCCGGCGAACTCGTCGAATGCCTGGGTCCAAGAGGAACCGGAAAAGAGCTGGACCGCCCCCGTCCAGTCCCTCAGCTCAGCAAAAGCAAGCTTTCCCTGCCGGCGCAGGCGCATCACCCTGCCCGCCACCACCACCTTCTCGCCCGACTCCTCCCCCGCCTCCAGGGAGGAGAAGCGCTCGCGCAGAGGCCCGAGGTCGTGGTCCTTTTCGAATCGGTAGGGGGGATTTATGGCGTCTGATG
>JAKAOS010000149.1 GCA_021823165.1 Actinomycetes bacterium | reverse complement strand
CCGATCTGCTCGATCTCCAAGAGAATGGGCCTGCGTACCTGGGACAAGCCGGCGGCAGCGTGTCTTGCTTCCCGCATTCCTCATGGGACTCCGGTGACGGTGCGGACGCTGTCCCAGGTGGCCAGGGCGGAAGCCGCCCTTCACTCTTTGGGACTCGGTCAGTTGCGTGTGCGTCACTATGGCGACACCGCACGGGTGGAAGTGGAATCCGCAGAGCTTTGCGGCGCCGCAGCCATGGCGACCCAGATCGTCACCCGGCTCAAGGCGCTGGGCTATGCAAGGGTGACTTTGGACCTGGAGGGCTTCCGGTCGGGCAACCTCTCTCCGGCCCTCCCGGCAAAGGAAGGCTGACCCGGACCTATTGGGATCCCGGATCCCGTCGGCGTGGCTGCTGATCTTTGTCCTGGGTCCAACCGGCCTGCGACACGGACCGGCGTTCATAAAAGAGGCAGTTCTCGGGACAGGCGAACACCGGGCCATCCGCCGCGTCCATTCGGCAGCGTTCGAGCCGCTCATTTCCGCGCACAGTTTGCATGATGTAATGCCGGCAGTTTTCGTTTACGGCCACCTCCCCAGCTTGCCAGGCCTTGTGGTCGATTCGGCCGCGGCGTCTCTCCGGGCCGCCTTGAGCCTGTAGCGTCAGGGGGCAGTGCCAGGAGCTGAAGAGATCGCCCGTTGGAGCGAGACGTTGTCGGCCATTGCCCGCACCGGGCTTGCTTTCACCCAAAGCCTCTACGAACAGGAGCGCTTTGAGGAAATCTTGCGAGTGGCGGCAGACATGCGGCACTTTTTGTCCGCATCCGCCGGGGAGTCCGTCGACCCAGCCGAATACTTCGACGAGTGGATGACTTCGGTTGGGGATGGCGTTGCGGGGTATGTAACGCCAAAGGTGGCCGTCGGGGCCATCGTAGGGAATGACGAGGGCGAGTTGTTGCTTGTCCAGCGTTCCGACTCGGGTGCCTGGCTCTACCCCACGGGCTGGGCCGACGTCGGCTATTCCCCATCGGAGATCGTGGTCAAAGAGGTGAGGGAAGAGACTGGGATCCTGGTCGAGCCGGTGAGGCTGGTCGCTCTCTTCGACGGCTTACGCCTTGGCTTTACCCGGGTCCCCCTCTACTCCCTGGTCTTTCACTGCAGGGCCGTAGGGGGAGAACTTTCCCCACATCCACTGGAATGTGCAGCAGCGGGTTGGTTCGGGGAGCAAGCGTTGCCCAGTCCGCTGATCGGAGAACACCGCTGGAGGAGCCTTGCGTTTGCGGCCTTGCGAGGCGAGGAGATAGAGGTCACATTCGACCCGCCCAGGGAGGAGCCATGGGCAGCAACCTGAACCAGCCTGCCGGCTCTGGGAACCAAGTCGTGGTGGAGGAAGTTGGATCGGTATCCCCAGAACTAGCCGAAGCGGTCGGGAGGCTGTTTCCGCAGCTCTCCTCCTCCAGTCCTCCCGAGTTGTCCGAACTCGTTGAGATCGTCTCGTCGCCCACCACCGCACTGCTGGTTGCGCGGGACGACGGGGTCGTGGTCGGGATGCTCACCCTGGTGGTGTTCCGCATCCCAAGTGGGCTGCGGGCCTGGATAGAAGACGTCGTCACCGACGTGTCGGCCAGGGGGAAAGGCGTCGGGCTTGCCCTGGTTCAGCGAGCTTTGGGGATCGCATGGGAACGCGGATGTGTAAGCGTCGATCTCACCTCACGACCGTCGCGGGAGGCGGCCAATCGCCTCTACCGCCGGGCCGGGTTCGTCCAGCGGGAGACCAATGTCTATCGTTTCAAGTGGGAAAAGGACCATCGATAGGGACGCCGACCCCAGGGGGCGAGTGGGACCCGTCGGATAGGCAACCAGTCCCTCAGGCGTGATACCGGCCGCTGCGGCTACTTTCAGTTATCCCGAGATGTGCTCTGGGACCAGATCGGGCCAGGCAGATCGGGCCAGGCGGATCGGGCCAGGCGGATCGGGCCAGGCGGATCGGGCCAGGCAACCTGGTTCTGCCGTTGTCGGCCGATGTTTTGAATCGGCCCGCAGGACCACTTCGCGGCACTTGTCTCGACGTCGGGGTTGGCAATGGGCGACAAGTGCAAGATCGGCGGCCAAATCGGCACATATGGCGGCCAGTCCAACCATGTGGGTTTCATCGGAGTGGAACGGGTCTCCTAGCGACCAAGGAAGGCATCGCACGCGCGGGCGTAGTAGCTCCAGAGCGGCCAGTCGGCCAGATCAGCGGCGAGGTAGCCGGGGCGCCTCTGGGCTGGCAAACAACGAAACTTGACGATGTCAAAAACGCGCCTGCTACCAGGGCATCCTGGGCAGCCGCAATTTCTGGTCCGGCAAGATGATGGCGCCCGGCAAGATGATGGGCCGCCCTTTCCGCAACCAGAGGGCGGACCCTTTGGTGGAGCTGCATCTAAGGTGGCCCTTGGGCCGCGGCCAACCATGGCACTGCCGACCAGGCAGGGTTCCGATCATCGTAGGATGGGGGGCGGCATGCCCCGTGGAGGTTGCTTTGACCGAAAGCATCACGATCACCGACAACCGGACGGGCCAGTCGCTCGAGATTCCCATCGCCAATGGGGGCATCGCCGCCTCTGAATGGTCCAAGCTCCTTCGGGGCATCTGGTTCTACGATCCGGCGTTCATGTCTACCGCAGCCTGTGAGAGTGCGATCACCTACCTCGACGGTGACGAAGGAGTGCTCCGTTACAGGGGCTATCCCATCGAACAGCTGGCAGAGAGCTCTACCTACCTGGAGGTGGCCTACCTCCTGCTTTTCGGGGAACTCCCCGACAAAGCCCAGTATGAGAAATGGACCAACGACGTCTCCAGGCACACCTTCATCCATGAAAATGTGAGGAAGCGGTTCCTGGAGGGGTTTCACTACGACGCTCACCCAATGGGGATGCTCGTATCCACGGTGGCTGCGCTTTCTACCTTCTACCACGACGCCAAGGACATCTTCGACCTCGACTCCCGGCATCTGCAGGTGGTGCGCCTGATCGCCAAGATGCCCACCATTGCCGCGGCGGCACATCGCTTCAGCCTCGGGATGCCCTTTGTGTACCCCGACAACTCCCTGGACTTCATCACAAACTTCTTGTCGATGATGTGGCGGGTTGGCGACCCGGTGCTCGAGTTGGATCCCCGCATGATCCGGGCCATGGAGACTCTGTTCATCCTGCATGCCGACCACGAGCAGAACTGCTCCACAACGGCTTTGCGAGTGGTCGGGTCCTCTCATGTCGACCCCTATTCCTCCTGTGCCGCGGCTTGCGCCGCCCTCTACGGTCCCCGCCACGGAGGGGCAAACGAGTCGGTCATCAGGATGCTCATGGAGATCGGGAGCTACGACAGGGTCCCGGAGTTCATAGCAGGGGTCAAGTCCGGGAGGGGACTTCTCCAAGGCTTTGGGCACCGCGTCTACAAGAACTACGACCCGCGGGCTCGGATAATAAAGAGGGCCGCCGAGGACGTCTTTGCCGTCACCGGGCGCAATCCGCTCCTGGACATTGCCCTGAAGCTCGAAGAGGTCGCACTTTCCGATGAGTACTTCCTGTCACGCAGGCTTTATCCGAACGTGGACTTCTACTCGGGGCTCATGTATCAGGCGATGGGCTTTCCCATCGAGATGTTCCCCGTCCTGTTCGCCATTCCCCGCACTGCCGGCTGGCTGGCCCACTGGCTGGAGCTTTTGGAGCAGGGGGCCAAGATCGCCCGGCCCCGCCAGCTCTACATAGGGGAGGCCAAGCGGGACTATGTCCCAGCGGCCCAGCGGTGGGCCGGGGCGCCCTGAGCAGCCCCGGACCCACTCCCAGGTCACCCTCTCGCCCTGGGTACTCGCAGCACGCCTTCTTGGACCACCGTTACCACCCTGGCTCCCTCCATGTCATAGATTGCACCGGTTGCAAGGCCCCTTGAGCCGCGAGAGACGGGGCTGCGCTGGTGGTAGAGGAGCCAGTTGTCGGCCCGGAAGGGGCGGTGGAACCACATTGCATGATCCAGGCTCGCCCGCATGATGCCTGCCTCCTCCCAGGACAGTCCATGAGGAAGCAGGACCGTATCAAGCAAAGACATGTCGGACGCGTACGCGACGACGCATGCATGCAGCAGCGGGTCCTCGGGGAGGCGGCCATCGGCTCTGATCCAAACCTTCATCTCTGGCTCCCGTGGAGTCCCCTTGGTCGCCTGTGAGGGGGGGTCCACGAGCCGCTGGTCGATAGGACGCGGCCTGTGGTACCAGTCGCCGAGCTCATCGGCCCAGGGAGCGAGTTGTTCTTTGAAGGTCCCCAGGGATTCGGGGTGCGCTGCCTGGGGCATCGGGTCCTGGTGGGCGAGGCCCTCCTCTGAGTGATGGAAGGATGCAGACATGTCGAAGATCACCTGGCCCCGTTGGACGGCAACCACCCGCCTCGTACTGAAGGATCTCCCATCCCTCACCCGCTCGACCTGGTAGAGGATGGGCACCCCGACCGCCCCCGGGCGCACGAAGTATCCATGGAGCGAGTGAACCGGGCGCCCGGGATCTACGGTGCGCCCTGCGGCGACGAGCGCCTGGCCGGCCACCTGGCCCCCGAACACCCGCTGCCTCTTCTCCTCGGGGCTTTGCCCCCGGAAGTAGTCGTTCTCCAACTGTTCGAGGTCCAAGATTCGGAGCAGTTCTTCCAATGCTGAAGTCACCCGACCATCGTTGCATGCGCGCCACCCCCTTTGTGCTCCTCCGTCTACCCCTCGACTACGATGAAAGGACCGGCCGCCCAGGGAGCCTCCCCTCGCGCTTGGGACGGGCGACGACGCGGCGGGGGTGCA
>JAKAOS010000148.1 GCA_021823165.1 Actinomycetes bacterium | reverse complement strand
GAAGACCTCCTCCACCGATCAGCAGAAGACCTCCTCCACCGATCAGCAGAAGACCTCCTCCAAGGACGGCTGAGGCCGAGGGGAGTCGTCTCTGGTCCCAGGTGGTGAAGGGGACCCGTAGCTAGGTGGCGGGCGCTTTCAGCCAAAGCCGTCATGGGTAACATGCAGCCAGGCGTGACCGCAGCACGCCGGAAGGAGCTGGTCATGGCGCGCTACGTATTTGGCTTCGATCACGACCACGGCCGACCGCCCCGAGAGCTGAAGGATCTTCTCGGAGGCAAGGGGGCGAACCTGGCCGAGATGACGTCGGTGCTTGGTTTGCCGGTTCCCCCCGGGTACACCATCAGCACCGAGGCATGCCGTGCCTACATGGCCGATGGCTGGCCACAGGGGCTTGCCGAGGAGGTGGAGCAGGCCACGGTTCGCCTCGAAGCTCAGATGGGCAAGGCGTTGGGGAACGCCTCGGACCCACTCTTGGTGAGCGTCCGGTCCGGAGCCAAGTTTTCGATGCCTGGGATGATGGACACGGTTCTGAATCTGGGCCTGAACGACGAGTCCGTGGACGGATTGGCCAAACAGACCTCGGACGAGCGCTTCGCCTACGACTCCTACCGCCGCTTCATATCCATGTATGCCCGCATAGTGCTGGGGATGCCGGGTGAGGGCTTCGATCGGCTGTTCGAGGCCGCCAGGGAACTGTCGGGTTCCACCAGGGACGCCGATGTTCCCCCCGAACTGCTGCGGTATTTGATCTCCGCCTATAAAAGGCTGGTCGAGTCGGCTACGGGCCAGCCCTTCCCCCAGGACCCCCGCGTCCAGCTGCAGGGTGCCATCGAGGCCGTCTTCAAGTCCTGGAACGCCCCCCGTGCCACCGCCTACCGGCGCCGGGAGCGGATCCCCGACGATCTTGGCACCGCGGTGAACGTGGTGGCGATGGTCTTTGGGAACAGGGACGACAACTCCGGGACCGGTGTTGGCTTCACCAGAGACCCTGCCACGGGGGCTCAGGGAGCCTACGGCGACTTCCTGGTAAACGCCCAGGGCGAGGACGTCGTGGCAGGGATACGGAACACCGAACCATTGTCTGCACTGTCGGATCGCTTTCCTTCCATCTATGAGGAACTGATGGGAATCTTTGCCAAGCTGGAGTCCCACTACCGGGACATGTGCGACGTGGAGTTCACCATCGAGCAGGGCCGCTTGTGGATGTTGCAGACCCGCATCGGCAAGCGGACCGGCCGGGCGGCTTTGCGCATGGCGGTGGAGATGTCCTCCGACGAGGCCATAGCCCTCAGCCACGCCGAAGCCGTCCAAAGGGTCACTGCAGAACATCTGGACCAGGTCCTGCATCCCCAGTTCGCCCCCGGTGACTACGAGGTGGTCGCCCGGGGCATCGGGGCCTCTCCCGGCGCTGCGGTGGGTCGCGCCTATTTCGATGCTGACTCCGCGGTGCGTGCGGCCTCGGATGGGGAGAAGGTGATCCTGGTCCGCTCGGAGACCTCTCCCGATGACGTTCAGGGAATGCTTGCTTCCCAGGGCGTCCTTACGGCCCGTGGTGGCCTGGTGAGCCACGCCGCAGTAGTGGCCCGGGGGTGGGGCAAACCGGCCGTTGTGGGCGCCGAGGCAATCAAAGTCGGCAGCCGTTCGGCTCAGGTCGCCGGGAAGGAGATCCACGAAGGCCAGGTCATCTCCATAGATGGGACCAGCGGGGAGGTGGTCCTGGGTGAGGTCCCCCTCACCCAGGTGGAGGCTCCGGCGGAGATGGAAACCATTCTTTGCTGGGCCGACGAGTTGCGTGCAGGGCGCCTGGGCGTTCGGGCCAATGCCGACAACGCGGTCGATGCGGCCAATGCGCGGCGCTTTGGCGCCGAAGGCATAGGCCTTTGCCGCACCGAGCACATGTTTTTGTCCGAAGATCGCCTTCCGGTGATGCGGGAGATGATCCTGGCAGGCACCGATGAGGAGGAGGCAAGGGCCCTGGAGCGCCTGAGGGAGGTGCAAAAGGCGGACTTCAAAGAGATCCTGAGGGAGATGGACGGCCTGGCGGTGGTGGTGAGGCTGTTGGATCCACCGCTTCACGAGTTCCTGCCCCATGTGGAGGAGCTTGCGGTCAAAGAGGTCACCGAGGGGCTGGATGACGAGGAACGCCGCCTGTATGCAGCCGCCCGATCCTGGCAGGAGGCCAACCCGATGCTCGGCACAAGGGGCGTCCGGCTCGGCATGGTGCGACCCGGGCTCTATCAGATGCAGGTGCGGGCCCTTATGGAGGCCGCGTCGGAGCATGCGGCGGAGGGGGGGACGCCAATCGTGGAGATCATGATCCCCCTCACCATCAACCGGGAGGAGATGGCAAAGGCCCGCTCCTGGGTCGAGCAAGCCATAGCCCAATCAAAGGCCGAGGGAGCGGGACTGTCCGGTGTCGATGTGATGATCGGGACCATGATCGAGACGCCGCGGGCCGCTTTGCGTGCAGCTGAGATTGCCGAGGAGGCGGAGTTCTTCTCCTTTGGGACCAATGACTTGACCCAGATGACCTTCGGCTTCTCCCGCGACGATGTGGAGGGCCGCCTCATGTCCAGCTACCTCCGGGAGAACATATTGAAGGTGAGCCCCTTCGAGAGCGTCGATCCCGATGGCGTAGGCGAACTGGTGCGACTCGGTACCCAGAGGGGCCGGGAGACCCGCCCCGGATTGGAGGTTGGAGTCTGTGGAGAACATGGCGGGGATCCGGCTTCGATAGCGGTGTTCGCCGCTGCGGGCCTCGACTATGTGAGCTGCTCGCCCTTCAGGGTCCCCATAGCACGGCTGGCGGCGGCACATGCGGTGATGGCTTTGGACGCGGAGTCGGGCGGATGAGGAGCGTTCTGGCTGGCTGCGGCCATATTCTGGGTGTTTGATTCCAACCCCTGCCAAGCTGTGGACGACGGCGTAGCGTGAGTAGGTAGCGACGGGATGTGAGTTTGTGTGTCTATCATTTCCCTGTCTGCACGCACATCTGTCCTCTGGGGGAGGCTGGGCCATGAAGGGCACTCGGCCTCGGGGTGTGGTCCGGAAGGAGCTTGATGGCCCTGGGAGAACGCTTCGAGCATGTGCTTGGCTGTGCTCGCAATGGCGAGCCGTGGGCACTCGAAGCCCTCTACCAAGACCTCTCCCCGGCCGTGGCGGGATACCTGCGGCTGCAGGGAGCGGAGGATCCCGAGGGAGTCACCAGCGAAACCTTCCTGAGCGTGATGAAGTCGCTTTCGCGCTTTTCCGGTGACGAGCACGCCTTTAGGTCATGGGTGTTCTCAATCGGCCACAGGCGATTGATAGACGAGCGCAGATCCCGGGCCCGCCGGATCCAAACCGTTCCCATAGAAGAGGCGGGGGAAGCTGCGCCCCCGGATGCCGGGCGGGGTCCTTCGGTGGAGGATCAGGTACTTGGCTCCATGGGGTCAGAACGGCTCATCGGTCTGTGCAACAGGCTCTCGGCTGACCAGAGGGACGTGGTGCTGCTGCGCCTGATGGCCGACATGAGCGTCGCCGAGGTGGCACACGCCCTGGGCAAGCGCCAGGGAGCCGTGAAGGCGGCTCAGAAGCGGGGACTCGAGGCACTCCGGCGCCTCTTGAGTGAGGACAGCGAAGAAAAAGTTTGGGGGAGGGCGTAACCAAATGGGCGAGCCGAGCGATTACTACTCCGAGATGCGCGAGCCAGCACCGCTCGACGAGGCGGCGATCGAAGCCTTTTTCAAAGGCAGCATGCACCCCGAACATGACTCGGGGTTGGCATCTTTTGCCGCTTCGGTGCGGGATTTGGGCGTAAAGCAGGCCCCGGTTCCCAGCCGGGAACTAGCAGGGATCCTCGCTTGCGGTCTCGAGGTGAATAGGGCCGGGTCGCACAGGGTGGCTCGCCGGTCAGCCCGCAGCGGACATGGGTCCGCGGGTGTGCAGACATGGAGGAAATTTAGGATGAATGTGGAACAGCTTGTCGGTGGTGCGGTCAGCAAGGCCTTGGGCCTGAGCGTTGCCGCCAAGTCGGGCGTAGCGGTTGCAATGGTTGCCACCGGGTTGACCGCTGGCGCTGCTGCCGGTGCACTTCCCGCCCCGGTGCAGAATGCCGTGGCGACGGCCGTCAAGGACGCCACCTCGATCAGCCTGCCCACCGTCCCGGCTGCCAGCGGCTCCAGCTCAGCGAAGGCGACCTTCGGCCAGGGCATTGCCGCCCAGGCGAAGGCGAATGGTGGGGTAAGCGGCTCTGCGGTCAGCGCAGCTGCAAAGGCCAAGGCCAACACGCCTGCTGCGTCTGGTTCGGTTTCGGCTTCGGGCAGCGGAACGACTTCGCCCGCCAACGTGCATGCCACCTTCGGCCAGGGCATTGCCGCCCAGGCGAAGGCGAATGGCGGGGTCAGCGGCTCTTCGGTCAGTGCCGCTGCAAAGACCCAGGGCGCTACCGAGAGCTCGATGGCAGCCACCCAGGGATCCTCGGCCAGCGCCACCAACTCCACCAGCACCAGCAGTGGCCAGGGGACCTCGGCAAGCAGCTCCACCAGCGGTTCGGTTACTCCCCAGGGCGGCGCGGCAAGCGGCACTATGTCGGGTTCCACCCCGGCGGCCAGCGTGGCAGGCTCGGCCAAAGCGGGAGTGGGCATAACCAAGCATTCGTAAGGAACTCCGCAGTCCTTCGGGGTGCGGCGGGAGAGAGGGTGACCCATCCTTCTCTCCCGCCGTTTCTTTTAATGCCCTGTTCCGACCGACCCGGTTCCGAACAGGGCACCGTCCCGCCCCTTGGAACAAGGCACCGTTCCTGTCCCCATCCTGTCCCCGG
>JAKAOS010000019.1 GCA_021823165.1 Actinomycetes bacterium | reverse complement strand
ACAGCCTGTGGCGGGCCTAGTCCGCCCGGTGGCCGCCAGGCGGTTCTATCGGAATGCTGGCAGCCACGGTGGTGCCTGCTCCGGGCCGGGAGTCGACCCCCAGCGATCCCCCGAGCAGGCGGGAGCGTTCCTCCATGCCCAAAAGCCCGAGGTGTTCGGGGGACATCGATGCAGCCACGGGGTCAAAGCCACAGCCGTCGTCTCTCACCGAAAGGCACAACTCGCTTTCCCCAAAGCTGACTTCTACATCCAAACAGCGTGCCTTGCCGTGGCGGTCGGTGTTGCGGATGGCCTCTTGGACGATGCGGAAAGCTCCGAGTTCGGCCTCGGGGCGGAGCCTCCTTTGTTCCCCGTTCACCTCGAAGGAAATTTGCAGTTGGGAGGTTTCCTCCGCCTCGGACAGCAGGCTGGATAGTGCCGGGACCAAGCCGAGCTGATCGAGGGCGGGCGGGCGCAGGGAACGGGCGAGGCCCCGGAGTCTCACCGCCGCCTCCAGGACCTGGTCCCGCATCAAAGCCAGGTCATTACGGGCCTCTTCGGGCAAGCCTGGCGCCTCCTCTACGGCTTCAAGGCTCCGGGCAAGGTGCAACAGGAGCTGCAGCGGTTCGTCGTGCAGCTCACGGGAGAGCTTCCTGCGCTGGTCCTCCTCGGTCAGAACCACCATCCGGGCATACCGGGTCGCATTGGCACCCTCCCGGCGTTCTTCGGTTATGTCCTCCAAGATGATCTGAGCCCGGGGCTCGCTCTCGTCTTCCAGGCCAACGCGGCGAGCCCGGTAGTCGCGGCCGTTGGCAAGGGTGAAAATCGTCGTATCGGTATTGGCTGAGGGAGTGTTTGGACCCAGCACCGCGTAGAGCGGACGCCCGATAAGGGGCTGGTCGAAGGCGGCAAGGGCCGCGGGGTTGGCATCCAGGATCGTTGCCTCGGCCTTGGCGGTTGTCACAAGGATGGGGGATTGGTTGCCTTCAAAAAGCTTGCGGTAGCGGGCCTCGGCGGCGGTGTGCTGGAGGCTTGCCTGAAGGGCCTTGAAGTGCATAAGGCGCTCCGATTCGATGCTCCAGCCCACAAAGACGGCCACCGCATCGACAAGGGCGAGGTTCACAAGGTCGCTTCCCGTGTGGCCCTCGCCGTGGGGTAACAGCAGGTCGGGGGACCATAAAATGCTGGCCCAGGCCGCCGTTGCCGCCGATCCCGACAGGCCATAGCGCAGTGCCGCGTAGCCAACGGGGATGATCAGCAGAGCCACGGGGACCCCGACGGGGAAATCCCTGCCTTCGAGGGTGACGCTGATGTCCAACATCAAATGAAGCCCGGCTATCAGCAGCACCAGGAGTTGCACGATCCAAAAGCGCGTCTCCCTGAACGGCGGCCGTGCGGCTCGCCGCAGGATCACCTTCAGATCAGGACGCCAGGTGTGGGCCCTCATCGTCACCGCTCAGCATGTGATGGCTCAGTGCATAGTGGGCGGCCTCGGTCCTGGATGCGACGCCGAGTTTCCCGAGCAGGCTGGAGACGTGTGTCTCCACCGTCCGAAGGCCCAGGCTCAAAGACGCAGCGATGTCCTTGTTGGACCGGCCCCTCGCCAAAAGTGCCAGGACCTCCGCCTCCCTGGGCGTGAGCGTTCCGCGAGCCCCGGGCTGTTCCCTGCGCCAGCGGTGGGCCAGGCGATTGGACAGGGCGGAATCCAGGACGAAGGCGCCGTCGGCGACGGCCCGGATCGCATGGACCAACTCGCTGGCCGAGGCGGTCTTCAACAGGTAGCCACCGAGCTTTAGTTGTATGGCCTCCGCCAGGTAGGCGTAATCGTCGTAGGCGCTGAGTATCAGCACCCTCACTTTGGGAAAGCGAAGAACCATCTCCTTGGCCAACGCCAAGCCGCTCTGGTCCGGCAGGTTGACATCGACCAACGCCACGTCGGGGCCTAGCCGGTCCACCAGCACAAGGGCATCCCGGGCGCTTCCCGCCTGGCCGACCACCTCTAGCCCCTCCGACTTGGCCAGCAGTTGCGCGGTGCCCTCCCGGACCAGGGCGTGGTCGTCCACCAACAACAGGCGGACCAGTTCTCGCCTGGCGCCAGCCGGGCGAGGCGTTGCGCCACTCGGGTCGCTCTCGCTGCTCATCGCAACCAGTTTGCACCTGGATGCAACCTGTCGCCACCGTGGCATTGGGTCCAACCGCTCAGTGGAAATACGGAGCAGGGCCGGGGGTGCTACGTCGGCGTGACCCGCCCGCATAGGTGCAATCGGGGCTCGGCTTCAGTGGTCCCCCCGTGGTCCCAGGCGGCCGGCGGGCGCAGGATTTCTCCATGGTCGAGTTGATGAGGTGGGCGGTGGGGGCTCTGGCAGTTGCTTCCCTGCTCGCCGTTGTCGGCTATCTGGTGGCGTTTTTGGTGGTGGTCGGGATCACCCTCGCAAGGCGAGGCGAGCCCGATCCCCTACAAGCCGAACTGGATGCGTTCTTGGACGGGCTTCTCAACCACCCCTCCAACGGGGCGGAAGGGGCCATTTCGTCCGAGAACGTGGCTTCCAGCAAGGATCGTTCCCAAAACAAACGGCGGAGGGTGGCGGCCTTTAGGGACGCCCACCACCTGCGCAGGTAGGGCGAAAGTCGGCTGGGAGCGGCCTGTCCGCATCGTTTTGAACAAGGAGGAGGAAATGGCCAGGGATCCGGGGGGCGAAGCTGGGGGTGGCCGTCTCGGGCGTGGGATATTGACCCTTGTCCTGGCGGTCTTGGTGGGGAGTGGCCTGCTTTTTGGCCTTACGGCAGGCGTGGGGGCGATATGGCACGTCGTCACCACGACGGGGCCCGTCCAAAGCCCGAGCCGGTCGACTCCGTCGGCATCGAAGTCCGCGATGCCGTCGATGTCTGCGGCCATCCAGGTCCGCCTGTCGGTCAACCCTCCTCCCCTCGGTGGGGTGAAGGGCCCCAATGGCCAGGTCTACGACGCGTTCGTGCCGGCCAGCTTTACGATGAAGGCAAACAAGACCTATTCGGTAACGGTGTTGAACTACGACACCGCACCACATACCTGGACCTCGCCCTCTCTCGGGGTGAACGCCCTGATTTCCCCGGGGTCGCCGTCCTCACCCAGCCACACGACCTTCACCATCCACCCCAAGGCGGCGGGCGTATTTGTATGGTTTTGCGCCACCCCATGCGATAGCTGGGCCATGTCCCACAACGGCTTCATGCGCGGGCAAGTGACGGTGGTCGCATGAGGACCAAGACAAAGGACGGGGCAAACAAAAAGGCCCAGAGGACCCTCGGGCCGCTTGAGGCTGCCGGCGCAGCGGGCAACGCCGTGGAGGCCTGGTTGTACAGGCTGGGCGACCCGTCGATAAGTCAGGCCGCAGCCAGAAAGGGGCGCCGGGGGCTGCTGATTACAACCGCCACCGCCGTGGTGGCTTCGGCACTGGTCTTCATGGTGCTTGGGCTCAATGTCGCAGTGGCGGCCCTGCACGTTGTGGCAGGCCAGGCCCCCGCTGCCGGGCCCATAGCCCCAAACGGCCGGATCGTGAAGGAAACGATGGTCATCGAGACCGGAAAGATGGACAAGCGCCCCGGCTGGCCGCGCTTTGTCCCGGCATCTTTCACCGTGGCAGCGGGAGACACCGTGGTGCTGAAGATCGTCAACCACGACGACGGCACTGCACCCCTCGCCGGTGCCCAGGCAATGTTTGCATCGGTGCAGGGAACTGCGAAGGGAACCGAATCCATAAACGGCACGGTGGTCCACGCAATCTCGGCCGAGAACGTCTCCCACACCTTCACACTGCTCGGCCTGGGGGTAAACGTGCCGGTCCCGGCGGCACCACAGGGAGGAACCACGACGGTGATTGCCCGTTTTGTGGCATCCAAAACTGGGGTGTTCCTGTGGCAGTGCTACGCACCCTGTGGCACCGGCCCCAACGCAATGGGTGGGGCGATGTCAACCTCGGGATGGATGGAGGGAACAGTGAGGGTGACGCCATGAGCCCCCAGGAGAACCAAACGGTGCCCGGTGCCGATCCGGGATGCCAGCAATGCGGACAAGGCGGTCAGCAGGCCGACTCCGATGGCCAGAAGGCCAAAGGCGCCAGGGTTTCCTTCTCCCGGCGGCGCTTTTTGGGAGGAGCGGTGGCTGGCGGCATCTCGGTGGCGGCCTTCGGCACGGCCGCAGCGGCCATGGCCCCGACCCCGGCAAGCTCCGCCGGATCGGATGATGGTGCAAAGCATCAGTGGGCGATGGTCATCGACCTCCGCTACTGCAACGGCTGCAAGCAGTGCACAACCGCTTGTGAGCATTTTCACTATCTACACCAGGAGCAGACCTGGATCCGGGTCTTTGAGATGCAATCCTCATCGGGTGGCAAGTACTTCATGCCTCGACCCTGCATGATGTGCGAGAACCCACCATGTGTCCCAGCATGTCCGGTGAGTGCCAACTTCCGCACCACTGAAGGACTCACCCTGGTCGACCAGTCCCGCTGCGTGGGCACCAGGATCTGCATGAACTCCTGTCCCTACCAGGCCCGCTATTTCAACTGGGATGCCCCGGTGCCCGCGCCCAGGCAGTTCGTCCAACAGGAGCCTGCCTGGCCGGTGCCGCAGGTGCAGGGGACCGTTGGCAAGTGCATCTTTTGTGCCGCGAAGCTTCCCTCGGGGATGTTGCCCGAGTGCGTGGCCAACTGCCCCATGGGTGCGATCTATCTGGCGGACATGGTGAGCGACACTGCGACGAATGGCATGGGTGCCACGGTGAAGCTGTCCAAGTTCCTGGCGGACAACAACGCAGTCAGGTTCAAAGAGTCCTATGGCACCAGCCCGAGGGTCTTCTACATCCTCGGTGACGGCCAGGACGTCGACTCCGATGCAGGGGTGGTTTCATGAGCACGGCAACAAGGACGCGAGGGGATGTGGGGGTTGACCAGATCCAAGGGGTGCGGGAAGCGGCCCTGCGGCCGGTGCTGGAGACCCCCAGGTGGTTCTGGCCAACGGTTGGGTTGCTGGCAGCAGTGGTGGCGGCCGGCGTTGGTGCATGGCTGGTGCAAATCCATTTGGGACTCGCCTCAGCGGGCTACAACGATCAGGCCTTCTGGGCCATCTATGAGGCCGATCTGGTCACATTCATAGGTGTGAGTTACGGAGGTGCGGTGGTGTCGGCCATCCTGCGGCTTACCCACACGCCCTGGAGGGCCCCCCTCACCCGGATAGCGGAGGCCACCGCCTTGGTGACCCTGCCGCTGGGGATGATGCTCGTGGTTCCCCACCTGGGCCGGCCGTGGCTGATATGGGAGTTTTTGTGGCCGCCATATTGGAATCTGTCGTCTCCAATCCTGTGGGACTTCTTTGCGGTGTCCACCTACCTGATTACCACTGCGGTGTTCTTCTACCTCCCCCTCATTGCCGATTTGGCAATAGGAGCGAAGATTCTCGAGCGCCGTGGGACCAAGCGATGGCTGGCAGTCCTGTGGCGGTTTGCGGCGGGGCGCTACGACTCTGGCACGAGGCACAGGCGGATCCTGGATGGCTCGATCAACCTCGTGGGCATCATGGTCATCCCCATGGCGGTTTCTGTGCACTCGGTGCTGAGTTTTGCCTTTGCATCCTCCTCCCGACCGGGTTATTCGGAGACGATATTCCCCGTCTATTTCGTGGTAGCGGCCCTTTATTCCGGGGTGGCCCTCGTGATTGTGTTCACCGCTGCGGCACGCCGGCTGTTCCATCTCCAAGGCTTCATCACCGGGGACCACATCGTCCGACTCGGGCTGGTGATGCTTCCCCTGGGTGCCACCTACCTCTATCTCACCTTCACCGAGTATCTGGTGGATGGGTATTCGAACACGCTTGGGAGCGCGGCCTGGGTGCGCCAGGTGATCATGGGCCGCTACTGGCCGGAGTTCTGGTTCTATGTGGTGGGAGCGGGCCTGTTCCCGATCCTGGTGATGGCCTACCGCCGGACCCGGAAGGCTTCATGGATCCTTGCGGCCTCGGTGGTGGTGCTGGTCGCAATGTGGGTGAAACGCCTTGTAATAGTGATCCCGGCCGCAACCGAGCCCCTGGTCAACTCCCCGCTTTCAGCAAGCGGCGCCCTGAGCAGCGCTTGGGGCACCTATCACTTCAGCTGGGTGTCGATAGTGGTGACCGTTGCCTTTGCGGCGGCTATCCCGCTTTTGTTGCTGATCCTGTTCAAGTTCGTGCCGGTTCTGGCCATTGCGGAGATGGAGGAGATGGCGGCGTCGCAGGATTCCCATTCGGCCCAGCCGATCCCGCCCCCTGGCAGGTCGGTGCAGGTGGATTCGGGATCGGGCCTTGTCCAAAGAGGCGGTGCTGGCGATGCGTGATCACTTTGCAAACAAAAGAGTGCCGCTTTTTGTGGCCGCAGCATTCATTGTCTTTGGGTTGTTGTTCACAACTGTTGCGCCAGCCGCCTTTGCTGTTGGCGCAGTGTCCTCCCGGGCCGCCGTGGCCGCCACTTACGGCAGTACCGGTGCCATGAGCCGCAGCGGCTCCCAACACGCTGCGGTGGCGCCGGACAGCCTCCCCCTGGCGACCCTCTACGCCGTGAATGAAGGCGCCCACGGTGCGCCAAGCGGCGGCCCGGGACCCAAGTCGGCGATTGGGGTCCCCCCTCCCCGCACCGATGGGATCATCGGTCGCTGGGTCGTGGTTTTCCTGCTGGCGGCCGTTGCTGGGATCTGGGTTGCCCTGGCTGCGGTAGTGGTGAGGGTGCATCTGGGTTTTGCTGAAAGTTCCGGCCAGGAGTCGAACACACGTTCGGTTAGCCATAACATGAGGTAGTGGCGGAGGAAGGGCTAGGGGCGGTTCCCTATGCAGAACTGCACTGCCGGTCCAACATGAGCTTCTTGGAGGGGGCCAGTTCTCCCGAGGAGCTTGTGGGAGAGGCGGTGCGCCTGGGCCTCGGGGCACTGGCACTAACGGACCGGGACGGTCTGTATGGGGCGGTGCGGTTAGCCGCAGCGGCGCAAGAGGCCGGATTGGCGACGGTGTTCGGGGCCGAGTTGACTCTTTCCCCGTCCCCCTCGAATGCGCCGCCAGGCCAAGACCGTTTGGTGGTGCTTGCCAGGAATCCAGATGGGTATGCCAGGCTTTCCCGGGCAATATCCCTGGCCCAGCTGCGGGGGAGCAAGGGCCGTCCCTCCTATGTGATGGAGGAACTGGCAAATTTGGCGGGTGGCGACTGGGCGGTGTTGACCGGGGGCCCCGGTGGCCTGCTGCCCTCGGTGCTGGAGTCAAGGGGCCCGTCTGCGGCGGCCGGTGAGCTTGGGTCCCTGGTGGAGATGTTCGGCAGGGAGAACGTCTTTGTGGAGCTGTGGGATCACGGTTCCCCTTTGGACAGCTCCCGCAACGACGCCTTGGCAGTACTGGCCCTGAGCCAGGGAGTGGAACCGGTGGCGACAAATGCCGTCTCTTATGCCAGGCCCTCCGATTACCGGTTGGCTTCGGCCCTGACGGCTATTTCCAACCGGTGCTCACTCGATGACATCGATCCCCTGTTGGACCCCTCCACAGGGGCGCACCTGCGATCCGGCTCTGAGATGCGAACCAGGCTTGCACGCTGGCCCGGGGTGTTGCAGACCGCCGCATCTTTGGGGAAAGAGTGTGCCTTTTCGCTGGCCCTGGTATCACCCGGCCTGGCTCGATTCCCCCTCCCCGATGGGATGGATGAGACAAGCTACCTCTGCGAACTGGCACAAGAGGGTGCCCGCCGCCGCTACGGCCCGCCCGGGGCGGAAAGGGTGCCAGGTGCATACCGCCAGATCGCACACGAACTGGAAGTCATAGGGGCTCTGGGGTTTGCGGGCTACTTCTTGGTCGTGTGGGACATAGTCCAGTTCTGTTCCCGCCGCGACATCTACTGCCAGGGCAGGGGTTCGGCTGCCAACTCGGCGGTTTGCTATGCCCTTGGGATCACCAACGCCGACGCCGTTTCCCTCGGTCTTTTGTTCGAGCGGTTTTTGTCCCCCGAACGAGACGGTCCCCCAGATATCGACCTGGACATCGAGAGCGGCCGGAGAGAGGAGGTCATCTCCTATGTCTATGAACGCCACGGCCGCCACCATGCCGCCCAGGTTGCCAATGTGATCACCTATCGGGCCAGGTCCGCCCTCAGGGATGCGGGCCGGGCGCTCGGCTTCCCCCAGGGCTCATTGGACTCATGGAGCGCCATGGTGGACAGCCATCGTGGCTTGAGTGCGCCCTTTTCGGGCCAGCGACAAGGGCCACCCGAGTCCCTTGTCGCTTTGGCCTCGGAGATCGAGGGCATGCCAAGGCATCTGGGCATCCACTCCGGAGGCATGGTCATATGCGACCGCCCGGTGATAGAGGTGTGCCCCGTCGAATGGGCAACCATGGCCAACCGCAGCGTGTTGCAGTGGGACAAAGACGACTGCGCAGCGGCGGGACTTGTGAAGTTCGACCTTTTGGGACTGGGCATGCTCTCGGCTCTGCACGAGATGGTCGACCTGGTGAAAGAGTCCTCCGGCGAAAAGGTGGATCTTGCCATGTTGGATCAGGACCCCGCCGTCTACCGCATGCTTGGCGATGGGGACTCGGTGGGGGTGTTCCAGGTCGAGAGCCGGGCCCAGATGGCCACCCTGCCCAGACTGCGCCCGGAGTGCTTCTATGACCTTGTGGTGGAGGTGGCTCTGATCCGGCCCGGACCGATCCAGGGGAACTCGGTCCACCCCTACCTCCGCCGGAGGGAGGGAGCCGAAGCCGTCACCTACCTCCACCCTCTCCTGGAGCGATCCCTTGCCAAAACCCTCGGCGTCCCGCTCTTCCAGGAGCAACTGATGCAGATGGCGATGGATGTCGCCGGATTCAGCGCAGCGGAGGCGGACCAGCTTCGGAGCGCCATGGGTGCCAAGCGTTCGAAGGAGCGGATGGAGAGACTCCGTTCTCGCTTCTTTTCCGGCATGGAGGCAGAGGGGATAACCGGCACAACGGCGGAGCGGATTTGGGAGAAGATGGCGGCCTTTGCCACCTTTGGGTTTCCCGAAAGCCACTCGGTTTCCTTTGCCTACCTCGTGTATTCGAGTGCGTGGATGAAGCTTCACCATCCCGCAGCATTCCTGGCGGGCCTACTGAATGCCCAGCCGATGGGCTTTTGGTCACCCCAGAGCCTCGTTGCCGATGCTCGCCGCCACGGCGTGGAGGTGCGCCGGCCACATGTGAACTACAGCGATACAAAGGCACACTTGGAGCCCCTCTCCGACGCCAAGATGGCCGTTCGCTTGGGCCTGAGGTCCGTCCGGTCCCTGGGATCCGACGTGGCACGGCGCATCGTGGACAACAGGGGAGAGGGGTATGGGAGCATCGAGTCGCTGGCCAGATCCGCCAGAGTTTCACGGACCCAGCTGGAGGCCCTGGCGGTTGCGGGTGCCCTGGAAGGCCTCGTGGCGACATTGGATAGCCCAAGGGTCGCTCCGGCTTCCCCGGGGGCCGGCCGCACCGGCCGCCGCCGTGCCCTGTGGGCCGCAGGTGCGATGGCTGCAGTTGGATCCAACCAGACCCTGGAGGGGATCGTGGCGGGTGCCGAAGCCCCCCTGTTGGACGAGATGGGGCCGGTCGACATAGCAGATGCCGACCTGTGGGCGACAGGGGTGAGCGTGGAGCACCACCCCATGTCCTTCGCACGGGGCAGCCTTGGGAACAAAGGAGTTTTGCAGATAGGAGAACTTTCTCTGGCTCGGGCCGGGAAGCGGGTGTTGGTCGCAGGCATCGTCACCCACCGCCAGCGCCCCGGCACCGCCAAGGGAACGGTGTTTATGAACCTGGAGGATGAGACAGGGCTTTTGAATGTGATCTTTCCCCAAAGGACCTGGGACCGTCTCCGGCCGGTGGCCGGCCGGGCCCGGGCCCTTGTGGTGTCCGGCAAGCTGGAGCGGGCCTCCGGCGTAACCAACCTCGTGGCCGAGGATGTGAAAGAGATTCGCCTGGGGACAATGACGCCGGCCGCTCGTGACTTTAGATAAACCACATGTCCCAACGGGGGAGTGGTGCCCAACAAGCCCAGCCCCGCACGGCAACCAAGCCTTGTGCGAGAGATCTCCCTGGCCGGTGGGTCGTACTAGCACTTCGGGGAAACCAAGGCCAGCTCAATTATCGAAGAGAGTTGATTGCCAGTGAGATATCGTAGTAAATATACTCATGTGGCTCATGACACAGGAAATAGCAGTAAAAGGCAGCGACCGCTGTAACTACATGGGAGGAGCGGCTGAGCCCTGATAGCTGATGACACTTTACTTGGCCCTTCATTCTCACGACAAGGGCCTCCAAAACCGGAAAAGGCTATTGGCCAAGGATCGATGCCTCGATTGTTGGCAGTTGCTGTCGCGGTAGTACTTGCAGCCGGGGCGTTGACGGTTGGGGCTCCAAAGGTGGCCGCCAATCTCCGTCTGAGTGCTTCCATCGCGAACTGGATCACATCGATGGTCGTCTATGCGGCATGGGGAACTGCCGTGGCTGTCCCTTGGGTTCTGCGGGAGGGATTTGCCATCGACTCGGCCTACTGGCGCTTAGGGTCCGCGGAGGCCGTCGGCTGGTAACGAGACTCCTGGCCGGCGGGCACTTCTTGCGAACTCAGTCCGAATCCAACTTGGCTGTGTGCCACGTTGCAGCCCTTGCCGGGACCTACCGCCAGATCTCGCGGCGGCAGAAGAGCGCCGAGGGTGACCGGGCGGCAAAAGCAGTCCTCCGCAATGGCCTACCACTGGGCATAATCGGTTACGCAGCGGCGGGCCACGGTCCGCTTGGCCTGCTGGGTGCCAGCTTGATCTGCGGGGCAATACTTTCCTACCACCTGACAGGACCCGTAGTCGTTGCGCGGGATACGGAGTTTTTGCTCACCACCCCCCTTTCGGGAGCGGAAGTCCGTGCGGCCAGTCTCTACTACCTAACGACTGAATCCGCCGCCCTGGCATCGTTGCTGCTCGTTGGGGCATTGGTCGCCACCCATGGATCGAATCCCCTTTTGGCACTTGGGGTTTATGGAGCTTCGGTATTGGCAACTGCCGCGATTGGGATGCTAGGACTCAGGTTCCGTCAGCTTCGCCGTTCCATGCTGGGTTTCGTTCTTGGCATCGTCGTTGCCGGCGGCCAGTTCGGCCCGCAGCTGTTGCACCTGGCACACCGGGTTGGTGCCACCGCCGGCACCAGTGGGGTTGTCGTTTTGGACGGAGCCTTTGTTGGGGCGCTCATCCTCGCACTGATTCTGGGCATGAGTGGCGGCGGCCTCCTTTACGAAAATCGCCACGAGAGAGTTCTTAGAACCAAAATTCCCCAGCCCAAATGGTCAAGGGCGACCGTTGGGACGGCAACGGCAAGGACGGAGGAGAAGCTCGGGCTACAGGGTGTGCTGGTCTACGTAGCCATTTTGCTTTTTGAGTTGGTCTTTCTCCTGCGGCCCCTCTACCAGTCATCCCGAGCCGCCCCAGGGGGCAGTCCGGTCGGGGTGGCGCACCCGGCTGTAGGCCTGCTCCTGGCAACCGTTGTAGTGGTGAGCCTCGGCCAGTTCATAATCACCAGACGCACCGTGCCGGGGCTCATGCAGGACCCAGAGCGGGGTGAATGGATCCTGCTGCGTACTACGCCGATGTCTGCCACCTCGATTGCGCTCAGCTTTTCATTGCCGGGTATCGGTTGGACTGGGTGCTTCAGCTTGGCAGCCACGGCGGCAATGGGAGCCACCGGAGTTGAAAGGGCCCCCGCAGCGCTGCTTTTTTCTCTCGGCATCATGCTCTGCACTGGGCTGGCTGCACCCATGGTGGTCATGGCGGCTCTGGGGTCTCGTTGGCTGGGCAACAGCCTCATCCTCGGACCGGCTCTCGCACGTATCGGAGTGATGCTCATCATGGCCAGCGTGGGAGCATCCGTACTTCTCGGTTTTGGGTCGGCGTCGATTCTGGCCCTTATCGCACTGATGTTCGGCAATCTAGCCATAGGCGCAATCGGATTAGCCGGATCAGGATGGCTGATCCGAAGGGAGTTTAGGACACTTACATGACTGTTTCCTCACCCTTGATGGTAGTTATAGGGATATTCATGCTATATCGACTGGTAGTCCGCCGCAATAACATGCGGAGGTCGGTCTTTGTTGTCTGGGGGTTATTTTTGGGACCGTCACTGTGCTAGCTTTTTTGAAATCCTTAGGTGTAGGGCTGTAGTTATCATGAGCAACGCAGCTCTCGTGTTGACCGGTATTCTCCATCGTTATGACGCACCCAATGTATTGGATGGGGTCTCAATCTCTCTTGAGGCTGGAGAAATAGTCTGCCTGGTAGGTCCCAATGGTGCCGGAAAGTCGACGCTGTTGCGTATTGCCGGAGGGGTCCTCCGCCCGCGCCAGGGTGAGGTGTCCATCAATGGACTCGATCCCTACAAGGATCGCCGGGAGGCCCAACGTCATGTGGCCTTTCTCGGGGACGTACCATTTTTTTATGAACGCTTGAACGGCTTGGAACATCTTGCCCTGGTGGCGGAGCTCAAAGGCGGTGACCTCTCGCGCCGCACCGAGGTCTCTGAGGCCTTTGGCCTAACTGCTGCAGACCTAAAGCGTCCAATTGCCTCCTACTCGTTGGGCATGCGGCAAAAGCTTGCCCTCGCAGCAGTAATGGGAGGCATACAAGAGGTGGTATTGATGGACGAGCCCTTTTCCGCCCTCGATGACAATGCACGTTTGGCGGGGCGAAAGCTCTTGTCTGAAATGGCGGCGAACGGTGTGGCCAGTTGCTTCGTGACTCACGATAAAGAGGACCTAGCCGTGGCGACGCGTGTCATACGTCTAGAACAGGGTGTTCTTGTGTGACTCGGCGAATAATGGACCAATGTCATGACATTATGTGGTGGCGTGGTTGTGTGCCGTGCCTTATTTATAGTGGCGCAATGGCAGCGGGAGCGGTCATAAGTGCATCTGCCAAATCCGTGCCCAGCATCACCCTCCAACCAAAACCACTCATGGCGCTTCTGATTCACAATCTCGTCGTAGGTGCCTAGCTGGGGCGACCTGTTTGCTAACGGCGGCCGAGCCGGGCCGATAACTTGCGGAGAGCCAGCATCCCCGAACGCTTCATCTTGATGAGCTGTTCCTCTTTGGCACTTATCGGTCCCAGGGCCGACGCCGGTGTGGGCGAAGGCTCCGGCGGGGGTGGCTGCGGTGTCCCGATGGCGGCTTCTATCGCAGTGACTTTCTCCTTGGCGGCCTGTGCCGCTGACAACTGATAGTCACGAAGTCGAGCCTCGGAGCCAAAACGAGGCTTTTCCAACGTGGTGAAGAACTCATAAGAGCCCTGATCGGTGGGGAATATCTCCCCTATGGCAAAACCAGTGAGGCCCATGTCGGCCAGGTCCCCCATCAGGGACACAAAGGAGGCCGGCGTGAAGGTGGAGGCGTGCAAATCCACATACTCCTGCTTCACCAACTGTTCCTCGGCTTTGGCGAGGGCAAAGGATTTGGGGTGCTTCACGTCGCTGCGCCAAATGCTGGAGACGTCCATCCCTGACCAGAGTTCCTCGGTCGTGGTGGCCTTCAGCAGGTTAGATTCGTAGTCGAAGATCTGACATGGCGTTGCCACGAGCGGCTTGTTGAGATAGTTGCCAATGAACTGGGCGAGGGTCGTCACCTGCCGCTTGGCATCGAAGCAGTAGCGCTTGTCAGGTATTACAAGGGAGAGCACTCCACCATCTACGAGCACCTTCTCGACCTGGGCAAGCCAGCCGACGGGGTTGGGCAGGTGCTCTATCACATGGGAAGCTATCACGTAATCAACCGGACCCCAGTCGCCGATCGCCTCGGCGATGTCCTGGCCGGGCTCTATCACGTAGTCGACGTCGACGAGGTTGTGCGCCTGTGAGGCAGCGTCCTGGTCGTTTGCGTACTTCTTTCGCAGCCCCTCCTTGGAGGCGTGGTCCAGGTAGCGGATGTTGCCCTGGTGGCGCCGTACGCGGGGGTTGTGCAGGGCGCCTATCTCGAGGCCCCGCATCGTGGGAAGGTCGATCCGAGCAAAGAGCTGGTCCAAGATGTCCGGCTGGGGCAGGACCTCGCTTGGGTCGATGCTTTTCACAACACAACCCCCTCTTGTGACTGCCGACGTCGGGGCCGGCCATGCGATGGATGCAAGAGGCTAGCGGGTGCCCGGGCGGTGCTGGGGGCGGCAGTGCCCAGTGTGGTTAGCCGAGCCGGCCCGGGGCCATCTTCACCAAGGACTCGGGGAACCATGCTGGTTGCCCTGGCCCCAAGCAAAGCCAACCTTGGGCGAGAATGGAACAAAGGCGGTGGATGCGGCGTTATCAGAGAAGTTCCGTGCAGACCATGTGGCTGCAGCGCGGGTTGGGAGGCCAGATGGCAGGGGCGGTTTCGCCGAAAAATGGAGAGAGGGCCGGGATTCTGCTGGCCCTTGCATGCCTGGCGCAGTTCATGGTGGTCCTCGATGTCTCAATCGTCAATGTCGCACTGCCCTCGATTCGCCACGACATCGGCTTCTCGCCCACTGGCCTGCAATGGGTTGTCAACGCCTACACCCTTGCCTTCGCCGGGTTTTTGCTCCTGGGGGGACGGGCGGCGGACCTGATCGGCCGCCGGGCGGCCTTTATGGGTGGGCTCGGCTTGTTCGGCCTGGCCAGCCTCGCAGGGGGTTTGGCACACGGGCCTGCAATGCTGCTCGGCGCCCGGACTATGCAGGGTCTGGCCGGCGCCGTGCTTTCCCCTGCGACCCTCACCATCATCACCACGACCTTCAAAGAGGGGGCCGCCCGGGCCAAGGCCATGGGTGCATGGAGCGCTGTTGCAGGAGCAGGCGGTGCGGTGGGCGCACTGGCCGGCGGCTCGCTCACCACCCTTGCCTCTTGGCGCTGGATCTTTTTCATCAACGTGCCGCTGGCATTGCTCGGGATAGTGGGAGCCCGCATCTTTTTGACCGAGATCCGCAGGCCCAGCAGGGCGGGGCGCCCCGATGTCCTGGGTGCCATCGTGGTGACGGCTGGCCTGGCTGGTCTGGTTCTCTCTTTGGTGCGGGCAGACTCGGTGGGCTGGGGTTCCACCCAGACGGTGGTGACGATGGGGGTCTCATTTGCGCTGCTGTTGGCCTTCATCGGCTATGAGTACAAGGTGCCAAGTGATCCACTTGTCCCCCTTGGCATGTTCCGTTCGCGCTCGCTGACGGGGGCTAACTTGGTCATGTTGGGCGTGGGTGCCTCGCTCTTTGCGACGTGGTATTTCCTTTCCCTCTACTTCCAGTACGTGCTGCATTACTCGCCACTTTTGGCGGGCGTGGCCTTTGTTCCCCAAACCGTTGCGGTCATGGTGGGATCACAGGTCTCCTCCCGTCTGGTGAGCCGCGTTGGGGCGAGACCGCTCTTGGTGATCGGCCCGCTGGTGAGTGCAGTCGGCTTGTTGTTCATGTCCCAGGTCAATGCCTTTTCCAGTTTCTGGGGTGCAATCTTTGTGCCCAGCGTGCTTGTCACCCTGGGCGGCGGGCTGAGCTTTGCCCCGGTTGCGGTGGCGGCCACGTCCGGTATTCGTTCCGAAGAGGCCGGCTTGGCCTCTGGCCTGGTCAATACCTCCCGCCAGGTGGGCGGGGCCATCGGCCTTGCGGGACTGGCCTCGCTTGCCACCTGGCGCAGTGCGCATTTTTCGCCACCGCCAGGCCATGTGGGACAGGTGGTTCACCTCGAGGCCCTCAGTGCCGGATTCACCGCTGCATTTGCTGCGGCATGTGGGATAGCCGTCCTCACGGCCGTGGCTGCATTCATAGTGCCGCCGATCAACCGCGGGGGAAGGCCCCCTCGGGCCGCATCAGCGCCATCGAGCCAGGACGCCGAAGATGCTCAGCTTGGGGTGCCAGCACGTGCCATGAGGGGTGCGGAGTCTTAGGCCCAAGGGCCGACGGCTGCTCGAGCGGTCTGACCAGACCCCTCGAGGGCGGAATCAGGCGACCTTTACCGAGCGAGGAGTCTTACCGTTGTAAAACCCGGGCTTGGTATTCGGTGACTTCTGCTTGTTGGCCTACCGCCTCACAAGTTCCGGCGGGCAGCTCACGGGAGGTCACTGGATGACAAGGCGACCCGAACTGATCGGCTCATGCGCCCTGGTCGCCACCAACACCGCCGAATGCCACCACCAACACCGTGGACCGGCGCTAAGGGAAAGAGCTACTCGACACCTGGTTGGTTGGCAGTTCGGTCTCCTACTGCTGAGATGTTTTTGCCACAGCGGATAGCCACCTGCGGGGTCCCTCGCCCTTTGGTAGCTTGAGGCCGTGTCTACAAACTCCGAAAACTACCCAAGGGCAGCAGCCGACTTTGCCAGTCGCCTCGATGCCGTAGAGGGGCCGGCGTGGTCATCCCAGACTCCCTGTGAGGAATGGAGCGTGACGGACCTGGTTCGGCATGTCTCCGAGGTGCATCGGCGGGTGGCATCTCTGGCCGGTGAGGAGTATGGAGGGGCGGGCCAGGGAATGGAGGACCCTGCCGAGGAGTGGAGATCCGCCTCGGGTGTGGTGCTGTCGATTTTGTCGGATCCATCGGTGTCCAACAAAATCGTCTCCTCGATGATGGGGGAGATCCCATTCAGCCAACTGGTCAACACGCTGCTTGCCGCCGACACGCTGGTACACACGTGGGACTTGGCCAGGGGAGCCGGCCTGGATGACCGGCTCGACCCAGAACTGGTTTCTGCCACCTATGCCTTCATGGAGCCCGCGGACGAGGCATTGCGCCGACCGGGCGGGTTCGGTCCCAAACTCGACCCTCCCGCCGGGTCCGACGAGCAGGCGAGGCTGCTCTGCTTCCTGGGGAGGAAGTGCTGATCCGCTGGGAGCATTTGGTTGTGGCCTGGCCGATGAGCCCAGTGCACCCTGGCCGATCCAGGTCTGCACTCAGCTGACCTGGAGGCTTCCCGTCATCCATCCCTTGGTGACCATGGCGCCGCCCATCCCATCTGACCCACTACCGCAGGGTGCGTAGCACTGCCAGGTGAACGTGCCGCTCTTGGTGGGGGTGAAGGTGAAGACGACTTTGACCGACCCGTTGGAGGGGGCCGCAGGAATCACCGCGTTCAGCCCCAGCTGGGGCACGGTGAAGGTGTGTGAGACTTCGGAGTTCTTCACCGATGTCAGTGCCACCCCTCCCACGGTCTCTGTCCCGCCGGCGACCTTGTCGTAGGTGACGAGGGCGGAGGGCAAAGGGGCCGTTCCATCGTCGTAGCTGGTGATCACGAGACGGACGGGCTGGTTGGCCTTCACCGTAAGGGATGAGGGCACAAAGCGAGGCCAGCCAGCCTTTCCGTCCATCTTCCCAGTCTCCACCTCAACGGCGAGGTTCTGGACTGCCTTGGAGGCCTTGGGAGCCTGGGCCGTTGTTTTGGCGGGTGACCCGCAGGCTGCGAGGGCGATGCCGCCGAACATGATGGCCGATGCTGCCATCGACCACCTCTTGGTCCCGGTCCGAAACCTCTTTGCGATGCCTGCCATTGCCAACCTCCTTGCCTCGGATTCTTCGGCCGGGCACCTGGCCCGGCATCAAGCGCTCAGGGGGCAGGGCTGGATCTGGCCGATTCCCGGGCTGAATCTCCCGCTGCCGCCCACCGGCGACATCGCCATGATGCTCTCCGGCGAGCCGAAGTGGCACCGGAACACCACCTAGGTGCCGTCTTTGATCCCACCGACGCTCGGTGGGATCACGGAGGCGGATGCCCTCCCCACCTAGGCGTTTACCGTTCCGGGCGGACCTGGTCGGCCAGGGAGGTCTGCTGGGTGTTTGGCCTCGATGTCCTGTGTTTGGCGAACAGGGGCGGAAAATAGGTGCTCGGCATGGGGGACGGTGCCTGCCATGTTGGCCACGCAGTAGAGGGTGGAGCCAAAGGCCGAATGGATTGGATTGGAGTGGGAGATGGGCCTGGCCGCCTCGAAGCAGCCGCCCTGGTCGATGGAAATGTCCACGAAAACGCTCCCGGGCTTCATCGAAGCGAAAAGATCGTTGCTCACAAGCCTGGGCGCCGTCCCACCTGGCCTGAGGATTGCTCCTATGACCAGGTCCGTATCCAAACAGGCCCTCTCCACCTCATAGGCATTTGAGGCCATCGCCTGGAGGCTTTTCCGGTGTAGGGCGTCGGCAAGGCGGGCCATTTCGTAGGCGATGGAGGTTGTCTTGGCAACAAGCAGCGTCTCGGTGCACTCCAGAGAGACGGCCAGGTGAAGGTAGATGAAGATGGCCTGGCCCCGCCGCAACAGCCCGTGTCCACCAGCTATGGGTTCTCTGACCGGGCTTTGGGAGCGCAAGCCTGCTCCGTAAGGGCGGGGAGGATGCCAACTTCAGTATCAGATCGCTTTCATTCCACACCTCGGCGGCCTCAGGGACGATGGCGGCCCCCACTAGGCAAAGCCACGATCCGGCAGTGAGGAGCCAACTCCCGCATTGTGCTGGATCAGTACCGGGTTGTCCTGGGAGACCAGTTCGTGGACGCCTGCGGGAGTAGGTGCCACGCGGTGCTAGTTGTCCCTGCTTTCCCTGGGCACTCCGACTTCTTTGGGCACTCCGACTTTCATGTGGCCTCTTTCACCATGGCCTTCTGGGTGTTGCCGGCCATCGAGATCATTGCACCTGGATCTGGCAGGCAGAGGGTGTCGTGGCCGCCGGTTCAGATTGTGCTCGCCTCAAATTGAGAGCAACGGCCGAAAAGTATTCGGTCTAATCGTGGGTGGATTCTTGGTTGTGGCGCATGACGAGTATGGCCACATCGTCTCCGGCCCCACCCAGGCGGCCCATGGCTCGCAGTATGCGCTCGGCTACCCGGTCGGGAGGAGTCCCGGGGTCAAGGCTGAGGGCTTGCAGCTGTGCCAGGCCCAGGTCGGCTGGCCGGTCCCTGTCCTCGACGAGCCCGTCGGTGTAGAGGATGAGGGTGGAGTTGGGAGCCAGGACGAGATTCTCTTCTGAGTAGGTGAAGGAGCCACAGCCCAGTGGGGGGCCGGGTTCGGTGCCAACCAGGGTGGGTGTTCCCGCCGGGTCCAGTACCAGGATCGGGGGATGGCCTGCAGATGCGAAGGCCAGATGCCTATTTACCGGGTCGTAGATGCATCCAAGCACGGTGGCAAAGTCGAAGCCAACGAGACGTTCGGCGTCCTTGGCAAGACGGGAGAGCATCTCGGCGGGCCCGTAGCCCTCGTTGGCCAGGGTGGCAACCACGGCACGGAGCTGTCCCATCAGAGCGGCGCTCGAGACGCTGTGTCCCATCACGTCGCCGATGGAGAGGAAGAGCTTGCCGCCCACATCGAGGGTCTGGTAGAAGTCGCCGCCGGCGAGGGCCCCTTCTCCTGCGGGGAGATAGCGGAGGGCAAGATCCACCCCGGGAAGCGTTGTTGCCTCTTTGGGCAACAAGTTGAGTTGCAACTCCGCCGCGACCCGGCGTTCCGACCCGAACAGCATCGCGTTCTCCAAAGCGGCCCCGGCCCGCCTGGCAAGGTCTGCCAGCATCTCTCTGTCCCGGATCCCGCCAGGTGCGTTGCGGACGAGCATGACCCCGATCTGCCGGCCGCGGCTAACCAAGGCTGCCTTTTCGATCACCACCCCGTCCCGGACGTGGCCGGCAGCGGCCGCCTCGAGGTCGGCAATTGAGGCCGAATCTGGAGGAAAGGAATGCACGACGACGAACGCGTTGTCGTTGAGCTGTCCCTGACCCAGCAGTGTTGCGGTAGGGCCCGTTACCGCCACGGCCATGGCTGTACCGTAGGCGGGGACCACGAGCCGACCCAAAGATTCCAACACATCGGCGGGCTCCAGGGAGGAGGAAAGGCGTTCGCTCGCACTTGCCATGATTGCCAGGCGCCGGTTCGCCTCGGCGGTCGCCGCAAGCGCCTGTTCTCTTTCCGCCAGCGCCCTGGCAAGGGCCTCCTGGCTCGCCCGCCACGCATCGATGTCTCTGAAGTGCACCAGCATGCCCTCGGAGTGGGGCCAGGCCCTGACCTCGAACCAAGTGCCGCTTGTGGCGTGTGGTGCCTCGAAAACAGCCGGCTTGCCAGACGCCATGGACAGCTCCAGCTGCTCTTGGAACACCGATCCCCTGGAATAGGGGAGGGCTTCCCAGACCACCTTTTGCAGCACCTGGGCCCGAGTGGCACCGATCAGCTTCTCCGCGGCGGAGTTGAGGAAGTGAAAGCGCCAGTCCGACCCCAGGCCCACGACGGCGTCACCCATCGTCTCGAAGACCCGTGCCAGGCGCTCCCTGGTCATCTTTGCTTCGGTGGTGTCGTGGAGCACCCCCACGAGCTTGGCGGGCCGTGAGCGGAGATCTCTCACGAGCTGTCCCCGCATCTCGAGCCACGGCCCGGGTGCCTGGCCGCCTGCGAGTCGGAACTCCACTGCAAGCCCCGTCTTGCCGATGAGGGCTTGTCCGAAGTCGGTCAGCAGTCTCTCCTGGTCGGCTGGATGCACCAGAGAGCTCAAAGCCGCAAGGTCAACCGGCGGCTCGGTGCCAAGCAGCGAGAGGGCTATGTGATCCCAGGCAAAGGAGTTCCTCTGCAGATCGAAGTCGAAACGGCCCATCCCGGCCGCCGCCACCGACAGCTCCAAGCCGGCGGTTGCATGGGTGGCCTCTATTGCGGCGATGTGCTCGCCCAACTCCTCGGAAAGCGCAAGAGCCAGGGCCTCCAACAACTCGATCTCCTCTGGCTCCCACTGCCTCGTGGTGTCGTCGTAGACGCAGAGGACCCCAACCGGCCAGCCCGCGGGCGTGTTGAGGATGGCCCCGAGATAGGAGCGGACCGCACCTTTGGCCACCGGAGTCATGTCGCGTACCCAGGGGTGGCGCGGGGCATCGGTGACGGCCAGGGTCGTGCCCGACGCCACGGTTACAGAGCAGAGACTCTCCTCCAGGGGCGAGGCCTCTTCTGAGTCGGCGCCGATGCCGTGTGCGGCCGGGATCACTTGCTTTTCGGCCAGGATAGAAACCTGGGCAAACTTAGTGTGCAGCAGTTCCGCAGAGAGCCGCACAAAGCGTGCGATCCTCGATGTCGGCGGCCCAGCGTCGAGCAACTCCCTTACGGCCGCTATTCGGTCGGGGTCATAGAGGGTGGAGAGATCCGGCTCCGGCCTCCCGGTGTCTCCGCTCCCCGCGCTGAGCGGCATCTTCTCATGATAGCCAAAAAGGCAACGTCGCAGCACATGGGCGGGAATTGCCAAAAGCTGCGGGATGAAGTAGCCACCCGCCGGCGGGGTAGTGCTTTATCGTGGCACGATCCTGTTGCGCACCTGCCGGGCCAGCCGCCTGGCCGACCACCTCCCGCCTCCGGCGGGGGGATGAGAGGAGGGGGCACCCTGTGGTGCAAAAGCCGGGAGCTTCGCCCGGCTCCAGGGGTTCTTGTTGCCGATAGCGGCATCGATGATCTCGATGGGGTGGACCACAGTTGCCTCAAGTCCCAGGTGGCGCTGGATCTGCAAAAGGCACCCGGGATTCGCGGTAGCGACGATGTCCGCTTTGGAGGAGGCGATGGCGGCGGCCTTGCGGCGGCCGAGGTCGCCGGCGGCTTCTGGTTGGACGATGTTGTAGATGCCGGCGGAGCCGCAGCACATCTCGGCCTCTTGGATCTCTGTAACTTCCAGCCCTGGTATGGCGGCCAGAATCTCACGTGGCTCGGAACGTATCGCCTGGGCGTGTGCGAGGTGGCAGGCGTCGTGGTAGGCGACGCGGAGGGGGAGCGGGTGGCGGGTGGCCACCGGGCCGAGTTCGGCCAACAGCTCGGTTATGTCCACGGCCTTGGCAGCCAGTTCGGCCGCCCGGGAGCCATAGTCGGGGTCGTCAGCCAGGATCCTGCCGTAGTCCTTTACCGTCGAGCCGCATCCAGCCGCGTCGATGACGAGCCGATCGATGCCGGTGGCCTCCCACGCGTCGATCATGGCGCGGGCAAAGGCCAAGCCCTCCTCCTCCCGGCCCGAGTGCAGCGACAACGCACCGCAGCAGCCCTGGGGCACTGATATCACCCGGCAGCCATCGGCGGATAGGACCCGGACCGCGGCGTCATTTACG
>JAKAOS010000018.1 GCA_021823165.1 Actinomycetes bacterium | reverse complement strand
GGTGGGCCTCGGCGAAGGCTGCGGCCACCTCTTGGATTTGCCGGGTGCTCTCGGGGGAACCGAAGTAGATGGTGGCGCCGATGCCGGCAGCACCCAGGTCAACCGCCTGCTGAACCGAGGAGAACATGATCTGGTCAAACCGGTTTGGGTACTGCAGAAACTCGTTGTGGTTGATCTTCACGATGAAGGGGATCTTGTGCGCATAGCGTCGCGATACCGATCCGAGGACCCCGAGGGTCGTGGCAATGGCGTTGGATCCCGCCTCGACTGCAAGTTCGCAGAGGTTCTTGGGGTCGAAGTAGGCGGGGTTGCGGGCGAAGCTCGCCGCACCAGAGTGCTCGATGCCCTGGTCGACGGGGAAAATGGAGATGTAGCCCGTTCCGCCGAGCCTGCCGTGGGAGTAGAGCTGGCCAAGGCTGCGCAGCACCGAGGAGGGCCGGTCGGTTTCGACCATCACTTCGTCCAGGAAGCCCGGGCCCGGGAGCACCAGGTCCTCTTTGGGGATGGTCTTGCACTCGTGAGAGAGAAGGGTCTCGGCGTCGTCACCGAGCAGTTGCTGCAAATCCACGCTGGCTCCTTGTTGAATAGAGAGTCGATTCCCCCCGGGTGCGAGCCACCCGGATTGCGACGCTCACTAAGCCGGCTCGGCCGGCAACGTCATGCACTACATTAGCTCAACGCAGCAGGAGGCCACCTGTCCGCCTCAGCGCGCCGCCAGGTCCGCCTGGGAAAGCGCCTCGGGATCCAACTCCGACATGGCCACGTAGCCAGCCCCCATGGCACTGGCGAGGTCGGGGCCTATTCCCAGCCGTATCCTGGACGATTCGGTATCGACGATCACAGCTGCATCCAGGGCCGCCGCCAGGCGGGCACCGGCCTGCAGGGATCCCTCCATCAAGCCGGAGGATCCGTAGGGGACATTGGGCCGAAAATCGGACATGACCACGCCAAATAGCTCACGGTCGTCACGGTTCTGTTCGGCAAGCTCCGCGGCCTGAACCAGGCCGGCCGCCAATGGAGTGGTACCGCCGCTCGGGAGGGATTGCAGGCGAGCCTGGGCGACTTCGACACTGGAGGTGGGGCGCAACAACACCTTTGCCTCGGTCCCCCAGAAGCCCACCACCGCTACCCGGTCCCGCCGTTGGTAGGCGTCGAGGAGCATCCTTGTGGTGGCAACCTTGGCATTGCGCAGCCGCTCCGCTCCCATGGAGCCCGAAGAGTCGATCACAAATATCGTGAGCCGCCCCCTGTTTGCCTTCCGGACCCGCACGTGGAGGTCACCTGGGACCACGAGCGGTGCATCGCTCTCCGAGCCGGCCCTGCGGGTCGCAGAGGCCCGGGCGGTGGGGACGATGGCTATCGAATCCTGCCGAGATGCCTGGTCCAGGGCCATCGTCTGTGCCGGTGACCCCCTGTTGGCCCGGACGTTGGCCTTGGCGCGGGCGGACCCTGGCAGCCCACCGTGGGCCTTGGGGCCGGCATGGGGAATTCCGAGTGGCCCTTTGGCCATCGCCTGTTGTGCGAGGTTTCCGGCCTCCCCGCCACCTGCATCGTTTCGGCCGGCCTCCCCGCCACCGGGCTTCCCGGCATCGGAGTCAAGGTGTCCAGCTTCGTTGCGGGCACCCTCCCCGCCATCGGTCTCCTTCGGACCGGTCTGGTTGTCACCGGCCTCGTGGTGTCCTTTGGCACCCGGCCCGCTCCCCTGGTTGGCTCTGTCGGCACCGTCTCGGGCCTGTGGTGGCTGGGCAGGATCCCGTGTTGGGGATCCCTTGCCGTAAGTTGCCGACTTCGCTTCGTCCCTGTTCGCTCCGTCGGCGTCTTGGGCGGGTCCGGATTTGGCGGGGTCGGAGGGGGCTTGGGACTGGCGCTCAAGGTTGTTAGGGGCCGCCTGGGGGCCGAAGGGGCTTTTGCGCATGCGATGGGCCAGCACCAAGGGGACCATCTGGTCAATGTCGGCCACCGTGGCAGTCTCCCGGCCCTGGAGGGCTGCCAGTGCACATGCGGCGCGGCAGAGGGCGAGATCCGCACGCAGGCCGTCTGCCCCGGCCTTTTCGCAGCGAGCCGAGGCCTCTGCCAAAAGCTCCTCTGGCAACGCCGCGGCCAGCGACCTGTTGGCAGCCGCCGTCTTTTGCCTGGCGGAAAGGAGCCGGCTCGCCAGCTGCTGCTGCTCGGGCTGCCATGTTTGTAAAAAGGCCTCCGGATCGGCGTCGAATGCCAGGCGGCGGCGGAGGGCCTCGGTGCGCTGCCCGGCCCCGTCCAGCCTGCCGACCTCAACCGATAGCCCGAAGCGGTCGGCAAGTTGGGGGCGGAGTTCCCCCTCTTCGGGGTTCATCGATCCGATTAGCACGAATCTGGCGGGATGGGTCCTGGAGACCCCGTCCCGCTCCACGACATGGCGGCCCGAGGCCGCCGCATCGAGCAGCATGTCCACGAGGTGGTCGGCGAGCAGGTTGACCTCATCTACATAGAGCACTCCCCCGTCCGCCTGGGACAACAGGCCCGGCTGGAAGACCACCTCGCCCCCCTGCAGGGCCCGGCTGACGTCCAGGCTGCCGGCCAACCGGTCCTCGGTGGCACCGAGTGGTAGCTCTACGAACGGGGTGCCTTGTGGCAACAGGGCCGCCAGGGCGCGGGCGAGGGTGGTCTTGGCCGAGCCACGATCTCCTCGCAGCAACACGCCGCTCAAAGCGGGGTCGGCTGCGCCGGCCAACAGGGCCAGCTTTGCCTGATCCTGGCCGGCTACTGCTGCAAACGGGAACGGCTTCAGGTCGATTCCTCCCATCCTTCTCCCTCCAAAGCGGCGTTCCGCAGAGTTTCCAAGGCCTGGGGCGAGGCGTCCCACATGCCCCGTTGATGGGCCTCCAACAGTCGTTCTGCGATTGCCCGGAGCGCCCAGGGATTGGAGGAGCGGAAAAACTCGCGGTTTTCTGGGTCCCCGACGTAGGCGGATGTGACCCTTTCATACATCCAGTCGCGTCCTATCCCGGCGGTGGCGTCGTAGCCGAACAGGTAGTCCACCGTGGCGGCCATCTCGAAGGCCCCCTTGTAGCCGTGGCGGCGCATGGCCCCTATCCACTTGGGGTTCAAGACCCTGGATCGCAGCACCCTGGCGGCCTCTTCGGAAAGTTCCCGCGCCCGGGGGCGGCTGGGGTCCGACGAGTCCCCGAAAGCCGCCAGCGGAGCCCGCCCCGACAGTGATGCGATCGCCGCCACCATGCCCCCGTGATCCTGGAGGTAGTCATCGGAGTCAAAGATGTCGTGTTCCCGGTTGTCCTGGTTCTTCACGGCCACGTCGGTAGAGGTCATCCTGTGGCGCAGCTGTTCAGCCGCCTCGACCCCCGGCGCTCCGGAGCGGTAGGACCAGGAGCTTCGGGCAAGCCAAAGCGCCCCCAGATCCTCACTGCTCCCCCACTTGCCCGACTCGATGAGTTCTAGAACCCCAGATCCGTAGGAGCCGGGCTTGGGCCCAAACACCCTGGCGGTGGAGCCGACGGCGACGAGGGGGTTTAGCTCCACCGGCTCTTCGAGTGCCGCCACCGCGGATGCCGCCTGGTCCACCAGGTCCAAGACGTTTGGGAAGGCATCGCGGAAAAAGCCCGATATCCGCAGCGTCACATCCACCCTGGGCCTCCCCAGTTCCTCCAGGCTCATCACCTCAAAGCCGGTGACCCGGCCGTTCTGCTCCGACCACCTGGGCCTTACACCCATCAGTGCAAGCGCCTGGGCGATGTCGTCGCCCCCGGTACGCATCGCTGCGGTGCCCCAGACGACTATCGCCACCGAGATGGGGAAGCGCCCCTCTTTGGAGCGGTATAGGGCGCAGGTCTCCTCGGCAAGGCGGCGCCCCACGTCCCACGAGAGCGAGGTGGGTACGGCCTTTGGATCCAAGGAGTAGAAGTTGCGCCCCGTCGGCAGGACGTGTGCCCCCCCTCGGGAGGGCGCACCCGAAGGGCCGGAGGGAACGTGACGGCCTTCGAGCGCTGCGGTGACTGCGCTCAGTTCGCCTTTGGTCGCTACCAGAGCCGGCACGAGCCGCTGGCAGATCCAGGCCTTGGTGGGATCGTCTCCTTCGTAGCGCCATCCCGCCTCCGCCAGGAAGCCAACCTCGGCCCGGCAGGCCGCGTCAACCATGTCCAGCTGAGAACGACTGAGCTTTGCTGCATCAAAACCCAGCCGAGCCGCAACCGTTGCCCGCAGCGACGGGATGCTTCCCTGAGCCACCCTGGTTATGACCACGATGGTGTCCAACAGCTCCTCCCCCTCGGGAGGGCGCCCCAGGATGTGCAGCCCACCGCGTATCTGGGCGTCTTTCAGTTCGCACAGATAGCCGTCCAGGGTGGGCACCACGTCGTCAAAGCCGTCGTGTTCGAACCTGCCGGCCAGGGCCTCCCGGATGGGGAGGCTCTGGGGGTCCAGGCCGAGATCGGCATCCATGCTCTCCTTGCGCAACGCCTCCCAGAGCCGTTGGCGGATGGCGGGGAGCTTGGAGGGGTCCAGGGCCGCAACCTGTGCGTGGGTGTCCAACAAAGACTCGATCTCTGAAATGCCGCCGTAGCTGTCCGCCCGGGTGAGTGGGGGCATCAGGTGGTCGACAACCACGGCGTGTGTCCTTCGCTTTGCCTGGGTGCCCTCGCCGGGGTCGTTGACCACAAAGGGGTAGACGAATGGGAGATCGCCCAACACCGCGTCTGGGAAGCACTCCCCCGACAGGCCCACCCCCTTCCCCGGCAGCCACTCCAGGGTCCCGTGTTTGCCGACGTGCACCACGGCATGGGCGCCGAAGCCCCATTCGAGCCAGCGGTAGAAGGCCAGGTAATGGTGTGTCGGGGGGAGGTCTGGGGAGTGGTAGGTGGCGATGGGGTCATCACCGTGTCCCCTGGGGGGCTGGATGGCGATCACCACGTTGCCCAGCGATATGCCGGCCATCACCAACTCCTGGTTGTCGGTGCTGCCCGCTACCCCCGGCGGCTCTCCCCATTGGGCGACCATTCGTTGCCTGGCGTGGGGGTCGATCGCCTCGAACCAGTCCTCGTAGTCCTCTTTGGGGATCCTTGCCAGGCCACCTGCGGCCTCTTGGGGGCTGGGGCGCTCGGAGTCATAGGTGAGGCCCGCCGCCAACTCCGCCATGAGTGCATCGGGGCTCGGTGGGATGCGGTCGATGCTGTAGCCGGCTGCGGCCAGGGACTCCAAAAGGGCTATTACCGAAGCCGGGGTGTCCAGGCCCACCGCGTTCCCCAACCGGGAGCGCTTGGTCGGATAGGCGGAGAGCACGATGGCCACCCTGGCCTCAGACGGCTCGATGTAACGAAGGCGGCCCAGGCCAACCGCGAGGCGTGCCACCCGCCGGGTGCGCTCGGGCAGCGCCCTGTAGGCGCGGAGATCCGCCCCGATCTCACCGCCGTCGTCCACGATCTCTTTGAATGCAAATGCCGGGCCGATGATCCGCCCGTCGAACTCGGGTATGGCAACGCTCATGGCCACGTCCATAGGAGCAAGGCCTGCGGGTGATTCCGCCCACTGCTGAGACGAGGTGGTGGCGGCGGTGGCCTGCAGCACCGGCACCCCCAAAGAGGCCAACTCCGACGCGTCCCAGCCCTCTCCCTCCGCACCGGCCTTGCCTGACGCCCAAACCGTGGTGATTATCACGTCGGCCCCAAGCGAGCGGAGGGTCCCTATGGGCCCGCCATGTAGGTCCTCTGAGTCGCCACGCAGCGAGTAGCACCACATTGCCAGCGCATCTCCCCCCGCCTCGGCGATCTGGTCGCAGAGTTGGGTGACAAATGACAGGTTCCCGGCCAGAAGGTGCGCCCGGTAGAAGACGACCACGATCCGTGGCCTGGGTCCCCCCTCGCCCACGATGGGATGGCCCTTTGACTCCAGGTCCAAAAGCCCCACGGGTGGTATGGCAACCGGGGCCTCATATCCGAAGTTGGACCCCAACACCTTGTCGGAGAGCCGGCGCAGGCAGTGCTCCAGGTTGGCAGGGCCGCCCTGGCTTAGATAACCAAAGGCCGCCCCGACCTCGCTCGGCGACACCGTTGAGGCCCCCGCCAGTTCGGCATCAAAGATGGCCTCTCCGCCTAGGGCAACCAGGGGCACCCCCCGGTCCGAACACTGGGCCACCAGGTCGTCCAGGCCCTCCTCCCACGCCCGTCGGCCCCCCAGGAGGCGTACCAGGACCAGTTGGACGCCCTCATGTAGCCATGAGGCATTTTTCTCTGCCCGCAAAGGGTTTCCGCCCCAAAGCGGTGGGAAACCCTCCGGCATCGCCTCGGCAACCGAACGCAGCGCGATCAGTTCGCTGTCGGCGTTGGTGAGAAAGAGGATCACCCCGCCGCCCCCGTCATGATCTCTGCCAACATCTCCAGGTTCACATGAGCCTCCAGGGCATCTGCCAGCAGCTCCCACTGGGCTTTTCGCAATGCATCGAACTTCAAATTCGATTGGTGCCAGGTCTTTGCCGAGCGTTGCGCAACCTCGGCCAAAAACCTGTTCCTCACTCCATCGCCTTCGAACAGTCCGTGAAGGGTGGTGCCCCAGATACCACCTGCGGTAGCTGCCCCCTCCTTTTCGCCGTCGTCGAGTTCCAGCCACGGCTCCTCGGAGGCAACCACCCTGCCGTGGTGTATCTGGTAGCCGGAGACGGTTTCCTCTCCCCAGCTGCCGCGTCGCTGCCGAGTGACCTTTGCGGTCTCGAAGCGGGTGGTTGCATCCAGCAAACCCAGGCCCGCCACGGTGCCCAGGGAGGACTCCACGCCGTCATGAATGACCTTCCCAAGCATCTGGTATCCGGCGCAGATCCCAAGCAGGGAGGAGCCGCGCCGGCTTGCCTGGGCGATGGCCGTGGCCATGCCGGTGGCCCGCAGCCATCCCAGGTCCGCCACCGTCGCCTTGGAGCCGGGCAGGATCACAAGGTCGGGGTTGCCAAACAGGGCCGGTGAGTTCACATAGCGAAGCTGTACGCCCTCCTCGGCCTGGAGGGCGTCGAAATCGGTGAAGTTCGAGATCCGCGGCAAGGCGATGACAACCACATCCAACATGGCGCGTTCCTTTGACTGGGGGAACCCACCCATGTTCAAAGAATCCTCTGCGTCCAAAGAGCCAAGCCGAAGGTGGGGAAGGATCCCGCAGAAGCTGATGGGCCAGCGGCGCTCGATCTCGGCGATGCCGGGTGCCAACAGTTCCGGCTCCCCCCGCATCTTGTTGATCAGAGCAGCCCGGACCAGGCGCCGTTGGTCCGCCGAGAGCAGATCGAGGGTGCCTGCCAAAGAGGCAAAGACGCCGCCGCGTTCGATGTCGGCGACCAAAAGGGCATCTATTCCCCCACGTTGGGCAAGGCCGAGGTTCACCAGATCGGGACCGGGGAGGTTGATCTCTGCGGGGCTGCCGGCCCCTTCGCATATGACCACGTCGTAACGGGATCGGATGTCAGACAGGGCGGCATCGACGATTGGGGCGAGGCTCGCCTTGGAGCTTTGGTAGGAGGTTGAGTCGACCTCTGCCCAGAGTTGTCCCATGACCATCACCTGGCTGTGTCGTTCCCCTGTCGGCTTCAACAGCACTGGGTTCATCGCCGCCTCTGGGGTGGCTCCCCCCGCCATTGCCTGAGCAGCTTGGGCCCGAGAGATCTCGGCTCCGTCGCTGCAGACATAGGAGTTGAGGGACATGTTCTGGCCCTTGAAAGGCGCAACCGTCGCCCCCTGGCGGCGGAGTGCTGCACAGAGCGCCGTGACGACCAGGCTCTTGCCAGCATCGCTGGAGGTGGCACAGACCATGAGAGATCCCCTGGTGTTGGGGGACCACCATCTTTTGGGCCCGGACGGGCTCATTGGCCAGTCCCCGAGTCCACAAGGGCCCGCTCCAGCCTGCCCAGTCCAGCCTCGTCGGTCACCGCGATGCGGGCCACGCCTGGCATGCCGAAGCTCTTGCAGTCCCGCACCAGGACGCCAAGGGGTGCCAGCCGTTCCCGGAGCCCGGAGTATTCGACCAGGACCCAGGGAGCATCCGCCGCCCGCACGGTCATGCCGAAACCCTCAAGCAGGCTCACCAGGTCCGAGCGAGCCTTGGCGATCGCTGCCGACCAGGAAGCCAGATCGGCCGAGTGCAAAAGGCCCGGGAGCACCGCCAGGGCGAGGGATCCGACCGACCAGGCAGGCTGAGCTTTTCGCAGTGCCTCGGCACTGGGCAGGTCGGGTGCTACCAGGTAGCCGAGCCGGAGGCCTGGGCAGGCGAACAGCTTGGTGAAGGAGCCAACGACATAGGAGCCGGCCGACCAGCCCCTTGCACTCCAGGTTCCGGTGGCCATCTGATAGAAGGCCTCATCCCAGCAGATGGCCTCCTCGCCGGATTTTGCCAAATGCCCCGATGGGCTATGGGGATTGGAGCGAACCCTTGGTGCATCTGGGTCAACGGTGGCTAGGTGGCGCCGCCAGAGGGAGAACTCCGGCTCCTGCACTGCTGCGGCTTTGAGCTGCCCCGCCACCAAAGCGATGGCCTCGGCCGCTCCGTTTGTCAAAAGGACCTGTCGGGGATCGCATCCCAGGGTCTCTGCCAATGCCGCCGTTGAGAAAGCCGGATCTGGGTAGTGCCGCAGCGAGCCAAGATGCCTGCCAAGCATCTCTTCAAGGGGCGGAGCAAAGGGATTGAGGGTCAAAGAGAGGTCCAACAGCTCTCTGACCGAAAAGCCCAGCGCGGCCGCAATGGCGGGTCCGTCGCCCCCATGCTCGCCTGCCGCAGGGACGGCTTGTGGCGAGATCCTCACCGAAGCTGGCCCATCAGTGGCCTGCCATCGTCGTTGTCAGCCCGACCAGGGCGGCGCCCAGGGCGAGCACCCCAAGCGCGGCCGCCGAAAGCGAGACTGCGCCTTGGATGTCCCCCGGCGATGGGGTGCGCCCGTTGCCCATCTTGGGGCGGTCGTCGAGAATTCCCCCATAGGTGTTGGCCCCGCCAAGGCGCACCCCGAGTGCCGCGGCAAAGGAGGCCTCCGATACCCCTGCATTGGGGGAGGGATGCAGCCGTGCCGGGCCGTGCCACAGCCTCCATATCTCCCCCGCCCTGTTCGGGCGTAGCGCCATGACCAAAACCACGAGCAGCCGTGCCGGTATCCAGGCCGCCAGGTCGTCCAGGCGTGCCGATGCCCAGCCAAAGCGGCCGTAGCGCTGGTTGCGGTGCCCAACCATTGCATCGAGGGTGTTTATGCAGCGATGCGCGACGACTCCGGGGACCCCTGCACAAAGGGCCCAGAAAACACTGGCCACGGCGGCATCCACCGTGTTTTCCGCCACCGACTCGATTACCGCCCTGGAGATCCCACTGGAGTCCAGAGACCCTGCATCCCGGCCTGCAAGGTTGCCAAGGCGAGCCCTTGCGGCTTCGAGGTCCGCTTCTTTTAGGAGTCGGGCCATGGCCTCGGCTTCTCCCCACAGCGACGATGCCCCACTGGCCACCCAGCTGGCCAGTGCGAGGGACAACCACGAGCCGGCGGAAAAGCCCTTGTGATGGCCCCTGGCGAGCCGTCCCAGGAGGGACGCAACCACTGCGGGGGACAGCCCCACGGCGGTGTAGGCGACACCAGCGATCCTCGAGGGTGCCCACATTCGCTGCTCTATTGCGACCATTGCCTTGCCGTAGCCGGCCACTGGGTGAAAACGTGCCAATGAGGCCGAAAAGGCCCGGTCCAACACCAGCCCCGCCAGCACCGCGGAGGCCCTGGTTGCAGCCGAGGGAGCCATGTTGGATCTCATTTCCCACCCCGGTGGCTCACCAGTGCCCAAATCGCAATCCCCGCGGTCTCTGCGACTACCCCGATTGCCCCCAACACGTCCCCGGTAAAGCCGCCGATCCGCCGCCTGGCCACCGTGGCTACACCGGCCCCCGCCAGGACGGCACCGATCAGGGGAACCACCGCCAGCGGATGCCGCCATGGCCGGGCCAGTGCCAAGCTGACAAGGCCGCCGCCCAGGAGGCTTGGCAGCACAGCCGTAGGGGTCTTGGGATTTTGTGGCAAAAACGCGCTTACCAGCCCACCCCCGGGCCTCGCGTAGGTCATGGTCTGGGCTACCCCCGCCATCAAGGTGCGCGACAGGCACCACAAAGAGGCCAAGAGTGCTGCATCTGGCTCCACCGCGGACAGCGCCGCCGCCCGCAGAATCAGGGTGCCGGATAAAGCAGTGGTGCCAAATGCACCCGTGGCAGGGTCGGCCATCACCTCCAGGCGCCTGGAGCGGTCCATCACCGGCACCAGCCCGTCGGCGGCGTCGGCCAGTCCGTCCAGGTGCAGTGCTCCGGTGAAAGCGGCATCCGCCACCGTCGCCAGGGCTCCCCCAAAAAGGGGGCCTGCGCGCTTGGTGCCGGCCCACCAGACCTGGCCCACCGCCGCACCCAAACCTGCACCGGCCGGGCCGAGCCAGGCCAAAGCGGCGTTGTTCACTTCGCGGTGGGCACCCAAGGGGCTCAGGAAGGAAACGGCGCTCGCCAGTCCCTCCCAGGCCCCCCTTGCCGCCGCAGAAGAAAAGGCCTTGGTCATCTCGGGACCTCAAAGGCGGCCTGGTCGAGCGATAGGGCCCTCCCGGCGACAACGAAGTAGCAACAAGAGGCCATTGCCGCCAAAGAGCGGTTCATCTCCCCCATCGCGTCCCTGAACTCGATGCCTGCGGCGGTCGGGGGATGTACCCCAAGGCCAACCTCGTCGGTTACCACGACGCTCCATCCCTCTCGCTCACCAAGCGCACCGAGCAGGTCCACAGACATCGAATCGAAGGGATTGCAGCCCGCCATCCATGGCCCAATCGAGTCGATCAGGATCCCGCCCCGAGTCTTGGCGACAATGCCGGCCAGGGGCTCACCGGGGCGAATCTCCACCGTTTGCCAATCACGCGGCCTTCGCTGCCGATGCCGGTCGATTTTGTTTTGCCAGTGCTGTGCGGCTGTCTCCTCCGCACCGGGGTCGTCCCAGATCCCCCCTGCGGCAAGGTAGGTGACCGGAGTGGCGAGCCGTGACGCAATTGCCTCGGCCACCTCGGATTTCCCCGAGCGCGCGCCACCAATTACGACCGTCAGCACTGTGGCCTGGCCAGTTCTCCCACGACGTCCTCGCGTCTCTCGAACACTGTTCCCGGAACTCCCGGGGCACGCAGGTCTCCTGACTCCCAGATCACCGCCCTTCCCGGCCTTCCCACCCCTCGGGCAGTGGCCATGTCGGGAAGCGCTCCCTGGTCACAGTTGCGGGACAGCCCCGGATTCCCACCGGGTTCCCTGCGACGCCTCTGGCACACTACCGTTCCAACATGGCACGCGCGGACTCTTTGGTTCTTTTGAACACCGGACATGGCAAGGGCAAGTCCTCCGCCGCCTTCGGCGTAATGGCCCGGGGATGGGCCAGGGGCTGGAGGGTGGCTGTGGTGCAGTTCATAAAGGGCGGCAAGTGGAAGACGGGCGAGCGCAAGCTCGCAGATCATCTCGAAATCGAGTGGCACACCCTCGGCGACGGCTTCACCTGGGAGTCGACAGACCTCGATGAGACCGCGGCCAAGGGCCGGCACGCCTGGCAGGTGGCGGCCGGGATGCTTTCGAGCGGCGAATACGACATGGTGATCCTCGACGAGGTCACCTATGCCGTGAAATACGGTTGGGTCCCCGCAGCCGAGGTTGCTGCGGCAGTTGCCGGACGCAGCCCCAAGACCAATGTGGTCATGACGGGGAGGGACGCGGCCGAGGAGCTGGTCGGGGTGGCGGATACCGTGACCGAGATGCGCAAGGTGAAACACGCCTACGACAAGGGAATAGTGGCAAAAAAGGGGATCGAGTACTAGTTGGGAATCCTTGGCCCCCGCCTCGTGGTAGCCGGTACTCATTCCGGGGTGGGAAAGACCACCGTGGCCACGGCCCTTATGGCAGCCTTGCGACGCGCCGGGGAGCGCCCCGTTCCCGCCAAGGCCGGCCCGGACTTCATCGACCCCGGCTTTCACGCCCTTGCGACCGGGCAGCCGGGGCGGAACCTGGACCTGTGGATCTCCGGCGAACAAGGGGTGCTGGCTCTGGCCGGCCGGGCGGCTGCGGCCGGGCGGATCCTGTTGGTCGAAGGGGTGATGGGCCTGTTCGACGGGGCGGGTTGGGAGCCCCAGGCCGGGCCGGCGGCCCCCTTTGGTTCCACGGCACACCTGGCCGGCGTGCTCGAGGCCCCGGTGGTGCTGGTGGTCGATGCTTCGGGCCTGAGCCACTCCGCTGCAGCGCTGCTTGCCGGCTACCGCGACTATCCGGGGGGAGCTTGGCTGAAGGGGGTGATCTTCAACCGCGTGGGTGGGGCGGGTCACCGAGAGCTGTTGATGGAGGCTGCAGGCTCTGTGGGGGTGAGCGTGATGGGGATGTTGGGCAAAGACGAATCCCTCCGCCGCCCGAGCCGGCATCTCGGGCTGGTGCCGGCATCCGAAGACCGCGCCGAGGCCATATCGGCAATAGAGGCGGCCGCAGCTGCGGTGGAGGCGGGCTGTGATCTGGGGGCCCTGGTGCGCCTGGCAAACTCAGCACCTGCGAAGGTGGTGCCCGATCTGGCTCCGGTGGCCAAGGGGCCAGGGGCCCCAGTGGCGGTTGCGTCGGGTAAGTCATTCGGCTTCACCTATCCCGACAACCTGGAGGCGCTTGCAGCGGCCGGCGCGGAGTTGATGCCCTTTGACCCAGGTGCCGACGAGTCCCTCCCCGCCGGGGCCAAGGGCCTCTACATAGGGGGCGGGTTCCCCGAACTGGCGGCGCTGGAACTGGCGGCCAACACTTCCCTCTTGGCCCAGGTGCGCCAGGCCCATGCCCAGGGCCTGCCCATTTGGGCGGAGTGCGGGGGGATGCTGTGGCTCACAAAATCCCTCGATGGAGCCCGAATGGCAGGCATCATCCCCGCCGAGGCAACCATGTCGGATCGCTTGACCCTCGGCTACCGCCGGGTGCAAGCCGTTGCAGACTCCCCCATCGCCTTTCGGGGTGGGACCTTGAGGGGCCATGAGTTCCACTACTCCCGGCTCAACTGGGACAACAACAGCAAAGACGGCCCCAGCCCCGCATGGCGAGCCCAAGGGCGGCGGGGTGCGTCGCTGGAGGGATATGCCTCCGGTCGGCTGATCGCCACCTACGTCCATGCCCACCTGGGCAGCGACCCAACTCCCGCAGAGCGTTTCGTTGCCAGCTGTGCTTCGCCCTCGACTCCCACCCGGGACGTGGCTGCGGGCTGAGTTATATGCAGCTGAGATGGCCTTGCTCCCATCCCAGCACGGCCGGGCCCTCAGGTCGGCCTCCTCGTCTCCCAGCACGGCTGAGCACCCGGGTCGGCCTCCTCCTGCCAAGGCCCAATCCAACCGCCGACCCACCGGAGTCCGGCAGTGGAAGAACCGCCTACTCGTTGCGGCTAACGTCGCAAGACGCCCCGAATGCCCACCCAGGAAGAGAGCCAGATGTCAACCCACAACCGCGGCCGGGGCCGCATCGTCGGCGTCGGCGTCGGTCCCGGTGATCCCTCCCTGGTCACCCTCAAAGCACTCGATGTGCTGCGGGCGGCGGATCGGATCGTTGCGCCCAGCGTGGGCCCCGACGACGAGGGTCGAGCGGAATCCATCGTGGCCTCCCTCCTGCCCGGGGCAAGCATTGACCGTGCGCCATTTGAGATGACTCCGGGAGGCGGTCCCACCGAGGATGCCATTGCCGCCTTGGCCGGATGGCTTGCCCAGGGCGAGGTGATCGCCTACGTAACCCTTGGCGACCCCAACTGCTACAGCACCTTTTGGTCCCTGTTGCACAGGCTGCGGGCCGGTGGATCCGACCCCGAGGTGGAAATCGTGCCCGGAATTATGGCATTCCAGGAGCTTGCCGCCAGGGCACTCCGGCCGGTGGTGGAGGGCTCCCAGCCCCTGCGGCTGGTCGTCGGCTTGGAGGGGGCGGGGGATCTCAAAGAGGCACTCGCCGATTCCAAGAGCGCGGTGGTGGTCTACAAAGGGGGCAGGCACCTAACAGAGATCATCGAAGCTCTGAGTGAGGCCGGACGGGACCGGGATGCAGTGGTTGGCGAACTTGTGGGCCTGGAGGGGGAACGGATCGCCCCGGCCGCCAAATGGTCGGGACCTAACGCCTCCTATCTGGCCACGGTTGTTGTGGGCTCTCCGCCGCAGGAGGATGTGAAATGATCAGCTTCATAGGGGCGGGTCCGGGAGCAGAGGACCTGCTTACCCTGCGGGGTGCCGATCGCCTCGGCCGAGCCGACATCGTGGTATGGGCGTCCTCTCTTGTGCCCGAGGCAATGCTGTCTCATGCCTCGCCGTCGGCGGAGATTTTCGATTCGGCCACAATGACGTTGGAAGACGTGGTCGCCCTATACGAAAAGAACCCTTCGGCGCGCATTGCCCGGCTGCATTCCGGTGACCCCTCCCTCTACGGAGCGATCCAGGAACAGATCGGCTGGTGCCGACGCTCTGGGCGGGAATACGAGATCGTCCCCGGGGTGAGTGCTTTTGCTGCGGCCGCAGCTGTGCTCGGAAGGGAGCTCACCATACCGGGAGTCTCCCAGAGCGTGGTCCTCACCCGTCAGGCGTCGCGCACCAAAGCCTCGGTGCCGGCTGGAGAATCGCTTGCGGCCATGGCGGCACACGGGGTGACGATGGCGGTGTTCCTATCCGCAGCGCGCCCCCGTGCGCTTCAGGAGGAACTGCTTTGCACTCCGAGTGCCTATGGACCCGACACCCCCGCCGTTGTCGTGTGGAAGGTGTCGTGGCCCGAGGAGCGGACTTGTGTTACGACCGTGGGAAACCTGGCAGACACAATCCTCGGACTGGGTGAGACCAAGACAGTCTTGGTGCTCGTGGGCGATGCTCTGGCGACCGACACCTTTGGCCGCAGCCACCTCTACAACCCCACATTCGCCCATGCTTTTCGTAGGCGCTCGGCGCCCGGATCCGAGAGCGGTCGCCCCAGGGCCGGCCGCCGGCAGGACGGTGCCTAACCGTCCGGAGGGAAAGCGGGAGGGCTGGACCACCGGCACCTGTGCATCAGCCGCAGCCAAGGCTGCGGCCATCGGCGTCGTCTCTGGCCGCATCCCCGAGGAGGTGGAGGTGGCCATTCCCAACGGGAGGCGCTTTTGTTTCCCGGTAATGGTGGCACCGGGGCACAAGCCGGAGGTAGCACCCGGGGAGTCCGCCGCGGCCGTGGTGGTCAAAGACGCAGGCGACGATCCCGACTGCACCGATGGGGCGCACATGACCGCCGAGGTGTGGCCACTTGTGCAGGGAAGCGAGACGATATTGCGTGCCGGCTCCGGCGTCGGCACCGTCACGATGTTGGGCCTGGGCCTCGAGGTGGGGGGACCCGCAATCAATCCCGTGCCCCGGCGCATGATCCTGGCAGCCCTGTCGGAGGTGGGTGGATCCTTCGAGGTGGAGTTTTCGGTGCCCGGCGGGGAGGTGATGGCGGAGGAGACCACCAATGCTCGCCTGGGGATCGTGGGCGGCATTTCGATCCTTGGCACCACCGGCATCGTCCGTCCCTTCTCCACGGCCGCCTTCAGGGCGTCGCTCACCCGGCAGGTGGATGTGGCTGCGGCAAACGGCCAACGGCATCTGGTCTTTGCGACGGGCAGCCGGTCCGAGGCCGCCGCCATGGCAATGTTTGGTTCCCTTGCACCGGTGTGCTTTGTCGAGGTGGGCGATTACAGCGGGGTTGCCCTCAGGCGCGCCGCAGGACAGGGGATCGAGCGGGTGACCATGGTTGCAATGGCCGGGAAGATCACCAAGCTGGCGGCGGGGACGATGATGACCCACTTCCACCGCTCCGACATCGACAACGCGCTGTTGGCCGAGGTCGCAATCGAGTCCGGCTCTTCCGATGCCGTGCTGAACGCGGCCACCGCCACCGCCACGGCCCGGCACTTTTTTGAAATCTGCATGGAGACCAACGAGTTGGGACCCCTGGGCCTGCTTTGCCGGCGGGCTGCGGCTGCATGCGCCGCACACTGTGGGAACAAGCTGTCGGTGGATGTCGTGATGGTCGATTTCGACGGGCGGGGCCTTGTCGCACGATCCTGATCACAAGCCCCGACTCGTGCTCATCGGGGTCAGTGGGGACTCGGAGTGGAACTTGGCTTCCAGGGCCATGGATGCACTCGAAGCCGCCGGGGTCGTCGCCGGGGCCCCCAGGCTGTTGGAGGCCTTTGATGCGGCCCTCGGATCGGGAGTTCTGGCTGTTACCGAGTCTGCCAAGGCCTCCGCCCGGGTGTCGCTCACCGGCCCGCTCGGCAGCCAACTGGGCCTGCTGCAAGGACTCGTTTCCAAAGCTGTCCAGGGTGCTCCGGTTTGCGTGTTGGCATCGGGGGACCCGGGGTTCTTCGGCCTGCTTCGTTCCCTGCGACCGGTGATGGGTGAAGCAGACATTGAGGTTCACCCGGCCCCCTCCTCGGTGTCGCTGGCCTTCGCTCGTCTCGGCATGGCCTGGGACAGGGCGGCGGTGGTGTCGGCTCACGGCAGAGATGCCGACCAGGCAGCCTTGGCGGCCGCCCAGGCGCTCTCGGATCCCGAATGCGGCTTGGTTGCCATCCTCTGTTCGCCCGAGAACCATCCGGCAAAGATGGCTGCAATGCTGATGGAGCTGTCGGGTCTTCCCGCAGAGACGCCAGAGGCGGCGTGCTGTCAAAGGTTGGCAAGCCAAGATGAGGCCATCTTCCGCTCCTCCCTCCAGCACATTGCCGAACAAGACAACCTGGATCCGCTGTGTGTGCTGGTGATCTCGGCAAAACCCATGGCCGGGGTTTCACCTGGGAAACCGACCCTTGCCTGGCCCCCCACCAGAGCCGCCCTGGCAACGGTGGGCGAATGGGCCCTTTGGGAGGAGGACTTCGCCCACAGAGGGGACTGCATCACCAAAGCTGAGGTGCGGGCGTGGATTCTCCCCCGCCTCGCCCTCCCCCACGATGGTGTCTTTTGGGATCTTGGCGCGGGGAGTGGATCGGTGGCCGTAGAGGTCGCCCGCCTGCGCCCGGCCATGAGGGTGATTGCCGTTGAGCGAGACCCTGCCCAAGCCGAGCGCATAGCGGCCAATGCCTCTGTGCATGAGGTAGAGGTTGAGATAGTTCTCGGTGAGGCACCGTCGGTCCTGGAGTCCCTTCCCCGGCCGGACCGGTGCTTTGTGGGCGGGGGCGGGATTGGGGTGCTGGAGGCGGCCCTGGGGGTGGTTTTGCCCGGAGGGAGGGTGGTGGCGGCCTACGCTTCGCTGGAGCGCGCCGCAGCCGCGGCGGAGCGTTTGGGCTCCCTGGTGCAGATCTCTGCCTCCCGGGGCTCCCGATTGGCTGACGGCAGTTGGCGCCTTGCGGCGTCGAACCCGGTTTTTGTGGCATGGGGGCCCAGATGACAAATGAGATGAGCCACGACAACCCGCTTTCGGATGCAGCGGGCGAGACAGGGGCGGCGGATTTGGCGATGGCTTCGGTGGTGAGCATCTCGGTGACCGCGAAGGGCAGAGAGATGGCCGCAGGGCTGCCGTATGCGAACCACCACGGCTCACCGCGGGAGACCTTGGAGCGACTCTGGGGCGAGGTGGATGGCTTTGTCCTGTTCCTGGCCGTCCCCGCCGCGGTGCGGCTGGTAGCGGGCCTGGTCTCCACCAAGGAGGCCGATCCCGCCGTTGTGTGCATAGACCAGGCGGGGCGCTTTGCGGTGCCGATCTGCGGCGGCCACGCGGGGTCTGTGGGCACGCGCTCCAAAATCGGCGCCAACGCCTTGGCGAAACACCTATCCCTCCTTACCGGCGCTCAGGCGGCAATCACAACCGCCACCGACGCCTCTGGGATCCCATCTATGGAACAGATTCCCGACATGGCGGCCGAAGGAGACATCCCGAGGCTTACCACCGCCATGCTGGACGGGCATTTGGTTTCGGTTGGCAGCACCCTGGAATGGCCGCGGCCGGTTGCCCTGGAAGGTTCCCCCGGAGCCTCCGGCGAGCAGGCCGATGTGGTTATCACCGACCGGTCCATTGCGCCGAGGGCCGGCCAGGTGCTGTTGCGTCCCCCGAGCCTCGTGGTGGGTGTGGGTGCCTCAACCGAGGCAACGGGAGCGGAAATGATCCAGTTGTTCGACTCTGCACTGGCCGCAGCTGGCCTTTCCCGCCACTCGGTGAAAGAAATAGCCACAATTTCCTCCCGTGGCTCCCATCCCGCCGTGGTTGGCCTGGGGCTGCCCATTGTGGCCTTCGAAGCCAGCGAGCTGGCTGCTGTGGAGGTGCCCAACCCCAGCCCAGTCGTGGACTCGGCGGTCGGCACCCCGAGTGTGGCAGAGGCCGCAGCACTGCTGGCGGCCGGGCCGGGGGCGGAACTGGTGTGCCAAAAGCTGCGATCTGGCTCCTGCACCCTGGCAATCGCCAGGCGGTCGGCACCCCGGGGCAAGCTCAGTGTGGTGGGCACGGGACCGGGGAGCGCCTGGTTGCGTAGCCCGGCCTGTCAGGCGGCAATCCGCCATGCCGAGGTTGTCATCGGCTATGGACCCTACGTAGAGCAGGTAGAAGATCTCACCAACCCGACTCAAAGCCTGCTCCCCTACCCCATAGGCGCAGAGGTGGAGAGGGCATCGGAGGCGCTCCGGCTCGCCTCTCTGGGGCGCCGGGTGGCGCTGGTGTGCTCGGGAGACCCTGGGATCTTCGCCATGGCGCCCATAGTGCTGGAGGTAGCCGAGCAGCGGCCGGATTGGGATGCCGAGATCGAGGTGCTTACCGGGATCACCGCCGGCCTTGCCGCCTCGGCTGCACTGGGTGCACCCCTTGGCCATGATCACGCGGTGATTAGCCTGTCGGACCTGCATACGCCCTGGGAGGTCATCGAGGCACGTGTCGATGCGGCGGGGCGTGCAGACCTGGTGGTGGTCTTCTACAACCCACGGTCTGCCACCCGGATCGATCAGCTGCCCAAGGCGCTGGCAATCCTCGGCGCCTATCGTTCTGCCTCGACCCCGGTGGGGGTCGTCCGCAATGTTTCCAGGCCCGGTGAAAAGGTACTCTGCACGACCCTTGGGGACCTGGACCCCACGACAGTAGATATGTACTGCAGCGTTATAGTCGGCTCGACCACGACAAGGATGGTGCGTTCCATGATGCTTACGCCACGTGGTGCGAGCGGGCTGGGCCAGAAAAAGCACGGCTTGGTCGAGCAATCAGGGACCCACGGCGCCTTGGGGGAATCCGTTGAGTCCTGCTAACTGGCGAACCGCGGTGGTGGGGCCGGCATGCACGGCGTGCGGGGTATGCCTTGCCACCTGCCCCAGGCGAGCCATCTTGCGCGGAGTTTCGGTTCCATGGGTCCTCCAGTCCCGCTGCGATGGGTGCCTGGCGTGTGTGGAGGTATGCCCCCGCGGTGCCATCAGCGACGATGGGCCAAGGGTAGGCGACCTTTTCGGCGATTCGTTGGCCATCACAGGGGCCGGTGGGAGCCAGCCATGAGCGGGGCATTTCAGCCGCATGAGATCGAGGTGGAAAGCTTCAGGCGGCTCCGCAAGGTGTTGGATCTGAGCGGCATGGGGGTTCTTTCGGCAGCGGTGCTGGAGAGAATCGTCCACGCCACTGCGGACCCCTCCCTGGTTGGCGACGTGGTCGTACAAGAGGGCGCCTTGGCCAAAGCCGTTGCGGCTCTTGGCTCCAACTGCGACATCGTCACCGATGTCGAGATGACCCGAGCGGGACTGGCGGTTCCCCTCAGGCAGCGGGCCCGCTGTTATCTGGGGGAGGTTGTCGACCCTGGGCCCTTCGGGACCCGCAGCGCTGCTGCGATGCATCGGGCGGCGTTGGCCCACCCCGAGGGACTCTTCGTGATCGGCTGCGCCCCCACGGCGCTGTTCACCCTGTTGGAACTAGCCGCCGGAGGAGAGGTTGCGCCCGTGTTCATCGTGGGAATGCCGGTCGGCTTTGTCGGAGCGACAGAGAGCAAAGAGGCTCTGGCACGCTCGGGGATGGAGTGCATCTACAACCGGAGCATGCGGGGTGGGTCGGCAATGGCGGCCGCCGCAGTCAATGCCCTCCACCGGAACATCCCAACCAACCAGGGGCAAACCAACCAGGGGCAAACCAACCAGGGGCAAATCTCTTCATGACCGTTAGGGAAGGTGCAATCGGGGTCGTCCTCATGGCACACGGCACCCGGAGCCAGGCGGGCCTCGCTGAGACCCGGAGGCTTGCCGATGCAGTTGCCAATCTCCTGCCAGAGCACCGCTGCGAGCTGGGCTTTATAGAACTGGCCGAACCAACTTTGGATGAGGCGCTTGCCTCCGCTTCGGCGGGGGCAACCAAGGTGGTGGCCGTCCCCTTGGTGCTGTGGGACGCCGGGCACATGAAAAGCGACTGCGCCGGTGCCGTGGCCAGAAGCAGGCAGGGACACAAGACGACCGAGATCATCTACGCAAGGGGAATCGGGACTCATCCCACGATCCTTGGCCTGCTTGCAAGCCGGGCACGCCAAGCCCTTTCGAGACTTGAGGGTGAGGGGCGCCAGGCGGTTGTGCTGGTGGGCCGGGGATCGAGCGACCCGGATGCCAATGCAGAGATGTTCCGGGTGGCACGGCTGGCAGAGGAGCCATTTTCGCTCCCCAACACCGAAGCTGCATTTGTCTCTCTTGCCTCCCCCGGAGTCCCCGAGGCGCTCTCCAGGGCCGCCGCCCTGGGTGCTAGGGAGATAGCCGTTGTCCCCTACTTCCTCTTCGATGGCCTACTGGTGGGCCGGATCAGAGAACAGGCGCTTCGCTGGGCAGAACAGGCCGGAGTGAGGGTCGAGGTGGCGGCCCACCTGGGGCCCGAAGCCGAAGTGGCCGAGGTGGTCGTAGAGCGCCTGGAGCAGGCCCTGGCAGGCGGGCTTGACCCGTTGTGCGATCTTTGTGCATTCCGAGTCCCGCTCCCAGGCCAAGGCCATCTCCACCATGCTCCACTTCCGGTGCTTGGCGGGGGCCATTCCCACTAGCCTCTGGGTGGTGGCGAACGGCGACCTTTTGGAACAAGAGCGCGAGGCGACCACCGACGAGGGCGATCACGATCGCATGGCCCACATAGTCGTACCCGCCTCTGCGGTTACCGAGGCGCTGGTGACGGGCAAGCCCTGCACCGCTCTTTGTGGCAAGACCTGGGTTCCCAGTCGGGACCCCAAGCGATACCCGCTCTGCCCGACCTGTAAAGAGATTGCGACCTCCCTGGGCTGGGCCATCCCCAGCTCTTAGCCTTCTGCCCGCCTTGGCGGGCCGAAGACATTGGCCTTTGGGCCTTGGGTCCCAGATGCCTCAGGACGCAGCGGTCACCCGGCCAAACCCGAAGGGCGTGCCGTCGTAGTACATCGACTCCACCCGGACCGGCGTCCCGGTGGTGTCTGCTGAGACGATATTTCCGTTGCCTATGTACATGGCCACGTGCCCAGGGACCGGCTCGCCGGGAAAGCTGTAGAAGACGAGGTCACCGGGGGCGAGTTGGGATTGGGAGATCCGCACCGTCTCGTTGTACTGATACACGGTGTAGTGGAGTAGAGAAACCCCTGCGTGAGCCCAGGCATACATCGTGAGACCCGAACAGTCAAAGGAGTTCGGCCCCGCAGCACCCCACTGGTAGGGCTTGCCCACCTGTGCAAGCGCGGTTTGAACGGCAACGGATGCCGACGGAAGCGGCGGGGGGACACTACCCGAAGGGGCCCCTCCGGACATGTTGCCAGAAGGAGCCGTCACCGGAGCGGGACTAGCGGCAGTGAAGCTGGCCTGGCGAGCTGCCGCAGCTTGGGCAGCCGCAGCCTGGGCAGCCGCAGCCGCAGCCGCCCTCGCCCGTGCTGCCGCAGCCGCAGCCGCAGCCGCCGCAGCTGCAGCGGCTGCACGCCGGGCTGCAGCCGCTTTGGCCTGATCCTGTGCCACCAAGCGGCCGATGGTGCCGTTCAGATGGGACATGGTGGTCCTCTGGGCCGCCATTTCTGCCTTGGCGGCAGCTGCCGCAGCAGCAAGCTGGGCGGCTGCCGCCCTGGCCTGGCGCTGCTGGAGCGCAAGGGCTGCCTCCTGGGAGGCGAGGGTCTTTTCGGCGGCCCTCAACTGGGCAAGCACCTGGGTCTCGGAGGAACTCACGGCCTGGAGATAGCCCAGTTTGACTCCGTAGTTCTTCTGGCCGACCGCCAATAGCGCGTTCAGGGTGCTCAGGGCGATACCGCCACTTTCGTAACTATCGATAGATC
>JAKAOS010000147.1 GCA_021823165.1 Actinomycetes bacterium | reverse complement strand
TGTGGGCTTAGAGGTCACCTCGCCGGTCACTGCAATGGCTCCCTGCGACGATTCCCTGCAACAAGTCCCTGCAACGACAAACACGAACCCCCCGGGATTGCCGGGGGGTTCTCCGTGGCTCGGGGGGGAGGACTCGAACCCCCAATAGCAGGGCCAGAACCTGCTGTGTTGCCAATTACACCACCCCCGAAAGGCCCCAACACCTTACCAGGGCCGCAAAGGACTTACGCCGTTGCCGCACCATCCCACCAAGGACCCCGGGGCGCCACCGTTGGCGACAGATGCCGCCAACGATGGGCCCCATAGACCCTGTGTAGCTACGATGCCCCGGTTATCTTCAACTGCACCGCAGTTGGGATGATGCTCCCTGGCTGTTTGCACTGGTCGTGGCACGCCTTTTCCAGGGTGCAACAAAGGGAGCAGACCGCGCCGTTATGGAACGGGCAAGCCACGATATCGACGAGTTCGTAGCTCTCCTCGCATACCCTGCAACCGAACTCAAGCTCCGCAGGCGTTGGGGCATCGTCATCGTGGTGCTGATCCACCGCCGCCGAAAGCAGGTCCTCCCTCGCAAGGTAGTACTTGCCCTTGGTGGCAAGTGCAATCAAAGGAGAGGCCACAAACGCGATCGCAAAGGCGACGAAGGGGGAAAATGCCGCAACGTCGGGCCCGAAAACACCGAAGAACGCCGCCACCGACACCGCCGACGCCAGCAGCATCGAACCAAAGCCGACTGGGTTCACCGCATAGAGGTGAGCCCGTTTGAACTCGATATAGGGAGGGCTGATCTTCAAGATCGGCTTGTTGATGACAAGGTCAGCCACCACGGCACCAATCCATGCGATGGCGACATTCGAATAGAAGCCCAGCACGAAGTTGAGTACGCCGAACACCCCGCCCTCCATGAGGCCCAGAGCGATGCCGACATTGAAAAAGATCCACACGACGCGTCCGGGATGCCAGTGAAGAACCCTGGAAAAGAAGTTCGACCACGAAAGAGATCCTGAGTAGGCGTTGGTCACGTTGATCTTGACCTGGGACAACACCACAAAGATCGTGGCAGCCGCCAGCGCACCAGCCGGCATGAAGGACCTGAAGCCTCCGAGCAGCTGCTCAATGGGTTCAACTGCCTTGGTCAACCCCACCGAGGACGCCACATAGAACGCCAGAAATGCACCAGACAACTGCTTCAGGAGCCCGAGCAGCACCCAACCCGGGCCGGCCCCGAGCACCGCCAGCCACCAGCGCCCGGAGTTCTTTTCCGTCTTGGGCGGCATGAAGCGCAAGTAGTCGACCTGCTCACCGATCTGAGCGATCAGAGAAAGCGCGACCCCGGCACCCAGTCCCATCGCCAAGAAGTTGAACCCTGGACCGCTCTTGGACGAACCACCAAAGTGAGTCCACGCTCCGAGGATGCCGGGGTGGGTGCCAACGACCGCGACGAGCGGGGCCACCATGAGCAGAAGCCAGAGCGGCTGGGTCCACATCTGCAACTTGGAAAGCGCCGTCATCCCATACATCACGAGCGGGATGACTATCAAAGAGACGATCAGATAACCAATGGGCAGGGGGACACCCAGCGACATTTGCAGTGCCTGGGCCATGATTGATCCCTCTAGCGAGAAGAAGATGAAGGTAAAGCTCGCATAGATCAGAGAGGTAATGGTCGACCCCAGATACCCAAACCCCGCGCCTCTTGTCAAAAGGTCCATGTCGATGGAGTAGCGTGCCGCATAATAAGCAATCGGTATGCCGGTCAAAAATATGACCGTGGCCGCAAGCAGGATCGCCCAGAGGGCACTTGAAAAGCCGTGTGCCACCGCGATCGACGCACCGATTGCGTAGTCGGCGAGATAAGCGATGCCCCCCAGCGCAGTGGTGGCCACGGCGTACTCACTCCAGCGCCGGTACTTTGTAGGGGCGTAACGGAGCGAGTAATCCTCCATTTTGACGTTACCCACCAGGCCTCGGTAACGGCGTCTCGTTGCTCTGCCGGGTCGGGATTCCGGGATTGCTTCCTCAACACTCACTGGGCTCCTCCTTTCAACTCGTGCGGGCACATGATGCGTACTCCTTTACGGCCGGGCCAGATTGGGACGGTCGTATGTCGAAATCAAAGATGGCGGTGGGGATGTAGAGGGAACAGCAGGCATTGGGGATGTCGACCACGCCGCTGATCCGACCCTCCACCGGTGCGGCCCCCAGGAGCAGATAAACCTGTTCGGGGGAGTAGCCGAACTTCGACAGGTAGGCGATGGCGTTCAGACAGGCACGCTGGTAGGCGAGGGTGGCGTCCAGGTAGGCGTTGGAGTTGTTCTCGTGATCGACGGAAATGCCCACAAAGGTCAAGAACTCGCTGTAGCGGGGTTCGACGTTCCCAGGCTCGAAGATCGGGTTGGTGGTTACGCCATAGGTTTCCATCCCGCCTTTGATCAGGTCCACGCCAAGATCCATGAACCCACCCATCTCGATGGCACCACAGAAGGTGATCTCACCATCGCCCTGGCTGAAGTGGAGATCTCCACCTGACAACAGGGCGCCAGCTACATGCACCGGGTAATAGATGCGTGACCCGCGGGTCAGGTTCTTGATGTCATGATTCCCCCCGTTCTCCCGGGCCGGCACGGTCCTGGCACCCTCGGCCGCCACCGCTGCGAGGGCGGAGCCGCTCAAGGTGCCGGCCAGCACATTCGAAGGCTCCGGCGGCAGGGCCAGCGGCGGGATCCGCTGGGGATCTTTGGCAATGAGTGCCCGTTCCCGAGCATTCCACTTGGCAAGCAGTTCTGCCGAGGGGGCGGTGCCCATCAGCCCGGGATGGGTTATGCCAGTAAAACGCACTCCGGGGATGTGCCGAGAGGTGGCCTGCTGGCCATGAAAGTCCCAAATCGCCTTGTAGGCATCGGGAAACTGCTCGACCAGAAACCCTCCGCCGTTTTCCCGGGCAAAGATTCCGGTGTAGCCCCAACCCTGTCCCGGAGCCACCCCGCTCTCCTGGGGAACCGGCCCCAGGTCAAGGATGTCCACCACCAACAAGTCGCCGGGCTCCGCGCCCTCGATGGCGATGGGGCCGCTCAGCATGTGTGCCTTGGTCAGGTCCACATCCCTTACGTCGTTGGCGGAATCGTTGTTCCCGATCTGGCCGTCGGTCCACTCCCTGCACTCCATCCGGAACTCCGCACCGGGCCGCACGCTTGCTGCGGCGGGGATATCGGGGTGCCAGCGATTGTGGCCCGGGACGTTTTGATCGGCCATGGAGCGTGATTGGTCCACCGAAAATGCGATCTCGGGCATCCTCAGTGACCTCCCAGCCCGGCAAAACCCCCGGACCGATGCCCAAGATGCCCAGTCGATCGCCGGATCACAACTTCGGGAGCCTCGCGACAAGCCTCCTCTTTTTCACGGCCCCTGTGAAGCGGGGTGTTGGGTGCCAGGCGCTCTGCGGCAAAGACCCGCCGAGACCTTGTGCCGCAACGTTGGCAATCAACACTGGCTTTGGCGCTTCCCATCGCCATCCATAGGTCAAACGGACCACATCGAGAACACTTATAGGTATACGGCGTCAAGTCCTTTTCCCCTCTTTATAAACTGTCCCAGCCTTACTGAACTTCTCCGGTTCTCCAACCCTGGACAACATTGCAGCCAACGCATGCTGTCATTTGATAGGCGAAGCGACATTGCCGGCTTTGCAACCTTCCCACCTGGCCTGCCACATCGCCTACTTTTTGCTGTTGCTCATACTTAGCAACAACTTAAACACTTCCTTGTTGCTATTTGTGCATTCTAAGTAAGCGCTGCTACCGCCAGTTAACAGGCATATAAATATGAGGTTTCAAGCGCCTCAGTGCTGCACCGCCAGCTCCAATGTCTTCGCCACCGTTACCCGATCTAATATCGGGACAGTGGGCACGCCACGCGTGCAATGCTCCGAAACAAGAGCCAGGATGGGAGCTGGTCAAACATGACTTGCCCTCTTGCGCCGAGCGCACCGTAGAGCACATATGCGTGGGTTTATTGCCGCGATGGACTTCTGCTGAGATATGTTCCGCGATGATTCATTAGCCAGCCTTAGGAGCTACCTCGTGCACGACAAGTTCAATCCCCAGCTCTTTTCCCAGAGCGGCGATGCCCGGGCTATTCGAAGGTAACGGCCGAGCCTTCTTTATAGCCAAGAATCCAATGAAGCTCAATAGCCCCACTCCGAATAGAATTGGTCCCCAGGCGGTGGGGAATGATACGGGAAAAACCGTGTAGTAGACACCTATGGCTGTTGTTATCAAAGATGCCGCGGGTAGTAATAGGTGAACTGCCGGGCGAAATATGTGACTCCTTGTTGCGAATCTTGGCAAAGCCAGATTTCCAATAATGTGGCCAATGAACTCCCCCATCGTCCCTACCAGGATCAAGACGATGAAGGCGGTGTTTGGATTCCAGATCGCTGACGCTGCGACCGAGCCAGCAGCGGCCAGCCCCAGACATGTCGTCACCGCCGCCCTCGGCGTACCGCTGGCCCTGTCCACACTTGACAACCCGCGGGGCATCACTCCCGCTCGGGCCATGGAATGAGTGACCCGGCTCACGACAAGGGTTGAGGCCACTATTGCACTGAAGATGCTGTTGGCCATGAAGACCGCGGTGAGCAGTTCGAACGGCTTTCCTAGAAAATGCCCGATGATCAGCAGCCCGGGGATGTTGGAACCCGAGAACGACGCCATCTTGGCGGGGCCCCAGCCAACGGTCATGGCATAGGACACCAGCAGGAACACTACGACTACCGCCGTGGTGGAGACCAGCAGAGCCCGCCTGATGCTCCTGTGTGCCATGTGCGCCTCGTGGCCGAGATAGACAGTGGCGGTCGACCCCGACATGCTGAATGCGGAGAGA
>JAKAOS010000146.1 GCA_021823165.1 Actinomycetes bacterium | reverse complement strand
GGAGGTGATGGGGGAGGGGTGTGCCCATTTGAGAAATCTGCGCCGCCACCGCCTCGGCGACGGCCACTACCAGAAGTTCTGCATTGCTGGCACCGAGTGCCTTGCGGGCCTCGGCAATTGCCGCCCCCTCGACCCCGGCGAAGGCGAAGTCCCTCCTGCCCCGTTCCCGCCAGGCGAGCTGGGGTGCCCGGCCCGACCGGGCGAGGCCCAGGGTGCCCCTGGCAAGCTGTGTTGCCGAGGCAAACCGATCCGTCACGGACCGGGCGACGTCACCTGTTTCCGGAGCCGCTCCGCCACGATCGGCGCCGCCCTCATCCATGATCGCCCGGGCGGCCGCCAGTGCCCCCTGTCCGTCGAACAGGCTGTGATGCACGCTGACCACCAGGGAAAACCGCCCCTCATGGCCGTCTTGCAGAACATCGGCTCTCCAGAGAGGTTCTCCCGGGCGGAAGGGGATGTTCAACCTCTGGCTCACCAGGTCTGCGAGGGATGCCTCGGAGGAGTCGTGCACCTGGACCAGCTCTTTGGGAGCGATCCTCGGGTCCGTCGCCCACCGTGGCCGGCCCAGGCGATCCCGAGCCACCACAAGGCGCGCCCATTCCGTATCCCGGCCCAGCCGTTCGGCAAAGACGCCGGCAATCCAAGCTGCGCTGGGCGGATCGGGCTTGTCCCAGCGAAGTTCCAACAAGGCACAGCTGTGCTGAGGACAGGAGGGCACCTCCACATCCAAAAAGAAGGCATCCTTGGCCCGCAGCCGGCTGCCAGGCACGGCCGCAGGGGGCAGGGGACCTTCTCGTTCGGCCCAGCGGCGGACGGGCCTGGTGAAGGCCACGCCCGATCCTACGTCGACAAGCGTGCGGATTTAGCGCGCAGTTCAGCCACCACGCCCGGCATGCGGTGCCGTCAGCATGCGTAGTCACCGTCGTAGGATGCGGTGCCGTCCTGCAGCATCCAGATCTGGCCCGCAAAGCTGGTCTGGTTGCAGAAGTAGCTTGCGTTGTTCACGGTGTAGCTCTGGCTGTAGCCGGTGGGATACCAAACGGGCACGTTGGGGTGGTAAGTACCGGCGATGCTGGAGAACTGATAGTTGGTGGAGTAGATGCCGGCGGCGATGCCGTCTGCTGCGAGGCCTGCCAGCGCCCCGGCGATCACCTGGGCATTGGCGGACTGGTTACTCGACCAGTAGCCGTTGCCGGCCTGCTCCACATCCAGCCACCACATGGGGGCCGAGATGGACTGGGCCCGGGTCTGTTGCACCGACCATTGCGCTGCGTTCCAGCCATAGTTGTAACTGATGCAGTTCTGATCTGTTGAGGCACAAGCCCCATCGGGTCCGTTGAGGCCTTGTTTGGGGTCGTTCCACGCGGGCTGGTTGAGGTTCATATAGAGGTTGATCCCATGGCCTGCCCAGTTGGCCTCGGATTTCAAACAGGGGTTGGTGCTGAAAGCAAAACCGTTGTTGACGCCCACCACGGCAATGGTCGTGGTCGAAGACGGCAGGTTCCCGCATTGGGGGAAGGAGATGTCATAACCCGTGGACCCCGACGGGTAGCGGACCGATGTCCCAGCGGTTGCGGTCGGAGAACCGATGCCCGAGGCGATCGAGACGACCGGGCCATTGAGCTGTTGGCCGTTGGCGGTGCCGAAGTAAGTTGCGCCACCGAAGTTGTAGACGCTGCCGTTGGAACTGACCGCCCGGTATCCCGAGCCGTCGGGGAGTGAGCTCATGGCCGTAAAGGGGGCGGGGATGTTGGAGGCACCCATCGAGCCATAGAAGGGGGCCGAGAAGGAGTAGATGCCCCCGCCCTGGGCTGCCAGCCAGTAACCGGAGCTGGCGGGATCGGTGGAGATCCCCACGAAGTTGAGCGAAGCGGGCAACTTCATCGCCGCGGGTGAGCCCTTCCAGGGGGCATTGCCGAAGTTGTAGACGTTTCCGGCCGCGGTTACGAGGTAGTAGCCGTTTCCGCTCGGATCGAGGCTTATCCCCACGACCTTGGAGGACAGGGGTTTGCCGGCGAGAGACCCATACCAGGGGGCATTGCCGAAGTTGTAGACGTTTCCGGCCGCGGTTACGAGGTAGTAGCCGCTACCGGTGGTGTTGGCCACCATGCCCACGAAGGGAGCGGAGTTCCGGAGCCCGCCGGCCCAGGGCGATCCGTGCCACGCCACGTTGCCGAAGTTGTAGACGTTCCCGCTGGCGGTGGCGATCCAGTAACCCTGGGTCCCGGGCCCGGAGACGATTGCAACGGCGGGGGTGGAGGGAGGCAGGGAGAAGCCCGGCGAAAGATTCGACACGTAGCCAATCGGATAGACCGTCCCCCTCGAGGTCACCACCCAGTAGCCGGCCTGGGGCACCGCCGCCGATGCCGGCGCAGGCGCTACGGCCCCAATCAAGGCGACGGTTAGGGACAGCGAGCCAATCAATGCTGTAAGGCGCCGTGAGATTCTCCGCAGGATCAACGGTGTCCTCGGGTTGGCCAGAGTCTGCTCGTCGGAGTCATCGCACATATAGGACAATATTTCGGCAACGGCCGTCAATTCATTAACTACGCAGAGGAACTATTTCACTTGCAGATAGGTGAAAATGCACCATGGTGCCGGACCCCGGTAGCTGCTACGGCGGGCAGGAAGAGGGGCCGGGAGCCAAGCCGAGGGCAGGGAAAGCCGAATCTCAACACTGTCGTTTACTGGCTTGTTTTGTGGGAGGTCCTCTCTTTCTCCTTGGCGGCGGCATCCAGATATGCATCGAAGGCCCGTGGGCCGAATACGGTGCCGGGCCCTCCCATGAGGGCCACGGTTACGCCGAGGGCCTCGGCCACTTCCTGTTCCGATGCGCCCCTCCTTGCGGCGGAGAGGGCATGGGCATCGATGCAGCCGTCGCACTGCCGGGCGACTGAGACCGCAAGGGCGATCAGCTCCTTGGTCTTGGTGTCCAGTACCCCGTCGGCGAACACCGCTTTGTGCATGCCGGCATAGGCCGCCCACACCTCGGGGATCCTGGCGCGCAGCTCGCGTGCCTGGCGGCGCAGTTCATCTCTGGCCTCGGACACCTGACTTGCCTCCATTCCGCCCCAAGGGGCCACTCGTCGTAGGGCTATTCGATTTGGCCGTGGCTGAGCCTTATCGTTCCCACCTCGTCTGTGACCCTACCGACGACCGCTGCCTGATGCCCCGAGGCCAAAAGCGCATCGACCGCCGCCCTCGCGTGCCCTGCTTGGGCCCCGAAGAGCAGCCCGCCGGAGGTCTGGGCGTCGGCCAGCAGCAGTTGGACATAACGCGGGCTGTCCCCGGCCTGCAGGACCTCCGATGCCCATTTCAGGTTGTCCACCGATCCCGAGGGCACACGGTTCGCCCTGGCTTGGCTTTCGGCCATGGGAAGGATCGGCACCGAGTCGGGGAAGATCTCTGCTCCCACCCCGGAGGCCTCGATCATGCGCCGGAGGTGTCCGAGAAGCCCGAAGCCGGTCACATCCGTGGCTCCCCGTGCCCCGGCGGCCAGAGCAGCCTGGGAGGCCAGGTCGTTCAGGCGGCCCATCGAGCCAACCACCGCCTCGTAGACCTCTGGGGGGAGCCCCCCCTCTTTCTTTATGGCTGTGGTGAGGATCCCCACGCCCAAGGCCTTGGTGAGCACCAGGTGCTCACCTACCTGGAGGCCCGCGTTGGTGAGGATGCGATCGGGATGCACCTCGCCCACCACGGCAAGGCCGAACTTGGGCTCGGGGTCCTCGACGCTGTGCCCCCCTACGGAAACCCATGCCCCCGCCCTGGCCGTCTCGGCCGCCCCGGCCAGCACCTCGGAGAGCATGTCCAGCCCCAACTCCTCGGTGTTCCACCCCACCAGGTTCAGGGCCAAAATCGGCCTGCCGCCCATGGCATAGATGTCGCTGGCCGCATTGGTCGCGGCGATCCGGCCCCAGGTGCGCGGGTCATCCACCACCGGCGTGATGAAGTCCGCGGTCACCACCAGGGCGCGATCGGGCGCGATCCTCCATACGGCGGCATCGTCGCCGGTTTCTGGGCCCACCAGTAGATCCGGGTGGGTTTGGATGTCCAGGCGGCGCAGGACCTGCGCCAGCTCGTTCGGAGCGAGCTTGCAGGCTCAGCCCGAGCCGTGGCTGTACTCGGTGAGCCTCTTGTGTGCAGGGGTACTCATGGCACCAAGCCTACGGTCCTGTCCCAGGTGGCCCAAGCGGTCGGAATATGGGTTCAGTGGGACACCGGGTCGGCCCCGAAGCGGGAGGGCCGGGCGCCGTGGGGAGGAGCTATGCCGAGCCTCGCCCACATCTGTGCCTCCGACCCTGGCCGGCCGAGGAGGTAACCCTGGCCATAGCGGTAGCCGAGCTTCACAAGTGAAGCGAGTTCGGCCTCGTTCTCTATGCCCTCCGCAACGACCCGAAGGCCGAAAAGATCCCCCAGGTGAGAAACCACGCCGACGAGCCCGGCTCGCCTGGAGTCCTCTACGGCAAGCCCGGTCACAAAGGCCCGGTCCAGCTTCAAGACGTCCACGGGAAGGCGCTCGAGGTAGCTCAATGAGGAGTAGCCGGTTCCGAAGTCGTCCAGAGCAAGCCGTACTCCCATGGACTTTATGTCCTGCAGCAAGCGGAAGTTCGCCTCCAGCTCCTCGACCAGCATCCCTTCGGTCACCTCCAAGATGAGCAGGTCGGGCGGGAGCTTGGCGGCCTTCAGAGCCCGCGACAGGCTGCGCAGCAGGCCGGGATCCTGGAACTGCATGGGAGAGAGGTTGACGCTCACCCAGCGTCCGTTCCACGACCGGGCGGCCCTTGTGGCTTCGTTCAACACCCAGCGCCCCAGATCGACGATGAGGCGGCTGTGTTCTGCCAGTTCGATGAAACTGGCCGGTGGGAGCACTCCCCGGGTGGGATGCTGCCAACGCAC
>JAKAOS010000145.1 GCA_021823165.1 Actinomycetes bacterium | reverse complement strand
TACCAGGTCTCTCTCAGGTTGTAGTGGTGCAGAGCCGGAGGGTTGGAAATGAGGTCCCTGGCGGTCCTGCGGTTCTTGGCCCAGTTGAGCGGGTCGACACTTGCAGGCCACCAGTTCTTGGGCGGGTCCTTCATGAAAAGAGCTGCGATCCCAATCCCAACGGTCATTATCACGCCCTGGGTGATGATGAACCCAGAGGTCTGCGCCATGGTCAGCGGCACCGTGCCAGAGGCGGCACCAACGGCGCCTATGGCCAAGATGAAGGGCACCGAGCCGTATGCCCAGCCACCGTTCACAAAGCCTGTCCGCCAACCCCGCTTCTCTGGATACCACTTGCATACGATGTTTATGGCACCCGAATAGCACATGCCCGACCCGATGCCGCCGAGCACTGCGTATCCGAGATACGCAGTCCAGATGGAGGTCGACTCGGCGGTGATGCCGTAGCCGACGATCCCACATAGGACTCCACCAAGCATCGTCGCCCAGCGAACCGGCAGGAGGCCGCGCTGACGCAACATTCCGGCCGCGATCTGGACGAAGGATTCAAAGATGACGAAGAATGAAAACAGCCAAAATGTAGGCGCCGTGCCCCAATGGTGGTATTTGGCTAGCGAACCCGAAAGTGCCCCCCACGTATACTCCAAAAGCCCGGCCAGACACATAACCACCCACGCAGCAATGATGGCCACCCAGCGTGGATAGCCGAGTATGTCCTTGGGGCTTTCCCCAATACGGAACACCCGGCCTGTCGGTGTTCTGACTTCCTTATACGTTGCCGCTGTCACAGTAATACCCCCTCAACTCCGTGGTTGTCGGAAACTCCGTAACGCCCCGGATCCCCCCAAGGTCGTCGCGGCTTTACGGGGCCCAAAGAAAGGGCGGCCCCCGCATTGCCCTTCGGCACCGGCCCTTCAGCGCCGGTGCCTTGGCTGCTCCTCCGTTGAGCAGCACATCATGCCCCGCGCCGGGGCTCGGCCTTTAGATGACTTGTTCCTCCCGCAAAGCGGCAATCTCTTTTTCCCCGAGACCCAACCGCTCTGAGAGAATCATTTCTGAGTGCTCCCCCAGAAGGGGCGAGCGACTGATCTCTACCGGCGAGTCCGAAAGCTTTAGCGGGCAGCCGACGGTTAAGTACTTTCCTCTGTCCGGGTGATCTACCTCGACGATCATCTCGCTTTTTCGCAAGGAATCATCCGATACGATGTCTGCGGTATCGAAGATTGGACCACAGGGAACGTTGATCGATGAGAGTTTGTCGAACACTTCCCATTTCTCATGCCTGGAGGTCCACTCCTCAATGATCTGGAACACCTTGTCCAGGTGCCCCAGGCGAGCCTGAGGGGTGGCAAAATCGGGATCGTCGACCAGATCTTCTCTCCCAATCATCGTGGCCAACGGTGCCCACACCTGTGGCTGGATGATCACATAGACGTAGTCGTTCGGCCCACCGGGCCAGCAGCGGAGCGCCCAGCCGGGCTGGCCCCCTCCCGAGGCATTTGCTGACCTGGGGACCGCGTCGGAAAAGGTCTCGTTGGGATACTCCAGCAATGGCCCCCTGGCAAGCCTCTGGTGGTCCCGCACCTTGACCCTGCAGAGATTGAGGACCGCGTGCTGCATCGATACCTGGACCCTCTGGCCCACGCCGGAGTGAACTCGTTGGTAGAGGGCGGCAAGAATTGCCGCCACCAGATGGACCGCCGTTCCAGAGTCCCCAATCTGGGCGCCGGTCGCCAAGGGTGGCCCGTCTTCCATGCCCGTTGTGCTCATGGACCCACCCATGGCCTGGGCAATGCACTCATAGGCCTTGGCATCTTGGTAGTTGCCCTCGCCGAAGCCTTTGATTGAAGCGTATATCAGCCGGGGATTTATTTCCGCCAGTCGATCCCACCCGAAGCCCAACCTATCGAGAGCACCGGGAGCAAAGTTCTCTACCAACACATCACTGTCGGCGACAAGCTGAGAAAAAATCTCCTTGCCGCGGTCTGTCTTGATATTGAGCGTAAGGCTTTGCTTGTTGCAGTTCAGCATCGTGAAGTAGAGACTGTCTACTCCAGGCATGTCCTGCAGCTGGGATCTCGTGACATCCCCTTTAGGTGGTTCCACCTTCACGACATCGGCACCCAGCCATGCGAGCATCTGAGTGCACACGGGACCCGCCTGGACATGAGTCATGTCCAACACTCGAACTCCCTGCAGCGCGTTCACCGAGTTTCCTCAGACTTGTCCGCCGGCATCCAGTCCGGATCGACTTTCGCACTGCCTACTATTCGGTCGTTGCAAACCATCTCACTACTAAGACGCATCTGTCCCCCCGTTAGGTGCGTTTACTGATTTCGAGTTATTTACCGCTGGATAGCTATCGCATCGCTACTGAGTTACTTATACATCGTTTGGTTCATGGTCCCAGGAGCAAAGGCGTCGGGATCCACCCAGACGTTGATGAGCGCCGGTACGTTGGCCTCACGTGCTCTTTCCAGGGCGGGCCGAATGTCCTGTGGCCGCCTGACCTCTTCTCCATGTCCACCCAGCATTTCGGCGAACCGGCTGAAGTAGACGTCCCCAAGCTTGTTTCCTACCTCACCGCGCTCCGGGCCGTATTTCGCTATCTGTCCGAATCGAATCTGATTCATATAGGAGTTGTTGCCGATGACGCCGATAAAGGGGAGCTTGAAGCGCACCATGGTTTCAAAGTCCCAACCCGTCATGCTGAAGGTGCCGTCGCCGAAGTAACAGAGCACCTCCTGATCCGGCCGTGCCACCTTGGCTGCCATGGCATATCCGATACCTACGCCCAGGGTGCCCAGGGGTCCGGGGTCCATCCAGTGCCCGGGCCTGCGGGGCTGGATAACGCCCCCTGCGGTGGTGACGACGTCTCCTCCGTCTCCGATGTAGAGCGTGTCCTCTTCGAGAAAGGCATTGATCTCGTGTGCCAGGCGCAGCGGGTGAATCGGTTCCGCATCCGACAGCAACTTGGGCAGGCGCTCTTGAACCAGGCGCTCCTCTTGTGAGCGAAGGTGCTCGATCCAGGGCTTGCGCTCGGTGGACCCCAGGTCTCCCAAGCCACTTGCAGCTTGTGTGACCGACTCCAAGATCAGCCCTACGTCACCGACCAGACCAAGGGAGATGTCCCTGTTCTTTCCTACCGTGGCGTAGTCCATATCGATCTGCACCACGGTGGCCGCAGCACTCAGCCGCTTGCCATAGCCCATGCGGAAGTCGAACGGCGTCCCCACAATGATGATGAGGTCTGCGTTAGCAAAGGCATACCGCCTCGTCAGCTGGAAGGAGTGGGGATCAGAGAGCGGGAAGGTGCCCCTGGCGGAGCCGTTCACAAATCCCGGGACGTTGAAGGTGTTGCAGAACTCAACTGCTGCCTCTGCGCCTCTGCAACTCCACAGCTGCGAACCGAAAAGAACACACGGTCGTTCCGAGGAAGCAATCAGCTGGGCCAGGCGCTCTACGTCGGCCGGATCACCGCCGCTGCGGACCGAGGCCCGATAGCGGCCCGCTTCGGGAATGACCGCGGAGGAAAGCGGGACCCGCCTATCCAACACATCTCTGGGGATCTCCAAAAACGATGGGCCATACCTCCCGGCAAAGGACTCTCGGAAGGCCATCGAGACCATGTCCGCGACCCTTTCGGTGACCGGCACCGTGGAGGCGAACTTGGTGATGGGCCGCATCATGTCCACGTGGGGCAGGTCCTGAAGCGATCCCATCCTGTGCTGACCCAGGGCTCCCTGACCCCCGATCACCAACATGGGCACTTCACCCCTGTGGGCGGTGGCAATCCCGGTGACTGCGTTGGTCGTACCCGGTCCAGCCGTCACCACCGCACAACCGGGCTTGCCGGTTGCCCGGAAATATCCGTCTGCAGCATGTGCCGCCACCTGCTCGTGGCGCACGTCTATGATCCGGATGCCTTCATCGAGGCATCCGTCATAGATATCTACGATATGGCCTCCACAGAGTGTGAAAATGGTATCGACGCCCTCGGCGGCCAAGGCCTTTGCCACCAGGTGGCCACCTGAGATCAACTCCTCGCCCGTGGCTTCCTGGCTGGCACTGCCCGCAGTCTGAGTCATCGCTGCCTCCGCCTTCCTCCGCCCCCCTGGCGGTCCGTAGCGTTCTATTTGGCATTTGGCGTTGTGTATACCAAGCGAGCTCAGCTTTCCCTCTTCTTGCTTGCAGTGCAAGGCAACAGGGCCACTCGTTACCGTTCCTTTGCCAACCGCCTTCCCGTGTCCGGCGGGTGAGAGCCTGGGCCCGGAGACTGTTTTGGCCGGCTCTTTACGGAAAAGGGCTGGCATCGCCACCCAGCTGAAGTATTGTGGCATGCCACATACCAGGGAGGGCTAATGGGACTGGCTTTTCTCGCACTGGCAATAGCAGCGGTTATGGCATTTGGGTGGCTCGGGGCCTTCAGACGGCGCCGCAGGGTCACCGAATCGGTGGCGGTGGGCATGCGCTGCACCGTCGGGCCCCCACCCGATGGCTTCGACTGACTTGGACGGCTTTGTCACGTGGTTGCGACGGGTTTGTCGGGAGGGTTTTCGGGCGCGTCGGAACACGCGACGGGTCGGTCAGGAGTAGCCACAAGCCGGCTGAGGACACAAAGTGGGCACAGCGAGCAGAATCCGCAGCGGCCCCCGTCAGTCACCAGCCGACGGATCAACGCCCAATCCTCCACTGAGGCCGCCCATCCAATCTGTCCGAGTGGCCTCGTTTTCGGTGGCGCTATGGCCTCGTTTTCGGCTGGCGCCGACATCAACACGATCGGTTCTTTCCAAATGTGGCTCGGTCCGATACCGCGTGGGGCAGGACACCAAAGATGTTGAACGAGCCGACCGTTCCCTGCTCATGGAAGGCCAGGCATGGAACTACAAGGCCCGCCCTGAGCCGGTCGAGTTCCCTTTGTCGCATACAGCCCGTCGATCAAAGC
>JAKAOS010000144.1 GCA_021823165.1 Actinomycetes bacterium | reverse complement strand
TTCCGATCTAACCAGGCGCTACCCTTTGGCTGTGCATCCCATAGGGCAGGGTCGGCCGTCGGCGGTCGCACTCGCAACGGATCTTGACGGCACCCTTTTGGCTCCTGGGGGCTTCGTCTCCCAGCGGAGCATTGCGGCGATTGCCGCGGCGCGAAGGGCTGGCATGGCGGTGCTTCCCGCGACGGCAAGGCCCCCCGCCGCCATGCTCTCGGCGTGTGCGGGTGCAGAAGTCGGCCCCCTGGCGATCTGTTCGAACGGAGCCGTCCTCTATGACGTGGAGAACGCCACGACCATCCAGCACCATGGGATCCCGGCCGCAACAGCAACGGCCGTCATGGCCGAGATCCGCCGGGCCGTTGCCGGGAGCCTCTTCGGCGTGGAGAGCCTGAACCGCTTCATCTACGAGGAGGGGATGATCGATCCCGAGGCCGCCCGGGCCTGGGGAGTGGAAGAGCCGCCCGTTGTCAACATGGACGCCCACCTCGACGACATGGTCACCAAGCTCTGCTGCTGGCATCCAGAGCTCAGCGCAGCCGAGATGGCTGAGGCCGTCCGAGCCGTCACCGGGGAGCAGCTCACGGTGACATCTGCGGGAGCGGGATGGGCCCTGGCGGCGGCACCTGGCATCACCAAGGCGGTGGGGCTGGCATCAGCCTGCGAACATTTGGGCCTTGATCCGACAGCGGTGGTGGTCGTGGGCGATGAACACAACGACATCCCGATGCTCAGGTGGTCGGCCTGGCCGGTAGCAGTCGCCAACGCACGCCAAGAGGTGCTTGCCGTCGCCAAGGAGATTGTCGGCTCCAACACCTCAGATGGCGTGGCCGACCTATTGGACGCCTTGGTATCACAGCGCGCCCCCCAGGCCATGCCCAGCCCTGCAGCTTCGGCCCAAACGCCCTAGGCGGGGAGCGCTCTTGGGTCGGGCAGGCGGCGGATACTCACCCCTGGCTGAATCATCGGCCCAAGGGATCGGCCCCGGGCTGGCGGCCAACGTTTCGCCATGGCACTGCGGCTAGCTTTAGCAACGATGTGCGGTCGTTTTGTTGCCAGCACGCCACCCGCTCGGCTTGCCGACGCCTTTGGTGGCAGGCTCCTGGATGACGAGGACTGGGACAGATGGGCACCGTCGTGGAACGTCGCTCCGGGCGCTCGGGCTCTGGTGGTTGCCCATCTTGGCGAACGCAGGATCGTTGCCATGAAATGGGGCCTGGTTCCTCCCTGGGCCAAAAGCCCTGCCATCGGCGCCCGGATGTTCAACGCCAGAGTCGAGACGGTTGCCACCTCCAGGGCATATGGGCCGGCATTTGCCAAGCGGCGTTGCTTGGTGGCAGTGGACGCCTTCTATGAGTGGAGCGACGCTTCGCCCGGCAGGCGGCGCCAGCCATACGCCATGATGCCGACCGGACATAGCCCAATAGCGCTGGCTGGGCTTTGGGAGCGTTGGCTGGGCGAGCAAAACGAAGAACTCCTCACCTTCACCGTGATCACCACCCCGGCAAATCCAGAGGTAGCGCGGCTGCATGACCGGATGCCGGCAATCCTGGCTGAAAAGGACTGGGAACGCTGGCTGGACCCGGGCGGCCTGGAGCGCGACAAGGCATTGGGGATGCTGACACCGGCACCCGAGGGAACCCTGGAGGCCTTTCCGGTGAGCACCGCGGTGAACAATGCCACAAACGACGGGCCAGGCCTGTTGCAACCGGTCTCCCCCTCCGAGCCGACGAATCCGCAGCTTTTCCCCGCCGACACCCCATGAAATGGGTCGAGGTCGACCAGGGTGATGATCCTCGGCTGCTCCCCTATCACCGGCTATCGGATCCAAACTTCCGAAGGGAATACGAGTCCCGCAACGGCACGCTCATCGCCGAGGGCCTTTTGGTCCTGGAAATCCTGGTTGGCGCAAGACGCCCGATCTGTTCGGTGCTCTGCTCGGTGCAGGCCGCTCCCCGAGTAGCCGAGGCGTTGGCGGGGCTAGAACGGGATTTCACCGTCATGGTTGCAGAGGAGAAGATCCTGCAAGAGGTGGTGGGCTTTCCCTTTCACCGCGGCGTGGTGGCCCTGGCGGAGCGCTGGGCACAGCCGAGCCTGGAAGAACTAGCAGCTGCTTCTCTCTGCGGACAAAAAGCGGTCCTGCTCGTGTTGGAGGCCTTGGTGGATCACGTAAACGTAGGGGCAGCCTTCCGGAATGCGGCCGCACTCGGGGCCTCTGGTGTACTGCTGGACCCACGTTGCGCCGACCCCCTCTACCGCCGTTCCCTGCGGGTGTCCATGGGCCGTGCGCTCACCGTTCCCTTCCGGAGAGCCCAGAGCTGGCCCGGGGAGCTTGAGCAGTTGGCCGAGAATGGCTTCGCGGTTGTGGCCATGACAACAGATGCTTCGGCCACCCCGTTGTCCGAACTATCCATCGAGTCAGACCGTCTCGCCATTGCCATCGGTTCGGAGGGTGGCGGCCTGAGCGGGGCAGTCTCGGACCTGGCAGGACGCACCGGGCACATGGCACGAATCCCAATGCATGGGGGTGTTGACTCCCTGAACGCCGCTACAGCGGCTGCGATAGCACTTCACACATTGATCCCCGGTCCCCGCTGAACCCCAGAGGGTGAGGATCAGGCGAGGTTTGCCCCGACCTCGGACCGGTTGAGGGCATCGACGACGGACCTTGCGACACCCGCCGCATCCAGGCCGAATGCGGAGAGGATCTCGTCTGGGCGCCCGTGGGGGACATACTCGCGTGGAATGCCCAGGGTGACTACGGCCGGGCCGGCCGGGCCGGCCCAGAGGGCAAGGGCCCCTTCCAGAGTGCTGCCGGCACCACCCACCCTCACGCCGTCCTCCACGGTCACAACCACTCGATGGGTCGCCGCATCCTGGATCATGGCGGGATCGGCGGGCCTCACGATACGGACATCCCACAGGGTGGCTGCAATACCCTGGCCATCGAGGATCCCGAGGGCCTCCTCGGCTGCGTCATACATCTTGCCCACGGCCAGGATGCATACCGAACCGTCGCCCCTGCGTTCCAGGCGGGCGCGCATCCCCTCGCCGACCTTCGCCGACTGGGCGGCACGTCCTGGAGTCTTGGGAAAGCGGATCGCCACCGGCCTGTCTCCGGCCAGGGCAGCCTCCAGCATCACTTCCAGGTCTGCGGGGCTTGAAGGAGCCATCACCACCATGTTCGGTATCGAAAGGCACTGGGCCATGTCGAGCACCCCGTGATGAGAAGGGCCATCATCTCCCGTGATCCCCGCCCGGTCCAGGGCAAAGACCACCGGGAGGCCGTGCAGGCCGACATCCATGTTGGCCTGGTCGAACGCTCTGCTAAAGAAGGTGGAATAGACGGCGACCACCGGTCGCAGCCCGCCCATCGCCATCCCTGCGGCGGCAGTCACGGCGTGCTGCTCGGCGATTCCGACATCGAAGAAGCGGTCGGGGAAGCGAGCCTGGAATGGCAGCAGGCCGGTGGGACCCGGCATGGCGGCGGTTATCGCCACCACCGAGGGATCCGACTCCCCTGCCCGCAGGACGGCCCTGGTGAAGGCATCGGTGTAGGAGGCGGTGGGAACGCCTCCCCTGCTCGAGGCCCCCTTGACCTTCAGGTCGTGCAGGCACTGTTCGGAGTCCTCCTCCGCCGGGGCGTATCCATGGCCCTTGTGAGTGAGGACGTGAACGACGATCGGTCCCTCCCAGTCCGCTGCGCGAACAAGTGCTGCCTCCACGGCCGCAATGTCGTGCCCCTCCAGCGGCCCGGTATACCGGACGCCCAGGGCCTCGAAAAAGACATGCGGCTCGATCACCTCTCGCACCGCTGCTGAGAGCGCGAGAAGACTCGACTGCGCGATACCCCCCACCGCAGGAAGTTCCTTCAGCAGGTCCTTGATCCTGGTCCGCACCGACAAGTAGGCGGGATTGAGGCGAAGCTTTGTGAGACTCTCCGAAAGCCTTGAGACGGTGGGGGCATAGGAGCGGCCGTTGTCGTTCAAGACGATTACGACCTTGCGCCCGGCGTGGCCGAGGTTGTTGAGAGCCTCATAGGCCATCCCGCCGGTGAGGGCTCCATCCCCCACCACCGCGACCACCCGGCGAGGCGTGGCACCTTCCGTCCGCTGCCGAGCTGATCCGGCGGCTGGCTCGTGGCCTAGGGATAGGGCCGTCGACAGGCCGTAGGCGTAGGACAAGGCGGTCGAGGCGTGAGAGTTCTCGATCCAATCGTGTGCAGACTCCGCCCTGTTGGGGTAGCCGGACAGGCCGCCCTTCTGGCGAAGATCCCCAAAACGGTCCCGGCGACCGGTCAGGATCTTGTGCACATATGACTGGTGTCCGGTATCCCACAGGATGATGTCGCGAGGCGACTGAAAGACCCTATGGACCGCAAGGGTGAGTTCAACCGCCCCGAGATTGGAACCAAGGTGCCCGCCGGTGCGGGATACCGCCTCCACTATGAACGACCTGATCTCACCTGCCAGGATCTCCAGTTCAGCGGAACTGAGCCTCCCAAGATCGGCAGGTGAGTCGATGGTCTCCAAGATCATGCGCCGGACCTCCTGGGAGACCAGGCTAGCTGTAGCTGGCTTCGCCTGGACTTCGCCGCCTCCCAAGCGACGGTCAGCGGTCTCTCAGTGCAGCGAAATAAGCCAGGTCGGCCAGGGCCAAGCGTGCCTGGCGGTCGAGGCCCGAGCGATCGAGCGCATCAACGGCCTTCTCCACCAACTCCCCTATTCGCTCCTCCAACGCCAGCCTGGCTCCCGTCTCTTCCAAAATGCAGCGCAGGCGCGTCACCTCCCCATCGGTGAGATCGCCCGCCCCATAGCGCTCTGTCAGGAAGCGAAGCTCGGCCCCAACGGCACGCTGCTTGGCGATCGCATACAGCGCGGTGGCCTTGCCCTCTCTCAGGTCCGCCCCCACCGGCTTGCCGGTGCGACGAAAATCACCGAAGGCGCCGAGCAGATCGTCGCGCAACTGAAAGGCCTCACCCAGTGGAAGCC
>JAKAOS010000143.1 GCA_021823165.1 Actinomycetes bacterium | reverse complement strand
TCGCCTTGGTAGGCCATTACCCCACCAACAAGCTGATAGGCCGCGAGCCCCTCCCGAAGCGGAATCCATTTTCTCATCCGGCCATGCGACCTGATGGGTTTATCCGGTATTAGCACTGGTTTCCCGCTGTTATCCCGGTCTCCGGGGTAGGTTGCTCACGTGTTACTCACCCGTTCGCCACTAGGCAGTCACCGGTGTTACCACCGGATCAGCCTCGTTCGACTTGCATGTGTTAAGCACGCCGCCAGCGTTCGTCCTGAGCCAGGATCAAACTCTCCATTGAGATCACGGGCCTACCCGAAGGCAAGCCGTTAGATCGGAGAGGTCGGTCACAAAGCACTGACCTTGTGACCTAACCTGTGCTCGGACGGATTGTTGTCCGTCCTTGCGGATACTTCGGCAACATTGCTGCTGCCGCCCGCACTGGCTTTTTACAAATCCTCTGTTCCGTTTTCAAGTAGCGATGGAATGCACTCGGGGGATCCCCCCGTCCGTGCTGCCGTTTGGCTATTGTAGTGGGTGCAAGCTGGGATGCTGCACCCTTTTTCCCTACTTTGGCGCTTCACTCAGACTCGAGCGGAGAACCACTTTAGTAGGTGCTCGGTACCGAGTCAACTTCTGGCTCGGGCCCTTGCTTCCGGCGAACCGCACCGGACGAGTGGTAGATCATAGAGTGCCCATCGGGGTTTCCTGCGCTTTGGTCAAAGAATCGGGAGGTTTTTCGGACCTGGGGCAACCGGAGCCCTTCTGGTGGCTGCACCAGAGCCGTCGCACCACCATCTCCAGGGTGTCTCCACTGCCTTGGAGATGCCGATTCTGGGTCCAGAGTTGGGTTTGGCGGGCGGAGGGGTCCCATCGTCAAGCAATCTGATGGGAGAAGCCGGGTCGCACAAAGCAGCCCCGTCGTCTCCGAGGCCGATGGCCAGAGCCTGGCAGAGCCGCGCCGGACCCGAGCAGTACTGACTCTGGTTCCTGGCCCTGGGCCGGCGGCTGGCCATGGTGGCGATGCCTGACAGTGGGGCAAGGGCCCGGATGAGGACCGCCTGTGCGGTCCCCTCCGGCCCGCAAACCACGTTGGCGCAGTGGTGCATCCCGTAGGTGAAATAGACATAGAGCAGACCCGGTGAGCCGAACATGGAACGGTTGCGGGCGGTCTGCCCCCGGGCTGCATGAGAGGCGGGGTCATCTCCTCCGCCATAGGCCTCGACCTCCACGATCCTGCCCGCAACCCCAGCCGAGGCGAGGATCTTGTTCAGCAGCAGAGGAGCACACTGGGCCGCCGTGGCCTCCAACTCTTCGGGACGAAGCTGACGGCAGGACGCTAGGTCGAAGGAAGACCCCACCGCCGCCGCTCCGATCCAAGCTTTTCGGCAAAGCTCTGCAACTGTTTCGCCACCGGCTCTGGGCCCGCGCCACCCGGGGTCGTCCGGCGGCGCACCGCGCTTTTCGGCTCGAACAGCAAAGCCGCCTCCTGTCCCAGTTCGGGGTGCGCTTCAACCAACTCCGCCAAAGGCACCCCCCGGTCGAGTGAGTCCCTCACCAGCCCGCCCACCACGGCGTGGGCTCGCCTGAAGGGCATGCCCCTGGCGACCAGCCACTCGGCCAGATCAACGGCTACCGAGGTCGGATCATCGGCGGCCTCCTGCATGCGGTCGATATCGAAGCTCACCTCGGCCAGCAGTCCCGAGAGAGCCGACAACGCCAACCCCACCTGGTCGAAGGCGTCGAACAACGGCTCTTTGTCTTCCTGTAGGTCCCGGTTATAGGAGAGTGGAAGGCCTTTCAGGGTGGCCATGAAGCCCGCCAGGTGCCCGATAATCCGTCCGGATTTGCCTCGAGCAAGCTCAGCCACGTCAGGATTCTTCTTTTGGGGAAGCATCGAACTGCCGGTGGCCCAACGGTCGGCCAGGCGCAAAAACCCGAACTCCTGGGTGGACCACAACACCACCTCCTCCCCCACCCGGGACAGGTGAACCCCCACGAGGGAAAGCACAAAGAGAGACTCGGCCACAAAATCGCGATCGGAAACCGCGTCGAGAGAGTTTTCGAAGCGGCCCTCGAATCCCAGCTCTGCGGCCACCCAGTCCGGATCCAAGGCAAGGGAGGAACCCGCCAGCGCCCCCGCCCCGAGCGGGCCGACCGAAAGACGTGTCCGGGCCGAATAAAGCCTGTCCAGATCCCGCAGCAATGCCCACCCGTGAGCCAGGAGGTGATGGGCCAGCAGGACCGGCTGCGCCCTCTGCAGATGGGTGTAGCCGGGTAGATATGCATCGCCAGCCTCTTTGGCCCGGGATGACAACACTTCGCAGAGGCCGATAATGCCCTCCGCAACGGCTGCAAGTTCCCGCTTGCAGTACAGGCGCAGGGCTGTCGCCACCTGGTCATTGCGGCTTCTCCCGGTGTGCAACTTGGCCCCGGTGTCCCCCGCCAACTCCGTGACCCGCCGCTCGATCAGGGTATGGACGTCTTCATCGCCGACATCGGGCTTGAGCGCCCCCTCGGTCAACTCGGTTCCGACCCGGTCGAGTGCGTTGAGGAGAGACTCCACCTCCTCGGCGCTGATCAAACCTGCCCTGCCGAGCCCTTTCACGTGAGCCCTCGAACCCTCCAGGTCATCCCGCGCCATCCGGATGTCAAAAGAGATGCTCTGGGTGAAAGCCCAGAGCGCATCGGCGGTCTGGGATCCCAGCCTGCCACTCCAGAGCGTCATCGGGAACTCCGGGGGCCGGGGAGAGCCGACTTTGCTGGGCCGGCCCACGACAGGCTTTGGTCGGTGGCAAAGCCAGCTCTATTCATCCTTTGCAGCATTGCTCTGCCGCCTTTCCGCTCTGCCGGCCCAGATGTCGATTCTGCCGGCCCAGATGTCGATTCGCCGATGCCGGCACCCGGCAGGAGCCGGCATCGCAGGGTAGCCGCCGGGACCCACGCCAGAGGTGGGGTCTACAAGACTCCTCAGTCTCCGCCGGCGATGCCCGCCAGGGAAGCCAGTGCCGATTCGACCTCATTTCCACAGCCCTCCTCGGCCACCACCAGCACGGTGTCGTCCCCTGCCACCGTGCCCATTGCGCCCTGCAATCCGGCGCGGTCGAGGGCGGATGCCACCACATGGGCTGATCCTGGGGGCGTCCTCAAAAGCACCAGATCTCCCGAACGGGACATCTCCGCCACCCACTCCGAAAGCACCCGCCGAAGGTGTTCGGGGGGAGCGACCTGGTCCTTGGGAAGCTCGGGAACCGCATAAACGCTCTCCCCGCCCCGGGTCCGCACTTTCAAGGCCCCCAACTCCTCCAAATCACGTGACACCGTCGCCTGGGTTGCGACGATTCCCGCGGACGCCAACAGTTCGACTAGCTGCGCCTGGCTCGTGACGCTGGAGTTCTCCAAAATCTTCACTATCCGGCGCTGGCGATGCTGCTTGGCGCTCATGCAAACCCTCCGGAAGCTATGAGGCCATCGGTCCTAGGCCCTGGCGCCCTCATGCCAGCATCAGTGCCAGCATCCCAGCAATGGCCTCCCTGCGTGCCGCAGCCTGCTCCCAAACTACCGACCGAGGGCCCTCCAACACCTCCTCGTCGACCTCTTGTCCCCTATGGGCAGGCAGGCAATGCAAAAAGAGGGCATCAGAAGTTGCATTCGAGAAAAGCCGCTCCGTCACCCGCCACGCCTCGAAGAGTTCCAGGCGAGAGGCCTTCTCCTCCTCCTGGCCCATTGAAACCCAAACATCGGTGTAGATGGCATCGGCCTGGGCTGCGGCCTGTTCGGGAGTCGCGCACACCTCCACCCTGCCACCCAGCTCCTCGCAGCGCGACAGGGTCTCGGCGTCCAACTCGAAGCCAGGCGGAGTGGAGATTGCCAGTTCCAACTTGACCATCGAACAAGCTATGGCAACCGATCGCAATACGTTGTTCCCGTCGCCCACCCAGCCAAGACGCCGGCCATCAAAGCCGCCCCAATGGCGATGGAGCACAGAGAGGTCGGCGACGGCCTCGGTGGGGTGAGAACGGTCCGACAGCAGGTTCAGCACCGGCACGTTCCACCCTTGGCCGTCTATCGCCTCAACGAAGCGCTCCAGGACGGAGTGGTCCTTCACCCGGGCAGCCAGGGCTGCGTGGTAGCAGGCGAGGGTGCGAGCCACATCCTCTGCGGTCTCCCTGGTGTCGATGCCCACCTCCTCCGCCCTGACCGTTACCGGATGGCCTCCCAGCGAGACGACCGCCATCTCGGCCGCGTTGCGGGTCCGGGCAGAGGGGAGACCGAATAACAGGGCAACCCCCCTGTCCTTCAGCGGCGACCCATGCCTCTGAGGCCCGGTGGCCGTCACCAATCCCAACAGCTCCTCTGCAGAGAGGTCGTCCACCTCGAGCAGGTGTCTGGCACCCATGGCTGACTACCCTTCCGGGGCGGCCTCGAGGGCGGCCCCAAGTATTCCTACGCCGACCTCGATCTCCTCCGGCGCGACCAGCAGCGATGGCGCCAGGCGGATCACATCTTTCCCCAGGGCATTCACGACCAACCCCATCCCCAAACAGCGCGAGGCGACCTCTTTGGCATCGGGCCCGTCCGGCTGGAGCACCGCTCCCAGCAAAAGACCGCGGCCCCGCACCTCGCGAATGGTTTCTAACCGGCCGAGAGCCGCTGCGAGGGCACCGCCCGCCTGGCCCGCTCGACGGGGAACGTCTTGGCTTTGCATCACCTCGAGCGTCGCCAGGGCTGCCGAGCACGCCAGGGGCTGGCCCCCATAGGTGGTGGCGTGATCGCCCGGAACGAAGAGATCTGCGATCTCACTGCGCGCCCAGCACGCGCCGATCGGCATCCCGTTGCCCAGTGCCTTGGCCATGGTCACCACGTCCGGCCGGATTCTTTCGTACTGGAAGGCAAACCACCTGCCGGTGCGCCCGAGGCCCGTCTGCACCTCGTCCAGGATCACCAGCGCCCCTCGCTGCTGACAAAGCCTCGCCACCTCGGCGAGGTAGCCATTCGGGGCAACAACTACACCGCCCTCGCCCTGGATGGCCTCCAGCATCACCGCTGCCACGCTGCCGTC
>JAKAOS010000142.1 GCA_021823165.1 Actinomycetes bacterium | reverse complement strand
ATCTAGTTGGAAGCCGCCCTGGGTGTCCACGGCGCCGACGTGCTGAGCCCGAAGGAGCCCGAGTATCTCCAGCAGGCCCGAGAGGCACTGGATGAGGGGGAAGCAATAGCCATCTCCTATCGCTCCGCCGCTCGAGACGAGGTAACCGAACGAGTGGTGGAGCCCTATGCCGTCTACTCCCGTGAGGGCCATTGGTACCTGGACGGCTACTGCAGGCTCGCAGGCGGCCTGCGTCACTTCCGCTTGGACCGGGTCCAGTCGATGCTTCGAACGGGGGAGCGGGTCACAAGACCCGAGGCGTCGCCGGGAACCGGGGAACTGGTGCCGGGGGAGGATGCGATGCTTGTTGTGCTGGACGCGCCAGCCGAGGCGGCGTGGGTCCAGGACTCCTATCCCTCCGTTCGTTGCGAACACACCCCAGAGGGCCGGCTTCGGCTGAACCTGGCGGTGAGCGGCGCGGCCTGGCTGGAACGGTTGCTGCTCCGCCTGGGCCCCGATGCCAGGGTGCTGCAGCCCGCTGAGCTTTCTAATCTTGGAGCCGAAGCGGCCCGCAGGACCCTCAGCCGTTATCGATCCGAGACCTAGCCGACACCCCAGGGCGGCTTTTGGCCCCGGTGCTTGCCTCCTCCCGGTCCCCTTCCCGGTTATCGGTCGCGGTCTGCGTTATCGGTCCCGGTCTGATTGGGTGTGGCCGAAGCCTGCAGGAGAAAGGGTTGGCCATCTCCCTGTTCATCGGTGTCGGGCACCGAGTCGATGCGATCCGAGATATCCGACCAGCGCATAATGGCGAGTTCTCTGGCCACCTCGGCATCGCTTGCCACGTAGTTGAGTAGCTGTTCCTCCTCGAGCAGGTGGATCTGGCGGCGATCCACCTGGATCGGATTCAGGCCCCGCCGCCGGGCGACGGCCTTTAGTCCCATCGGCAAGCCCTTCTCGCTCGGTAGGTCTCGCCAGGCAAGGTAGGCGTCCAGGTGGCCGTGGGCTCCCCATGTTGCCCGGTAGGAGGAGCGATGCCCGGGAAGCGCCCTGCGCTTGCTGAGGGAACCGGCCGGGAAGATGCGCAACGACAGGGGCACCCCACAGTGGGCCGCCCGCCAGGACAAAAAGGGGAGATCGAAGCCCGATCCGTTCCATGTCACAACCACGCCCGGTTCCAGTGAGGCCAACCGCTCCTCGAGGTGCTGCAGGGATTCCGCCTCCTCTCCCATCCAGACCGAACTCCCCGACTCCGTAGACAACGCGATGGCCACTATTGCCGAGAGGCGTGGATCCAGGCCGTCGACGGATGTGTCGGTCTCTATGTCCAGGCCGTAGAGGCGAGGCGGCTGCTGCAACCCAGTTGGTAATGCCACAAGGCGAGGCTAGGTCACGGCTGCGACGCTTTGGCAGCCCGAGCCAAAAACTACGCCGGCATCACGCCGTTGTCGCCGGGAGCCACCGTCAAGAAGCATGGAAATGCACCGAAGCCACAAGCGACGGAATGAAAACACATCTAAGCTCATCTCATGTATATCAGTCCCATCCGGCGCGGTCAGGAGGCCTATTACTTCAACCGGCCGGGTGAGGTGGCCTTCACGTCAGAGGAACAGCTGGCCATGCAGAGAGATGGAGCAAATCCCCAAGCCGGGCTCTGGTTGGGAAGCGGCCGTTATGAACTCGGCCTCGGGGCCGGGGTGGAGGCCTCGAGCATCTCGGCCCTGATGGCTGGGAGGGACCCCAGCAGCGGAGAGTTGCTGGGACGGGCGCATATGCGGGTGAAAAACGGTGCTTTCGACCTGATCTTCGGGGCACCCAAGGCCGTCTCGGTGATCTGGGCACTGGGGGACTCAGAGGTGCGAAGGTCGGTGTGGTCGGCACACCTGGAGGCCGTGGGGGAGACCCTTGGCGCAATGGAGGGCCTCGCTCTATCGGTGCGGCGCAGAGCGGGGGGTAATGACGAGCGGATCGGATGCAGGGGAGCCATAGCGGCCTCCTTCCTCCACGGCCTGAGCCGGGCCGGGGATCCGCATCTCCACAGCCACGTCGTCCTGGCGAACCTCGCCCGTGGCGATGACGGCCTTTGGAGCGCGATCGATTCGACAAGCCTCTATGCATTTTCAAAAGCCGCAGGTGCTGGATACAACGCGCATTTGCGTTGGGTGCTCTCTCAGCAGCTGGGCGTGCGTTTTAGCGCCACGGAGCAAACTTGGGGGATCCAGGGGCTGCCCAAGGCCCTGCTCGGGGAGTTCTCCCAGCGCCGCCAGCAGGTGCTCTCCCAGTTGGAGTCATGGGGGACAAGCGGACATGGCGCCCGGGCGGCCGCCGCTTTTGCCACTCGGAACCGAATGCCTTTGGACCCAGTGGCGGTCCACCAAAGATGGACTGAGCGTGCCACCCGCTACGGCGTGGGATCCATCCACAAAGAGGATCTGGCACAAAGTGCCGCAAGGGCGCCCATCCCCCCTCGCTCACAGCCGATGGGCGCCCTCGATGCCGCATCCAAAGGTTCCGGCTACTTCCGCCGGGCCGACATCTTTGCGCTGATAGCCGAGGGTGCCAGAGGTGGCATGAACTGGACAGAACTTGAAAAGCAAGCGGGAGTGGCATTGGCAGCGGCGACTGAGGTGCGAGCCAAAAGGACTTTGTCGCTCTATGCACCCAAGTCCACCACCGAGGCGCTCAAGCGGTTGGTTGCACAAAAAGAGGCCTTCCAAATGGGTGCCAACAAGGCCGATGAACCGTGGTCAAAAGCCGTGGTGCTCTGTTCTGATTCCCCTCTGCCCTGCGCTTTGGCTCAGGCGGTTTCTATTGCCAGCCGAGCCGGCCAGAGCGTGGGAGTATTCACAGACTCGGGGAAACATGCCGCCCTGGTGGAGTTGCTCACCGGGGTTATTGCCTCGCCCAGGCTGGCGGATCTTGGTTTTGCCGACGTGGTGGTGGTATCCCAAGCCGCATCGCGGCACCCCGCAGAACTGCAAATGCTGTCAGAACGTGGTTCGGGAGCCCGCTCGACGATGTTCCTGTTGGACCGGAGCGGGAGGTCGCTGCCTGCCGCAATCGAACTGCGCCGCCTGGCGGGCGGGTCGTTGGTGCAACTCGATGAGATAAAGGCGAGTCATTCCCCCCGAGGCCGACTGGTTCGGCTGGGACCCCAGGACTGTGAGGTCCTGGTTGCCCAGGACACCGCAGCACTGCTAGCAGCGGTGGCAGAGGGGGTGGTTTCCGATGCCCGTTCCGGGCTTCCGCCCGTCGCGTTGTTGGCCGACAAAGCCGCAGGTGGCCTGTTCGAGCAGGCCATTCGGTCGGCCCTCAGGGACAAGGGGGTGCTCGGAGAGGAGCGCATGGCCGGGAAGATGCCCCTATGCCTGGGCGAGCAGGTCATCTTGGCTACCCCGGGGCGGCGGGCGACGTTGGCCCGGGTGGTCGGGATCGAGGAGACATCGGTGAGCCTGGTCTCTGCAAGGGGGCAGCAGACGACGCTTTTGTCAAAGGATCTCCAGCAAAGATCCCTCCGCTACGGCTATGCCCTGAGCGAAGCCGAATGCCTCTATCACGGCCTGTCGCCGAGGATTGTCGTAGGGGGGGCGGAACTCACCGGCAAGCTCCAGAGAAATTCCGGCTTCCGCTACCACGCGGTCTCCCTACGTGATCACGGTGGTCGCGATCTCGCACCGAGCCAGCTGTATGGGTTCGTGAACGAACTTGTTGGAAATCACGGCAAACAGGGGCCTTCGCCCAGAGATCACTACGGCCCGGCCAGGAGGCTCCGCCTCCGGCTCGAAGCCCAAAGCATCTCGATATCCCACGGCAAAACGGGACCAATGCCGGGATCTCCCAGGATCCAAGCAGCGCCCGATATTGCCAGAACCGCGATTCTGGAGCGCTGATGGGCAAAGCTCGCCATCCAAGTGGGGCGATATGGCGGGTGGGGCAGAAACTCCCTCTCAGCCGCCGGGCTTGGGCTTCCAGTGATAGGAGGCGGATGTGCCCGAGATGCAAAGTGCTCCCCGGCCGTCCCGTTTGGCTGCATACAGTGCCTTGTCAGCAGCGCTGTAGAGGGTGGCGAAGTCCGTGCCGTGATCGGGGAATTTGGCGGCACCTGCGGAAATGCCTATCCCGAGGTTTGCCAGGGGCAGACCGCTGACGAGCCGGCGGAGCTGGTCGACCACGTCCTGGTCCGACTGGCTGCCGGCGATCCAGAGGCAGAACTCGTCTCCGCCGATGCGGGAGACAGCGTCGGAGCGCCTCACGCTACTGGCGAGGGCCTTTCCCACCACCGACAAGGCCCGGTCACCCGAGGGGTGGCCCAGTCGATCGTTCAGGCGCTTGAAATGGTCCAGGTCAAAAAGTATGAGGTGAGCCGATCCCCCATGATGGGAGATGTGTTGCTGCACCAGGTCCTGCAGTGCTGAACGATTCGGCAGGCCGGTCAAAGGATCGGTGCTTGCCAGTCGGCGGAACTGGGTGACGGTTTCTTCGAGTCGACCGCGCTCGGTGTTCCAGCTGCTCAGCAACCCCTCGTGGTAGGCGTCCAGGGAGGTGGAGAGATCCCACTGCCACAACCGGCGAATTACATCCATGTCGGGAAGCTCCCTACCCTCGTCCTCCATGTGGTGCGCAGCGGCAAACCACCGGTTGTAGAGCAGCACGTATGCAGATGGGGGCACTCCCATTGCTATGTGGGTCCGCCCGAGCCGCCTCGACCTGGTCTGGAAGTCCTCCGAGCGAGGGTCGCCCCTCAGCATGACGTCGAGGTGTTCCAACATGAGCTGACGGTGGCGCTCTGTCGAGGAGCTTCGGTTCATCATCTCGGTAAACTCCGGCACCGCCTCGATGTAGCGGCTTACGTCATCGGCAAAACGCTCGGCCACCTCCCACAGCGCCTCGCGATGCTCCTCTATCTCCGCCCGGTCCTCCTCGCTCCAACGCATAAGGGGCCCGGCTGGCTCTGGGCTGGTGGGTTTGTGGTGGTGGTGATGGCCCCGATTGGCCGGGGTGGAATCCGGTTGTTCTTCTCCCAGACCCATAGCCAGAACAGGGGTGGAGCCCCCGTCGTCGTTCTTTGGGGAAGTGGCATCCTGGCCGG
>JAKAOS010000141.1 GCA_021823165.1 Actinomycetes bacterium | reverse complement strand
CGATCTTGTAGTAGCCGTTGCCTCCCGAGGTGGGAGAAAGTGCAACCACGGGAGAGGGGGCGTGCCCACCGAGCGACCCGAGGAAGGAGGCCCCGCCGCACTCCGAGATGGACCCCTTGGAGTTGGCCATCCAGTAGCCCTGGCCGTTCCCCTCGGGGGCAAGGCCTATGACCGGTCCGGGGAGAGCGGTGGAGCAGTTGTGGGTGAGCACCGATAGCGCCGGAGGTGACATGTTCCCCGTCAGGCGGGGGTCGTGGCGGAACTGAGGCCAGCCTCCCGATCCGATCTTGGCGTTGTGAAGCTCATAGTGTTGGACAAGGCTTGAGCTGGGTTGCTGGGGGTCCTGGCCGACGATGGTGATGCCGAGCGTCCCATTTGGGTCCTGGGTTACAAGCGCAGAGTTCTGCATCACCACCTGGTTTGCGCCGAGGTTGAAGAGCGGAGCGCCTCCATTGGGTCCGTAGGCAAACAGACCGAGCGGTGTTGGCACCAACAGATCCTGCTGGCCATTGTTGGCCAGGTCCGCAGTGGTTACCTGGCCGTCGATGAAGCGTCCCGGTGCCGGATTCACCGGGAAGCCGCTAAGGAGCTGTCCCGATGAGTTGAAGGCGTAGACAAATCCCTGGTTGGTTCCGGTGAAGGTGGGTTCCACCACGTCCAGCTGGCCGTTTCCGGTGAGATCGGCCAGGGTAGGCGAGGGCCAGGTGGAGGCCCCCAGGTTCGCCGACCACTTGAGCTGGCCCGTGGAGGACAGCACAAAGAGCTTGTTGGTGTCAGAGACGTTGGAGTAGTAAAAGCCGGTCCCGAAGACGATGTCCTGCTGGCCGTTGTTGGCCAGGTCGCCCACTGCGGGTGAGGAATCGATCACCTGGTTGGTGAGGAAGTGCCACAGCAGTTTTCCCGACCCGTTCAGGGCTCTCAGGGTCCCCCCCGAGTGATAGGTCTTGCCGTTGCCCGAACCTGCGGTCTGGTCCCCGCCGCTCACGATGTCGGTGCCACCACCGGAACTGAGATGTGCAAGGGCAGGAGAGGAGTAAACGGAGTCCGCCGTGGGGTAGGGCCAACCCGGCAGAACGGCACCGCTGGCGGCGCTGAGTGAGTAGATCTCCTGGCCGATCTCGCCAGCCGTCACATCGGGATGGCCGTTTGCCGCAACGTTCCCCACCGCCAGAGAGGCCTGCACCGCCGCGCTTGAGTTGTTGGGCCATGGACCCGGCTGGTACCACAGGCGATTGCCCGAAGGTCCGTAGGCAACGTAGCCGCCCTGCTCTCCCGATGAATACGCGGTACTGGAGTTGCCGATCCCGATGTAGACATTGTCGAGGCCACCGGGGCCCAGCGGAGCGACTGACGGACTGGAGTCGATCGGTCGCCCGGTCTGCACGGGCCAACCGGGCACTGTGGAACCGTTGGACAGGTGGAGCGCGAATATTTGGCCGTTCTCGGCCCCCACCACCATGGCGGGGCCACCCGAGTCGAGGGTGGCGACATTTGGCGAGGAAAGCTTCACCAGTGCATTGGGAAGCACCTTCTGCCATACCAGAGTCGGGGTGGCGACGGCCGGGGTGGGAGTAGCGGCGGGAGAGGCCGCATGAGCCGGGCTCGCTGGAAGGGCCGCAGACCAAAACGCAAGCGGAATGGCGGGGATCGTTGCTGCAAGTGCTCTACGCGTGAGGCGACGGAGTTTTGACGACTCCAGTGGGCCGCCTCGGGCCGGCGGTGCGAGGCCGATGTTTCGTGGGTGCCTAGGCATCTGATCCCCCCAGCGGGCGCAAGTTGCAAGTTACCTACTGTGCAACTCGGCATCCAGCGGCGGGGCCTTGAGCAATATCCAAAGCTAATGTGCGGCCAGTTCGCATGAGAGAGGCCGCCTTGGAGGCCAAAGGCGGTCTTTGCGGTAGCCTGCGGCAAGTGGAGTTTACGGAGTGGCCTTGAGAGAGACCGTCGAAGCGGAGGGCGTTGTGCAGGCCACAACGCCTGGGGTGGCCGTCGTAAGGGTCGGCCTCGTGGGTGCCGGCAATGTCGGCGGGGCGCTTTTCGAGCTGTTGGAGCGCGAGGGAGATGCTGTAGCTGCTCGCACCGGCCTGCGTTTTCAAGTCGTGAGGGTGGCCGTATCCGACGTCTCTAGGGCCCGGCCGGTCGATATTCCGGCTTCGATACTGACCACCGATGCTTTGGCCATCGCCTGCGCCGAGGATGTCGACGTAGTAGTCGAACTGATGGGCGGCCTCGAGCCCGCACGTTCGGTGGTGATCCAGGCACTGCGAAACCACAAGCCGGTGGTGACGGCGAACAAGGAACTTATCTCTTCGGAGGCCGCCGCCCTTTATGCAGAGGCCGCTCGGTCGGGGGTGGATTTGCTCTTCGAGGCCTCGGTGGGGGGTGCCATACCTCTGGTGCGCCCGCTTCGGGAGTCTTTGGCCGGAGAACGGGTCACCCGGGTGATGGGGATCGTAAATGGGACCACCAACTACATCCTGACCCGGATGAGCGAGGACGGAGTCTCCTACGCCGATGCGGTGAAGGAGGCCCAGAGCCTGGGCTTTGCCGAGCGTGACCCGACCGCTGATGTTGCTGGCCACGATGCGGCGGCAAAGGCGGCCATCTTGGCAACGTTGGCCTTCGGCGCCGAGATCAGCCAGAGCGATGTCTGGCGGGAGGGTATTGCAAACCTGCGCCAAGAGGATGTTGCCCATGCTGCCCGCCTGGGATATGAGGTGAAGTTGCTGGCCATCGCCGAGCGAGGCACGGGGCCCTCCGAGTCCTCGCCCGAGGCATTGGACGGCAATGTCTCGGTCCGGGTGCATCCAGCCATGGTCCCCCGCTCTCACCCACTTGCAGCGGTGCGTAGGGCACACAATGCGGTTTTTATCGAAGGCGATTCGGTGGGCGAGCTGATGCTCTATGGCAGGGGAGCGGGAGGAGCACCGACGGCTGCCGCGGTGCTCGGGGATCTGATCGACGCCTCACACAACCTCCTGAGCGGCACCTGCAGTCGCCTGGCGGTGGGTCCCAGGATTTCCCCCCAGCCCGCTGGGGAGCTCTGGAGCGCCTTTTATGTGAGCATCGACGTCATGGACCGCCCCGGTGTGCTGGCGACGGTGGCCGGTGTGTTCGGGGAACACGATGTGTCGATACGCTCGATGGAGCAGATGGGCCTTGGCGAGGAGGCCCGCCTGGTGTTCCTTACACACTCCGCCAAGGAGGCCAACATGGCCGAAACGCTGGAGTCGCTTGCCGCTTTGGATTCAGTCAAGCGGGTAGGTGCGCTGCTCAGGGTGCTAGGGGAGGTTGGAGATGGCGCGTGATGGGATGGCACCGGGCCGCCTGGATGCTGCGACGCACTGGCCGGGGATAATAGAGGTCTACCGCGACTTCCTACCGGTGGGACCCAGTACTCCGGTTGTAAGCCTTTGCGAGGGTGCCACCCCTCTCATCGAGGCGCCACGGCTCTCCGAAAGGGTTGGCGCCGAGGTCTACCTCAAAGTCGAAGGGGCCAACCCGACCGGCTCATTCAAGGATCGTGGCATGACCATGGCCATATCCAAGGCCTGCGAACGAGGCGCCAAGGCGGTGATCTGTGCATCCACGGGCAACACCTCGGCCTCCGCCGCGGCCTATGCGGCACGTGCCGGGCTCAGCTGCGCCGTGCTGATTCCCGAGGGCTATATTGCCCTCGGCAAGCTGGCACAGGCACTCATCTACGGCGCCAAAGTGCTCCAGGTGCGCGCCAACTTCGACGGGGCGCTTGCAATCGTTAGAGAGCTTGCCGAAAAGGCCCCCGTCACGGTCGTCAACTCCATCAATCCCGATCGCCTCGAGGGTCAGAAGAGTTCGTCGTTTGAGATCGTCGACGTGCTCGGCGACGCGCCCGACTACTGCTTCATACCGGTGGGAAATGCCGGCAACATCACCGCTTACTGGAGAGGATTCCAGGAGTATGAAAAGGCGGGCAGGTCCACCAAGCTTCCTGCAATGATGGGATTCCAGGCTGCCGGCGCCGCCCCGATAGTGGTAGGACACCCAGTAAAGAGCCCCGACACCGTTGCAACCGCGATCCGGATCGGCAACCCCGCATCGTGGAAGGGAGCGCTTGACGCGGCTGAGGGTTCCGGGGGGTCGGTGCGTTCGGTAACCGACGCCCAGATTCTCGACGCCTACCGTTTCCTCGCTGCCCAGGAGTCGGTGTTTTGCGAGCCGGCCTCCGCGGCTTCGGTGGCGGGCCTTTTGGCTTATGGAGCACCGGCGGGATCCAGGGTGGTCTGCATTCTCACGGGCAACGGCCTGAAGGATCCCGACGGAGCAATTTCCCAAGTGAGTGTGCCAGACGCCGTGGATGCGACCCTCGACGACGTGCTCGCCGGCCTGGACTGGTAGCCGGGGGATTGCTGTATACTGGAGCCAGTCTCTCCCGGCGGAGTGGTTGTGACCCCGCTGCTGAGCGGCTAACATTTCTGTAGTAACCGCTAGATGTTCCGGAGGCGGTTCCGGCTTGGGCAAGCCTGCGGTGACAAGGCCGGTCTTGTACCGGTCGGGTTCGTCAGCACGGGTCGCCGATGCCGATCCCGGCATTCCCTGACAGCTCGAGCGTTCGCGCGCAAAGGCCTATGTGAAAGGCAGGGCGGCTCCGGGTCGAGTTGTCCGTGGGACGGTCCCGTTGCCACTGCAAGTGCGGTAGTCCCGCAATCCATCCGTCGTCACTAGTTTCCTGAGAGGTACCTGATGAGCGAAGCGCAGCAGCTCGAGCGCTCGGTGTTGGAAGGCAAGGAGCGGACCGAGCTTCATGCGATTGCCCAGGCAATGTCTCTCGACGTGAATCCACGTGCTCGCAAGTCGACCCTCGTCGACCAGATCCTGCGGGCCAGCGGAGTCGAGGTTGGCCCTGAGAAGAAGCCCCGCCGCAAACCAAAGGCGGTGCCTGACGGCCAGGCAACTCTTGACGCAGGCGGTGCCGGCGAGACCGGAGCGGAGGCCATCGCCGATAAAGAACCCGTTGTTGGGACCGATGTCCCGAACGGCGCTGGGAGCACCGAGGCTCCCGCTGCGGTGCCTGACGGCCCCGCTGGCGAACCGGGAGGCCCAGGC
>JAKAOS010000140.1 GCA_021823165.1 Actinomycetes bacterium | reverse complement strand
GGATGGCCAACTCCAAGGGGTCCATCTCGGAGTGCGGCGGGGCCTCCTTCCTCGGGTCGCTCGGTGGGCACGCCCCCTCTCCCGTGGTTGCACTTTCTCCCACCTCGGGAGGCAACGGCTACTACATGGTCACCGCCGCCGGCAACGTCTACAACTTCGGGGATGCAAAGTGGTTCGGGTCCACGGCCAACATCCACCTGCCCTCCCCCGTCGTCGGCTTCTCGCCGCTACCCAATGGGACGGGCTACTACCTGACCACAGCCGCCGGCAACGTCTACAACTTCGGATCCGCCCCGTGGCAGGGATCCCTGGTTGGCAGGCATCTGCCTGCGGTGGCGGGCGTGGCGGCAACCGCAAACGGGTACTACCTTGCCACGGCCAACGGGAGTGTATTCAACTTCGGGGGCGCCCCTTGGAAGGGGTCGGCCGTCAATGACCACATACCCGCCCCGATAACCGCCATCACGGCATCTCCGGGTGGCTACTACCTCGCCACCACCGAAGGGAACGTCTACAGCTTTGGACTCCCCTATTACGGAGGAGTCCCATCGGGGGACGCCGGCACCACCGTCAACAGCATGTCGATGGCCGGCACCACCGGATACCGGCTCACCACCTCCTCGGGTGCCGTATTCGACTTCGGAAGCGCTACCTACTGGGGAACGAGTTCCTGAAACCGACCAGCGGGGGGTGACGCAATGCCATCTGAGCCCAGGGGATCGCCCTTACAAAGCGGAGTGCCGGCAGGCCGCTATTTTGGGTCTCCCCTGCCCTGGGCCCCCACATGGACTAAGGCTCCAGATAGAGCAGGTCGTCCACCGTCTCCCGGCGCAGGACGACCCTGGCGTTGCCGTTGGATGCAAAGACGACGGGCGGCCGAGGCACCCGGTTGTATGTAGAAGCCATCGAATAGCCATACGCTCCGGTCACCGGAGTGGCCAGGTAGTCCCCGACGACCATGTCGGAGGGGACCATCGCCTGGTGCACAATGACGTCGCCCGACTCACAATGTCTCCCCACCACCCTGACCGGCCGGTCCCGGACCGCGTTGGTCTCCCTGGGAAGGAAGCCCTCATAGCCACTCCCATACAGGACGGGCCTGGGGTTGTCACTCATGCCTCCATCCACCGCGGCATAGGTGCGGATGCCCGGCAACTCCTTTATCACCCCTACCTGGTAGACGGTGACCGCAGCTGCGGCAGCAATCGCCCGGCCGGGCTCGGCGGTGATCCTCGTACCGCTCGCGATCCCGGATGCCGCGGCGGCCTTGTGGACCGCGTCCGCCCAGGAAGTGATGGACGGGGTCTCCTCCCCGCTCACATAGGCAACCCCCAGCCCGCCACCCACGCATAGCTCCTCCAGGCCCAGGGGATTGAAAAAGCGTGCCAGGACCTCCACGGCCTGTTCGAATGCGTCCACCCGGAAGACCTGGCTCCCGATGTGGGCGTGCAGGCCGACCAGGTCCAACCTTGGGGAGCGAGCAAGCCGACCAAGCGCCTCGCTGGCGGCACCGGAGGACAGCCCGAAGCCGAACTTGGAATCGTCGGTGCCGGTGGTTATATAGGCGTGGGTATGAGCCTCTACGCCTGGGGTTATTCGCAGCAGGACCGGAACCCTACGGCCTTGGCGTTCTGCGATCGACTCCAACCGGTCGATCTCCTCGAAGGAATCTATTACGACCCTGCGTACACCCAGGCGCACCGCTTCTTCGAGTTCGGAAGGGAGCTTATTGTTCCCATGCAGGATGAGCCTCGAGGGATCAACCCCTGCCGAGGTGGCAACCCTGAGCTCGCCTTCGGTCGCAACGTCTAGGCACATGCCCTCCTCCGTTGCCAAAGCGGCCATTGCCCGGCAAAAAAAGGCCTTGGCCGCGTAAGCCACGCCTTCTCCCCAGGAAGCTGCGGCCTCCCTGCACCTGGAGCGCAGGTGTCCCTCGTCGTAGACGAAAAGAGGCGTGCCGAACTCATCGGCCAAATCGACCACGTCAACCCCGGCGATACTCAGCCGGCCGTTGGGCCCCACCGAGGCACCGTCGGGGAGTAGTCCGAGGTCTACCGGAGAGGAGGCTTGAGGCGTCAGGAGGACACCTCTGCAGCAGCCGAGTCTTGTTGCCCAGGGTTTCCCATGTGCTCGGGAGCCTCCACCCCGAGCAAGGACAAGCCGATCCGCAGCCCGATCGCGGCCGCCTCCACCAGCCAGAGCCTGGCCTGGGTGAGATCCGGGGACACTCCTTCCCCCATCACCCGGCAATCGTGGTAGAAGCCGTGGAACCGTGAGGCCAACTCTCTAACCCAGGCCGTGAGCCGGTGCGGAGCCCGCTCCGCCGCTGCGACACGGACCACCTCTGGCAAAGCTTCGAGAGAGCGCAACACCGCTAGCTCCCGTTCGTGAACCAGCTGGCCCAGATTCACCTCCGAAAGCGGTCGCATCTCGATGCCCCGCTCCCGCCGCACCCTGCCTATGGCAGAGATGCGGGCATGGGCATACTGCACGTAGAAGACCGGGCTCTCGGCGGACTGGGAACGCACGACCGCCAAATCGACCGTCGTTGCCTGATCGATCGAGCTCACGAGGCTCAGCAGGCGCGTCGGGCTGGGGCCCAGTTCCTCGATCAGTTCGTGCAAAGCCACGAAGTTGCCTGAGCGCTTGGACATCTTCACCGCCTCGCCCCCATCGGAGAGCGAGACCATCTGGCCCAATCGCACCTCGAGCCTGGAAGGGTCGACCCCCAGGGCCGCCACTCCGGCTTTCAGGCTTGCGACCTGGCCGTGGTGATCGGCCCCGAATACATCGATGACCCGGTCAAAGCCTCGCACCAGGAACTTGTCGCGATGGTAGGCAAGATCCCCTGCCAGGTAGGTGTAGTCCCCTCCCTTGTCGGCGGACTTGCGCATGACCCTGTCCCGCACATCGCCGAACTCCGTGGTTGCCAGCATCAGCGCGCCATCCTCTTCGTAGAGGAGGCCAGCCCTTTCGAAGACTGCCATGGTCTCTCCCAGGGCCCCGCCCTCTTCGATCTTGGCTTGGCTATACCAGGTGTCGTAGTGGATGCCGAGAGACTCGAGCGTCGATTGGATCTGGGAGAGGATGCGACCCGATGCCCAGCGCCCCGCTGCCAGGACATCCTCCTCCAGCGGAGCACTCCCGGGGCTTGCCGCATCGGGGCCTTGGTATTCAGCAGCCAGCTCCGCCACATAAGCGCCGCGATATCCCTGTTCGGGAACGTCATCGCCGCGCCTAAGGGCCAACAGGCTCCGGCCGAGTGCACGAATCTGGCCGCCGGTGTCGTTGACGTAGTACTCCCGCTCCACGACATAGCCACAGCGATCCAGGATCCTTGCCAGGGCATCCCCATAGGATCCAAGCCAGCCATTCCCGACATGCAGCGGACCGGTTGGATTGGCCGAGACGAACTCGACCTGGACCCGTTCCCCCTGTCCGGAGCCGCATCTCGCGTAATCATCGTCTCCGGCATCGACGACCTCTTCCAGCACTGCATGAAGCCAACCCGGGCCGAGGCGAAAATTGACAAAGCCAGGGCCCGCCACCTCCACGCCGACCACATGGTCCAAGACGCGTCGGTTCAGCCGATCTGCGAGTTCAGAAGCAATTTCCCGGGGCGGCCGACCCGCCTCTTTGGCAAGCGAGAGCGCAACCGTTGTCGCCCAATCGCCATGCTCCGCCCTGGCGGGGCGCTCCAGGCGGACCTCGCGCCGACCGAAGCCCATCGCTTGCAGCTCCTGGCTTACGGCTTCGCCCAGCACCTCAAGAAGACTCACCGTTCGTCGCGGTGCACGAGCCGGGCAACCGTTTCCGCTAATTCGAATGGATCGAAGGGCTTGGTCACGTACTCGTCCACCCCTGCCCTTTGTCCCGCCTCCCGATCGTCCTGTTGCACCTTTGCGGTGAGCGCGACGATCGGCACCGCTGCCGTGCTCTGCTGGGAACGCAACTCGACCGCCACCTCCAAGCCGTTCATGCCCGGCATCATCACATCCAACAGGACCACGTCGGGGCGTTCGGACTGGGCAAGCGCCAGGCCCGCAGGCCCGTTCTCGGCCAAAATGACGCGGTAGCCCTCCATCTCGAAGGTCACCTCGAGCAACTTCCGGATGGCCGGGTCGTCGTCCACCACCAACAAAGTGAGCGAGCCTGGCACCGCACCCATCCTACGGCCCGCCGCCGGCCCATTCGCCGGGCACCAACACTAGCTTTGGTCCCCAACGCTTCCAGCTGTAGAGCAAGGGAGCGACAACGTGAGACCGCTCCGGGCGGTACGCTGCTCGGGGTGAATTCCGCTCGTCAAAGGCTCCAGGCACTCTCCCCTCTGGATGGCAGGTATGCGCCAGAACTAACCCGCTTTGCCCAAGCCTTTTCCGAACAATCCCTCATCCAGAAACGGGTAAGGGTCGAAGTCGAGTGGTTCATCGCTCTGTCCGACCTGGAAGCGGTCGACTCTTTGGCACCACTTTCGGGCCAAGACCGCAAGGACTTGTCGGCGTGGTCTACTTCTCTGTCGGTCGAGGATGCAGAAGCCGTCAAAGCGATCGAGGCGCAGACCAACCACGACGTCAAAGCGGTCGAGTACTTTGTGAAAACCAAGCTTGCCGGTCTTGGAATCGACGAAAGCAGCCGTGAGTTCGTCCACTTCGCCTGCACCTCGGAAGACATAAACAACATCTCTCACGCTCTAATGCTGCACGAGGGCATCCAAGAGGCCTGGCTTCCGCTGGCCGACCGGGTGCTAAGCCAGATCGGGGCCCTTGCCCAGCGCTACGCATCCATCCCGATGCTTTCCCACACCCACGGGCAACCCGCCACTCCAACCACGCTCGGAAAGGAGCTGGCCGTCTTCGCGGCGCGGCTGGCACGCCAGAGAGACGAAGTCGCCTCTGCCCGTCAGGCCGGGAAGTTCAACGGAGCGGTGGGAACCTACGGAGCTCACGTGGCCGCCTTCCCCGAGGTGGACTGGGAGGAGGAAAGCCGCCGCTTCGTGGAGTCCTTCGGCCTCGATTGGAACCCCCTTACCACCCAGATCGAGCCGCATGACCGAATGGCGGAACTCTTTGGATCCGTGGTGCGGTACAACACCGT
>JAKAOS010000017.1 GCA_021823165.1 Actinomycetes bacterium | reverse complement strand
CTCGTAGCCCCTTCGGTGACACGTGCAACTTGTCTATCAAGGTCCGACTTTTGGTCCGCGGAGGAAACCCTGGCATAGACAACCGTTCGCTTCGGTGTCTTGTCCGGCTCTGGTACATCTACCAGGATTAGACCGCCAATCTTCTTGGCTGGCACCGGCAGTTTCCCATCCTGAAACCAGCGATAAGCCGTCATACGGGAGATCCCCTGTGACTCGGCCCATTCCGCTAGATTCACGGTGATACTATATCAGATTATGGCCTATCACAGTTGACCGCTCTGGCAGCAGTTGGTAGCCCCCTCGATCAGCAACCTCCTCCCGGTCGGGGTGATCCCAGGGCGTGGTTTCGATGACGCAGTGCATATCGCCCAGGTGACGGCCGACCTCGCGGGCGGCATCGGCAAATCTTCGCGGTGCACGCCGGCCTGTTCACCCTCCGGTACTCCCCCGCCGACTCCCAGGCTTCCTTGAAAAGCGGCGGTGAATGCCACCCACGCATGCAGCGTCACAGGTGAGCGAGAGGACCACCTCTCCCCTATCCGACTCGCCCTCTCGGTCTGCGGCTGGGCTGGGGTCCTTATAAGCAAGCAGCCTTCGGAGGTGCTCTTCCAATACGGCCCGCATGCCGTCCTGGCGGGTCACCGGGTCGTTTGTCTTGGGATAGAAATACGGCTCCCACAGTCCTTGTGGGATTGGCATCAGCGATCGGTGTTCGCGGCCCGTCGCCGTACTGCGGCGTGAGAGCGCCGGCGGTATTCGGCTTCGTCGATTGCACCGCGTGTCTCGTCTGTCAGGTTCTCGACATCCTCGCGGTTTGGGACCCAGCCCTCGTGCCATGCCGAGGCAAATGCCTGTCGGACTGCGTGGCGGTCTGCATCGTCCAGGTCTGCAAACAACTCGGGCCAGCGCTCCTCGATGTCAAACTTCTCATCCATTGAGCGACTCTCCCCTCTTTTTCTGTAGTTTAGTGCTTCGCTCACCGTTGCCCCCAAAAGCGGCTTCGGCGATACTCGGGAGACCTCGTCGTGAAAGCGGTTTTCCTGGCCACAACGGGAGGGCCGGAGGTCCCCAGGCCTCGGCCATCGGAGGTGCGGCGTTGGCGCCAGGTGCGATTGCAACCTGTTCGACTCCACAACCTGCATCTGGCAAGGGCCGGCACGACGGACTCGACCCAGCAGCCCTTTCCAGTCACCAACGGGCGACAACTGCCAACCGGTGCCGCCCCAACCCCCGCGACTCAGTTGTTGTAGCTATAGCTCAGGCGTAGCGGCTTCGGACCGCTTGGCGGCGTTCGATCTCATCGGCCATCACGTCCCTGAGAAGGTCAATGGCCTCCAGCACCTTGGGGTGCCGCAGCGAGTAGAGGACGGTGTTGCCATTGCGCTCCGCCTCGACCAGCCCCCGGTCCCGGAGCACGGCGAGATGCTGGGAGGTATTGGACTGTGGGGCACCCAGCAACTTGGACAGCTCCCCGACGGTGCACTCGCGGTCCCGGAGCACGTATAGGACCATCAACCGCTTGGCGTCATTCAGCGCCCGGCACATCGAGGAGCACAGCTCGTCCAGCTCCTGACGCAGATGAGCGCTTTCAGTCTGGGCCTGGCCTTGGACTGCCACGCCAAGATCCTAGCCCATTTGCATGCGCATGTGCAGAACTTCGCCGAAACCACCCCCGAGGCTCCATTGGACGCCACAATGCGGAGAACGCTTAGGGTGTGGGAACTGTGCTCACCTATTTCCAGGCCATCATTCTCGGGCTAATCCAGGGTATTAGCGAGCTTTTTCCGATTTCAAGCCTCGGGCAAACCGTCATCCTACCCAGCCTGTTCGGATGGAAGAGGCTGGTTGCCCTGCAGGCAAGCACCCACCATTCTTTTTTTCTGTCGTTCCTTGTAGCATTGCATGTAGGAACTGCCGTCGCTCTTCTGATTTATTTCCGAAAGGACTGGATCAGGATCATTGGTGCAGTTCTTCGATCCGCCGCCAGGCGCCGGATCGAGACCCCTGACGAGCGCCTCGGCTGGCTACTGGTCGTTGCAACAATCCCTGCTGGCCTGGTGGGCCTTGCATTCGAGAAACTGTTGCGGGTGCTTTTCGCAACGCCTTTGGCCGCAGCAGTCTTTCTGGTCCTGAACGGCATCATTCTGCTCGTGGGGGATGCGGCAAGGCGAGCCTCTGAGCAGCGGGCTGCTCGGCTTGCCCGCAGGGCCGCCAGGGCAGGCAGACAGGTTGGCGCCACCGACCACCGGCAACTGGACACACTTGAGTTCAAAGAGGCCGTGGTCATCGGCGTGGCTCAGGTCCTGGCCCTTTTTGCCGGCATCAGCCGGTCTGGTATCACCATGGTTGCCGGTTTGCTGCGCGGCATGAACCACGAGGACTCGGCCCGGTTTTCCTTCCTGCTTGCCACGCCGATCATCTTTGCCGCCGGCGTCTACAAGCTTCCCGAACTGATGTCGCCTCTTGCCGCACATGTCCGGTCCCAGGCTCTCGTGGGAGGCGTGGTCGCGGGGATCGCCGCATACTTCTCGACCGGTTTCCTCCTGCGCTGGTTCGAGACCAAAAAGCTGTGGCCCTTTGCCCTTTACTGCCTCGTCTTCGGCACCGCAATGGTCGTCAACTTCGCCTGAGGCCCTCCTCCGTCGGCCTGGTTACCCAATGCCACCAGCGGCACCGGCATCTTCTCCGGGATCAACTCCTAGAAGCAAGCCCTCTCACTGCGATCCGCAGGGGTGCAGCAGGATCCAAACCGGCGAGTCGGCGTAGTCGGTGGCTCCTAGCATCGGCACATGCGCTTTGCTAGCGGATCGCCACCACCTTGGGAACTGGCATTCGGCGACGCGTTCCTGGTTCCCCAGCGCTCAGCCGCAACATCCCGTCTCGACGTAGATCTCGCCACCTCCGACCACACGGGGACCACCGTGCCGATCGTGGTGGCAAACATGACCGCCGTGGCAGGCAGGAGGATGGCGGAGACCATTGCCCGGCGGGGCGGCATGGCGGTGCTGCCCCAGGACATCCCCACCGACGTGGTGAGCGAGGTCGTCCGATGGATCAAGACCCGCCATCTGCTCTACGACACTGCGCTCACTCTTTCGCCCCATGACACGGTGGGGGATGCTTTGAACCTGATTGCCAAGCGTGCCCATGGCGCCCTGGTCGTAGCCGAAGACGGCCGGCCCGTCGGGCTGGCAAGCGAGGCCGATTGTGCCGGGGTGGACCGCTTCACACAACTGGGAGCGGTCATGAGCACCGACCTTGTCACCCTCGAGGACGGCATTGCTGCAGAGGAGGCCTTTTTGCGCCTGTCCGCCGCCCGACACCGCCTCGCTCCCGTGGTGGGAGAGGATGGGCGACTGTTGGGAGTCCTCACCCGCATCGGAGCCCTCCGGTCCACCCTCTATCGGCCCTGCCTGGACCGCAACGGCAGGTTGCGGGTCGCCGCTGCAATAGGCATCTCCGGTGACGTCAAAGGAAGGGCGGAGGCCCTGTTGGCCTCGGGTGTGGATGCCATTGTCCTGGACACTGCCCATGGGCACCAGGAGCGCATGTTGTCGGCGGTCGCCACGGTGAGGTCGCTGGGGCCCAATGTGCCATTGGTGGCCGGGAACGTCGTCACCGGCCGAGGCGTGGCAGATTTGATCTCCGCCGGTGCCGACATAATCAAGGTGGGCGTCGGGCCGGGTGCGATGTGCACCACCCGGATGATGACCGCAATGGGCAGGCCGCAGCTCTCGGCAATTATCGAGTGCGCCGATGCCGCCCGGTCGGAGGGGGGCCACATCTGGGCCGACGGCGGGATTCGCCACCCGCGGGACGTGGTGTTGGCAGTTGCAGCAGGGGCCTCCAATGTGATGGTGGGATCATGGTTTGCCGCTACACACGAGTCGCCCGGGGATCTCCAGCGCGACTCCGATGGCCGTTTGTATAAAGAGAGCTTTGGCATGGCCTCACTGCGTGCGGTGGCAACGCGGAGTCGGACCGACGATCCATTGACCGTGGCGCGCAAATCCTTTTTCGAAGAAGGCATATCCGCAGCACGCCTGTATCTCGACCCCAGGCGTCCCGGGGTCGAGGATCTGCTGGATGCGATAACCGCCGGTCTGCGCAGCGCCCTGACCTACGCCGGGGCTTCGAATCTAAAAGCCCTTTATCAAAACGCGGTGATCGGGGTGCAGAGCCCGGAGGGCTTTTCGGAGGGAACCGCACTCCCCCAGGGCTGGTAGTAGGGGGGCTGGCTTTCACTCCCCCGCCCCATTGTCGGTGACCTTATGGTGGCCTTTGTATTTTCCGGGGACAAACCCCAACGCATGTCTCCCAGTTGCACACATGTCTCCCAGTTGCACCCATGTCCCCCAGTTGGAGGGCTTGGGGATGGCCCTCCCCTGCCGGTTTGGTTTCCGGCCGGGGATACCAAGGGCCGATGCTGCCCCGGCGAACCCACACACTGGTCTGGTGAGCTCAACCAACTTGGGACCTTGTCACAAGGCCCTGCTTCTGGACATGGACGGAACCCTTGTCGACACCGAGCCGCTATGGGAAAAGGCACAGGCGGCCCTGGCCGGCGAACTGGGCGTGCAATTCTCTCCCGAGGCCCGGGCCGCCACCATTGGGACCCCTGCATCTGGGTGGCTCCCGGAATGGCTTGTTTCTGTTGGCCTCCCCTCCGATGACCACAGCGTTGCCAAGGCGGCCCTTCACATAGAGGACCAGGTGATCTCCGGTGTCAGCGATGGCCTGCAGATGAAGGAGGGGGCCCTGGGTCTCCTGGAGCAGTGTGCCAGGATGGCCGTCCCCTGCGTATTGGTTTCAGCCTCGCCTAGGCGGCTGGTAGACGCAGTGCTCTCCCGCCTTGATCCAGCACCCTTTGCGGCTTCGGTGTCGGGGGACGACGTGGAGCGGTCCAAGCCCCATCCCGAGCCCTATGTGAAAGCTGCCGCCCTGGTGGGCCAGGACCCACGCCACACCCTTGCGGTGGAGGACTCCCTCACCGGCGGGCGGTCGGCCAGCCGGGCAGGCTGCTCGGTCATATGGGTTCCAACTGATCCCAACGCCCTACCGGAGGATCACTGGAGGGTGCTCCGATCCCTCTCGGATCTCGATCTCTCCGACTATCTGGGCTAGGGGGGGACCCAGGCCCTAGTTCCGGCCTGCCAGCTGGCTCCCCGTGGCCGGAAGTTCCTCATCGAGAGACGTGCGATTGCGCTGGGCCTCCTGCAGGGCCCTGGGGAGCACGAAACGGAACTCACTTCCCCTTCCGGGAGAGCTATCGAGTTCCAGATGGCCCCCTATCGCCTCGGCCGACCGTTTGGCGATGGCCAACCCCAGGCCGCTCCCCCCGCTCTCCCGGTCTCTCGCCTCATCCACGCGGTAGAAGCGGTCGAAGACCTTGGCCTGGTGTTCGACGGCTATGCCGATGCCGCTGTCCTTCACGTATACCACCGCGTCCCTGGCAACGTCCTGGTAGCAGCCGACCTCGACGGTGCCTCCGTCTGGGGTGTAGCGGATCGCGTTGGAGATCAGGTTGCGAAGCACCGTGTCCAACAACCTCGGAGCCAGGCGCACCATCACCCGCTTGGGCCGGACCGAGAGCCGGACGCCAGCCTCGGCAGCTATTGGCTCATAGGCAGCGACCAACTCGGTGGCGATAGAGCCGAGGTCCACCTCCGACTGGCCCTCCTCGTCCCCGGCGTCGATCGCTCTCAGTTGGGTGAGGTCATCCAACAGTTCCGTCACCCTGGCGGTCTGGGCGGCAATTGGGCCGCGAGCCTTCTCCGGGGGGATCGTCCCGTCCACCACCGCCATGGCAAAGCCCGCAATCGCATTCAGCGGCGTGCCTATCTCGTGCGCCAGATCCGCCAAGAAGACCCTCTGATCCTTCTCCGCTTCCTCCAGGCGGGCCGCCATGGCGTCAAAGGCCCGGCCAAATGCGGCCAGCACGTCGGGACCATCGGATCCCACCCTGGCACTGAAGTCCCCGGCTGCAACCTGGTCCGCCGCCGCCACCGCCAACTCGGCGCGCCTGCGCACCTCGCGGTTGCTAACTGCGTTGGCCAGCACCGCAGACCCGAGCACCACCACGAGTACTCCGCTTCCCAAAACCACGAATGTCAAAGGCATGCTCGCCGGTGAGTCAATCGGGCTGGAGACAACGACTGTGGCATCCTGGGCCTTGGAGGTTGCGGCCACCACCTGGCGGTTTGCCGGTAGGGGGGCGCCAAAGACATGGCGAACCGAGCCGAGGGTGATGACCGCACGCTGGTGCTCCTCTCGGAGCAACAGCGCAGCCGAGCCGCTTATCTCGGAAAACCCATCTGTCTTGGCCGCCTCCTCCGCCAGAACCCCGGCGACCGCCAGGTTCTCCTCACGAGCATTGCGGACCTCTTGGGCATGGGTGACCCGACTCATGACGCCGTAGCCGATGGCAAGCGCCAAGGCCGCCGCTGCCAAGACGACCAGCAGCACCGGTAGGCGCAACGATGCCAACCTGACCAGCACCGACCGTCCCTTCCGGCGGGTCATGTGTCCAGCCGGTAACCGACACCGCGCAGGGCGGTCACTTTGAAATCGGGGCCGAGCTTCCGTCTCAGGCCTGCCAAATGCACATCCACGGTGCGCTCTGAGACGTAGGTGGTTCCCCAGGCCGCCCTCAACAGGTCAGCCCTCGTCAGCACCCTGCCGGGCTCGCTGGCCAGGGACCAGAGAAGGTCGAACTCCCTCCTGGTCAACTCGATCTCTTCGCCGTCAACGCTGCAACGGCGGGCGGTGCCGTCCACAAGGATCCCACCGAGCTTGCGGGTCTCATCGGTCCCTTCAAAACCCTGGGCACGGCGCAGTTGGGCCTGGATCCTGGCCACCAGTTCCGGAGGGGAGAACGGCTTGACGACATAGTCATCGGCTCCGAGTTTGAGCCCAGCCACCCGGTTGCCCACCTCGCGTCGAGCCGTCAGCAGGATGATGGGTATCTGGAACCGCTGGCGAATCTGGCGCACGAGTTCGAATCCGTCGATTCCGGGCAACATGACATCCAGAACCGCCAGGTCGACCCTTCCCGCCTCCATGGCATTCAAGCCCGCCGGGCCCGTCCTTGCCTCGACCACCTCGAAGCCCTCCGCTTCGAGATAGGGACGAAGAAGCTCGTGCAGCGCAGCCTCGTCGTCCACCAAGAGAATTCGGCCACCTGTGGGCATAACGTCATCCTAGACACACGATGGTGCTTGCTGCCGTGCCATAGATCAGAGAACCATTATCTGAGACCATCGCATCAGTGCACTGGCCCTTTGGGAGCCAAACCATCGCCATGGACGGAAGAGTTTGCCAGGCGAATCTGAGCCAAAGGCATTAGGTCGAGTCCGACTGGGTAGGAGGGCGGCGTGAGCAATCCCGCAAAAATGGCGGCAGGGGGAGTCACCTCGGCCCTCCAGGCTCTGGACCGGGGCCAGCAAGGGCACAAGGCGACGGCATTTGTCTATGCCGTGTTCAAAAAGTATGGCGACGATGCCGGCGGCGTTTTGGTGTCCAACCTTGCCTATGCCTCCTTCATGGCGCTGTTCCCGCTGCTTTTGGTCTTTGTGACGGTTCTGGGCCTCATAATTGGCAACAATCCACTCCTCATGAACCAGGTCCGCCACTCCCTGTTGGTCCAGTTCCCGATCATCGGTCCACAGCTGCTCCACAACGTGCATGCGCTGCGCGCCCACAGCGTCTTGGGTCTCGTCCTGGGGCTTGCCGGCCTGCTCTACGGATCGCTCCAGTTCGGCCAGGCCGGCATCTTTTCGATGGAGCGGATCTGGAACCTGCCTGGGAGCCGCCAACCCAACTGGGTCGTGCGCATGGGCCGTGCGGTGGCATTTGTGGCCACCTTGGGGGTTGGTTTCGTAATCAGCACCGCCGCCTCGGGCATTGGCACATTCGGCGGGCATTTGATCGGGATCGCACTGTTGGGTGAAGTGGTTGCCCTTGCAGTGAACTTCGGCCAGTACCTGCTGGGCTTCAGGGTGCTCACGCCACACTCGGTGCCAACCCGCCGGCTTGTGCCCGGGGCTTTGATCGGTGCCGTCGCCTGGACCATCCTGCAGGGGCTCGGCGGCTATCTCGTGGGCCATGTCCTGCGGAGCGCAAGCGGCCTTTATGGCACCTTCGGACTCGTTCTGGGCCTCTTTTACTGGCTGTATTTGGGGGCCAGGGTGACTTTGCTCGCAGCAGAGGTGAACACGGTCATGTTCCACAGGCTCTGGCCCAGGGGACTCAGCCAACCTCCGCTCACCCCTGCAGACCAGGCCGCCCTAGCGCTGCAGGCCCGCTGGGCCGAACGCAGGCCGGAGGAGATAATCGACCTTCGGTTCACAACCGCTCCCGAGATGCGCACCACTGCTCACCCAGGCGGCCGCACCCACCCCTGGGACATCGGAGTCCAGGGGGTCCAGGATCGCAATCCCGAGAGCTTTGAAAACGGGGATTCGCCGGCCAATCAAAACGAGTCCCAATCCCAATCCCAATCCCAGTCCTAGCCCTAGCCCCGTGGCCGACCAGGGGATCATTGCTTGGACCTGACTGGGCCGCCTCGCACTGGTGTCCCACACACCAGTGCGGCATGTTCATCCGGGATCTGGCGGCATGCCAAGCCTTTTGAGAGCGCGCCTTCTCTCCTCGGCCACCACGCTGCGGAAGGCGCAGGAAGAGACGTGATCGTTTACGACACCGGAGGCCTGCATGGTGGCATAAGCGCTCACGGGTCCCACGAATGAGAAACCCGCCCGTGCCAGGCGCTTGGCCAGCAGTGTCGACTCCGCTGTTGCCGAGGGAACATCGGCCCAGCGGGCAAACTCCCCGGCTTCAGAGGCGGCCTCCCATACGGTGTGCACCAGCGATCCACCGCTTTGTACCAGTTCCTTTGTCGCCCTGGCGTTTTTGACCACGGCTGTGGCCTTGGCCAGATTTCTGATTACCCCATCGCATCCAAGCGCCGCTTCGATTTCGGCTCTCCCCCAGTCGGCCAGGACAAAGAAGTCGAAGCCCGCAAAGCCAGACCGCAAAGCCTCTCGCCGGGTCAGCACCAAGGACCAGGAAAGACCCGCCTGGAAGGCCTCCAGGCAAAGCCGTTCGAACATCGCCTGCTCATCGAGCACCGGCCTGGCCCACTCCCAATCGTGGTAGTCCGCCATCGCCTGGTGCGATTGCGCCCATTCGCATCGCCTCGGAGGGTTGATCTCTCCAGAGGTGGTTGATCCCGCCAAGGCATCCATATGCCCCCTAGTATCGCTCCCATGGGCGTTCGAGGGATGCCGGCCAAACCCGGAGAACAGCCTGAGGAGGAGTTTGGCACCGGCCTGTCGGCCGTTGGTTCGCCCAAGGCTCCGCATTCGGCAAACCGAACCCAGCGGGGTGGTGCCGGCTCGGTCGCCCATGGGCTGTTACGTGGCCTGAGGCCTCGCCAGTGGGTCAAAAACATTCTGGTCTTTGCCGCACCCGGGGCTGCAGGCGCCCTGGGAAAGCTTCATCCAACCCTCGTCACCATTGGGGTCTTCTTCCTTTTCAGCGCAGTCGCCGGAGGCACCTACCTCCTAAACGACTCCCTCGATGCCGAGGCAGACAGGGCACATCCCACCAAGCGGAACCGCCCGATCGCCTCCGGCCAGGTGCCGGTTGCCGTGGCGGTAGTGGTGGGGATCGGCCTTCTCGTGGCTTCTTCGATAGGAGCATGGCTCCTGGCGGGCATGGGCCTCACCCTGGTGATCGCCGCCTATGCAGTCATCACCCTCTCCTACTCCGCCTTCCTCAAACACGAGCCCATCGTGGACCTTGCCGCGGTCGCCGCTGGCTTCGTGCTCCGCGCAGTCGCCGGAGGGGTGGCCACCCATGTCTACATCTCCGACTGGTTCCTGATCGTCACCTCTTTCACGTCCCTTTTCATGGTCACCGGCAAGAGATATGCCGAGTTCAGGGACCTGGGTAAAGGGCGCATGGCACACAGGCCCTCTTTGGGCGGCTACACCCTTGGCTACCTGCGTTCAATCCGCACCGCGTCGGCTTCGGTTTCTTTGACCGCCTACTGCCTCTGGGCCTTCGAGCGCAGCCAGCAGGTGCCTTCTGGTGCGGTGATGTTCGAGCTTTCCATCATCCCCTTTGTGCTCTCCATCCTCCGCTATGGGCTCCTTGTGGATCAGGGCCAGGGAGGTGCCCCGGAGGAGATCGTGCTAGGTGATCGCCGCCTCCAGGTCCTGGGCATGATCTGGGCCCTGACCTTTGCCCTCGGCGTCTACCTGTGAGCGAACAGGCTCCTGCCGAGCAATCTTTGGTCTGGGGTTGGGGACGCCGGCCGGTATCCCGCTCCAGGCTGATCCGCCTCCGATCCGGTGAACAAGCGGATCACCTCTGGAGTTCTGCTGCGGCATCTAGCCAGGCACTGGCCAGGGGAATGGGACGCAGCTATGGCGACGCCGCAAGCCTGGCCGGTGGAGTCCTGGCCGAAACCTCGGGGATGAACCGGGTGTTGTCGCTGGACGCGGCCTCAAAGACGCTTCGCGCTGAGGCTGGAGCCAGCCTCGACAAGATCATCAAGGCCGCCCTCCCCCTCGGTTTGTTCGTCCCCGTTACTCCCGGCACCCGCCAGGTGAGCCTTGGCGGGGCCATCGCCGCGGACATTCACGGCAAGAACCACCACGTGGAGGGCAGCTTCGGCCGGCATGTGCGCTCAGTTACCCTGAGCGGGCCCACAGGCACTTCCACCATCAACCCCGCCACCGACCCCGAACTCTTCTGGGCCACCGTCGGCGGCATGGGCCTCACCGGCGTCGTCGTGCAAGCCGAGATAGCCATGATCGAAGTCGAGACATCTTTCATCAGAGTCGACACCGAACGGGCCAGGAACCTCGACGAAGCAATGTCTCTGATGCAACAGGGCGACGCCCAATACCGTTACTCGGTCGCCTGGATCGACTGCTTGGCACGGGGCGGCAACCTGGGGAGGGCCGTGCTCACCAGGGGCGACCATGCAAGTATCGACGAACTCTCCGCCAAGGCCCGCAACAACCCCCTGGCCTTTCACCCCCGGCGGGGACCGGCAGCTCCCGGGTGGGTGCCATCAGGGCTCCTGAACCGCTTTTCGGTCGCGGCCTTCAACGAGGCCTGGTACCGCAAGGCGCCCAAGAGAGAACTCGGTCGCATAACCCCACTCTCCTCCTTCTTCCACCCACTCGACGGGGTGCGGGACTGGAACCGCCTTTATGGCCCGCGAGGGTTTTTGCAGTATCAGTTCGTGGTGCCCTTCGGGGCCGAGGATGTCCTGCGACGAAGCATCGAGAGACTTTCCAAGGGCCGCTTCGCCTCCTTTCTGGCGGTACTCAAGCGTTTCGGAGACGCCAGCCCGGCACCACTCTCCTTCCCCATGCCCGGCTGGACCCTTGCATTGGACATCCCAATCTCCTCGGGGGAACTGGGACCGCTCCTCGACAGCCTCGACGAGGACATAACCGCGGCGGGTGGGCGCACCTATCTGGCCAAGGACTCCCGGCTGCCCAGGGAGCTTTTGGCCCGGCAGTATCCCCGGCTGGAGGAGTGGCGCACCGCCCGCCAGAAGGCCGACCCGGAGGGAATGATCTGCTCCGACCTCTGTCGGCGCCTGGATCTGGCCGGGCATCACTGAACATCGCCTCTCCCCCCCTACCACAACAGAGGAACAAGCCAACCACCCCGCCTCGGTGGACGGGGCTTGTGGCGAGGCATTTCGCCTCCCATGAGCGCAGGTTCAGCCGATCGCGTCAACTGCAAAGGAGGCAAGAAGATGGCTACGTTGCACACGAGTGAAAAGGCCCATCACCCCCTGCTTCCTCAGAGCACTGATCTGGGGCCTGAGTCAGAAGACAACCCAAGGGGTACGGGTGGTCGTAGCCACCACATAAGGAAGGAAAATCCAATGCCTACCAGGAAACACCGCTGTCCTGTTTTCGATCCGACGGTGCTCCTCCCCGCCCTTGCAGACGGAGCCTCAGCACACTGCGCAGTCCGATGAAGGACGCCTTGGGCCAACACCAGTCGATATTGGTACTGGGGGGCACCTCCGAGATAGGCCTGGCAATCACGGAACTATTGGCCACCCGGCATGCAAACCGGGTGATCCTCGCCGGGCGCAACATGGCGGCCTTGGAAGAGGCTGCCGTGGGGCTCAGAGGAAAAACCAACGCCACGGTTTCCACCATGGCCTGGGACGCCCGGGACTACTCCGGCACCGACTCGGCTGTTGGTGAGGCCTTTGCAAAAGAGGGCCGCATCGACATGGTGCTGGTGGCCGTAGGGCTGTTGGGGGACCAGGCCAAAGACGAAGTCGACCTCGACCGCGGCTCGGAGGTAATGAGCGTCAACTACGTCGGGGCGGCCACCGCCTGTTTGGCGGCTACAAAGAGGCTGAAAGAACAGGGCCAGGGAACCCTCGTGGTGCTCTCCTCGGTAGCTGCGGTGAGGGTGAGGGCCTCGAACTTCATCTACGGCTCCTCCAAGGCCGCCCTGGATGGTTTCTGCCAGGGCCTCGCAGACTCCCTGGAGGGCTCGGGGGTGGAAGTGGTCATCGTGCGGCCCGGATTCGTGACCACCAAGATGACGGCGGGCATGAAGGTCCCACCGTTGTCCACCGGAGCCGATGCGGTGGCAAAGGCGACGGTTGCCGGCCTGGCCCGGCGCTCGGCGGTGGTCTGGTCACCACCTGCGATCCGCTGGGTCAGCATGGTTCTGCGATCCCTGCCCCGGCCCATCTTCCGGCGATTGCCCTTCTAGGCACTGATGACAAACCAACATGTGCCCACCGTTGCGGCCTTTGACTTCGATGGCACCCTCACCCGGCGAGACAGCGTCCTTCCCTTCCTCATCTCGGTCTTCGGTCCGAGATCGGTTGCCTTGGCATTCGCCAGATCCCTTCCCCCCGCAGGCTCCCCGTCCCTCCCGAACCGGGATTTGATCAAACAACGCCTTTCCTCGGCGCTGTTCACCGGGATGGACGCGGCCTACCTCGAGGCTGCCGGGAAGGAATACGCCTCAAAGATCCTCGAAAAGGGGCTCCATCCCGAACGTGTCGCCTCTCTCAACCGCCACCGCCAGGCCGGTGATCTAGTCGTGGTGGTCTCCGCCTCCTTCTCTTTTTACCTGCGTCCGGCCGCAGAAGCCCTGGGCGCCACGGCTGCCATATGCACCGAGTTGGAGATCGACGCATCGGGGCGCTGCACCGGGCAGTTGTTGGGGGGAAACTGCCGGGGAGCGGAAAAGGTGAGGAGGCTGGAGGCCTGGGCGGCACGCCAGGAGGTCGATTTGGCCAAATCCCCCCTCTACGCCTACGGGGACTCCACCGGCGACCGAGAGTTATTGGGACTCGCCGACCACCCGATCTGGGTCGGCCGGCGCGCTCAGCGCCTGGCCAGAAGCTTCTCCAAAAAGGCGCTGTAGCGGTCCAACAGGGCGGGCCAGGCGAACCGGGTTTCCACGTAGTGCTTGCCGGCGGTGGCGAGGCGTTCCCTCAGCTGCCCATCTTCGATGAGGCGGTCCAAGACCACCTCCAGTTCGCGATATCCATCGAACCAGAGGCCGCCGCCGCTCTGCTCACAATGCTCCCGGGTCGGTTCGCAGTAGGAGGTGACAACCACTGGAATGCCGGCCGTCCAGGCTTCCATCATCACAAGCGAAAACGACTCCATCGCCGAGGGCGAGATCAACCCAAGCGCCCCTTTGAGCAGCTCCCACTTCCTGGCCTCCTCGACGGGGCCGGTCACGACGATGTCGGGGTGATCAAAGAGCGGATTGACCACCGGGCCGGTGAAGACGAGGCGCACGGGGCCGGGCCGGCGTGCCTTGTAGGCGGCAAAGGAACGGGCGAGGGCCAAAGAACCCTTCCCCTCCTCCACCCGCCCAAGGCACAAGAAGTAGGGGGGATCCAGCGGAGCTGCCTCGGCCGCCCCACCGGAGTTCTCCACGCCCCCATGGGTCTCCACCCCCAGGCCCAGCACCAGCGAAGGGGTTGCACCAACGCTGAAGTGCCTCAGCACCAGGCGTTTCTCGGCGCCGGTGTGGTAGACGATCCCTGCGGCGCCTTTGAAGACGTCTTTGAAAACCGGCAACCGCAAAGCCTCTTCGTCATGCGCTGCGGGATGCAGGATCGCCCTGTTGGGGCTGAGCGGCACACCCCGGATGGTCGGATAGAAGAGATAGGGGTAGTAGACGATGAAATCAGCGTCGCTGGATGTGGCGGCCTCCACCAGATCGGGACAGACGGGTCCCTGCATGCCCACCCAACGTTGTGCATCGACCATGGAGGCACCCGCAGGATCCTGGAAAAGTCTCCCGGCTATGGCGTGGTAGTCATCGGAACGGCCCATTTTGCTCTCGAAGCGATGCACCGTCACGCCATTTACCGTCTCGGTTCCCGGAGGGTCGACGTCTTCCCAGCTATAGGCGCTGCGGGCACAGGTTGAGTAAGCCTCCACGTCCCAGCCAAAGCGCTCCACCAAATGTTCCGCCAGGGCACGCGCCGCGCCCTCGGCCCCACCGATGACCGTGGGCCCATAACGGGGAGTGACAAATGCCAGTTTCAAACAGAGCCCTCCAGCCGTTCCAGGGCCGCTTTGAGTTGCATTTTGAAACGGTCGCGGTTGGCATCGAGGGACAACTCCTGGGCCCGCCTGCGGCCCAACCTCACCATCTCCTTGGAAACCACGGGGTCCCCGATCACCCTGTTGATGGCGGCGGCCACCCTGGGCGCATCCTTGAAGGAAAGCACCAATCCCCCATCACCGACCGTCTCCCCCACCGCAGAGGAACCGTAGGAGATGACGGGTACGTCGTGATACATCGCCTCTACGAGGGGAACGCAGTAGCCCTCGTGCTCCGAGAGGCAGACAAAGACGTCCGCATGCTCGTAGTAGGCAAGCAATTCCTCCCCGGAGACCCCCCCGGGCATGTCGACTACATCGTCGAGACCCAAGCGCTGCACAAAGGACCTTAGGGCCTCGAAATACCGAGGAGAGGCGGGGCTTCCCACCAAGCACAGCCGGGCCGTTGGCTCGTAGTGCTTGCGGTAGAGGGCGAAGGCCTTGATTAGGTCGTGCTGGGCCTTGTTGGGGGCAATGCGGCCGACGAAGAGGATTACCGACCCGCCACGCCGCCGCCAAGAAGCGAGCCAGTCCGAGATGATGGGGTCTGCATGCGATGCCCCGGCCATCGGGTCCACCAGGGGCCCCGCAACCGAGGTCGAGTGATAACCGAGTTCCAACAGCTCGGCCTCGTTGTAAGAGGAGTCGGCAATGGCATGAAAACAGCGCCCCGCCAGGGCTGCGAGCTGTTGGCGGGCCATGTCCAGTTCCTGGGCGACAGCGGGCTCCCATCGCTCCCACATGTCCGATGGCGTGATGTTGTGGTAGGAGAGAAGGAGGGGCTCGGGCCGTGCGGCCAGGAACTCCGAAATCGGGCTCCCCGTGGAAGCCTGGTAGAGGGCAACTGCACCCTCTCCCCCCTTGTAGGAGGCGTATGGGCGCACCATCTTTGCAAGATCGGGACCCGAGTTGCCCACATACAGTTCCGAGCGGTAGCCCATCTCGATCAGCAGGGACTGCACAGCAAGGCTGTGCGAACCGATCGCGTCCCGCCTCACAAGGGAGGGGATGAACTGATCGACAGATGTGATCTTCAAGCCGCCGCCACGCCAATCACGACGAAGGACCCCGCCTCACCGTGGATGACCTTGGTGGACTCCAGCCCCGAGGCCTCCATGAGCACGCTCCAGGTCTCGTGGTGCAGCGGACCACCCGGCGCCAGATCGCGCTCTACAACCGGCGCGACCTCCCATCCGGCGGGGCCCACCGAGGCGATTGCGACCTTCCCCCCCGGCCTCACCGCCGCAGCCGCCGAGGCAAGCACCTGGCGCTTGCGCTCCAGGGGGACCCGGTCGATCAGGCCCGTCAGCACCACCGCCGAAAGGGTCGCCTCGCCCACCGACCGCAGGTGCGGATAGACCGATTCATCCCAGGCGTCCAGGCCCTGGTCCATTAGTGGAGCCACCACCTCTGCGCGGGGGTCCACGCCATAGGCATCAAGCCCCGCTTCGGCCAACTTGGCAAGCAGCCAGCCATCTCCGCACTCCGCGTGCAGGACCCTTCCCCGAATGCCCTCGAGTTCGGAGGCAATCTGTGGACCCAAGCCCACAAGTGAGTCAGCAACCCCTACCGAGACCCTGCCTACCTCCACGGGATCATCGGAGACAATGGCCTGGAGCCTCTCCTCCAACAGGTTGAGGCGGCCGATCACGCTGTGTACGGCTCCCAGGGTGGTGATGCCAAGTGAGCGAGTCTGTTGGGTGACGTAGTTGACATACCAGCCCATCGCCTTGCGCAGGACCCGTTTGGCGAAACGACCGCCGGGGATCCTGGAGTCCACCGGCACGTCGGGATTGACAAGGGTGGCCGCACCAAGAGCCCGGAGGGAGGCCTTGAGGCTGTCCTCCTTTACCGACATGGGGGCGTAGCGGTCGAATTCCTCCTGCAACTCCGCCTCCGCTCGTGGGCTTATGTCCCCCGAGAGGCGGCGGCGGCGCACCTCGGCGTCGATTTCAGCCATAACCGCGCCGAGATCGGGTTTGCCGGGCGCCTGTTCTCCGTCGGACGGGCCGACATCGTCCTGAGCCACTTTGCAGGCTCCTCCTCTGTCGATCAGCGTGGCGATGCTAACGACTCTGACGATGCGAGCGGTTCTGGGGCTCCGCCGCATGCGCTAACTTCGCCACCACCGGCGCATCGCACACCACAACCGCCAGGGAGTCGCTGAAATAATGAGGATCACCCTTGGGCCCGCCAACCCGATCTCAGCCACGCCTGCCCGGGTGCTGCTGGCCCTGGAATCTCGGCCCCAATCCCCAGTGCAGCACGCCGCCTTGGCCGGCCTCTACCGCTTCGTCAGGGAGTGGCCGCACCTGGAGGTGGAGGTCGCATTCCTGGACAACGCCGAGGCTTGTGCCTGCAAGATCCCAATCGTCTCCTTCAAGGCCGCCTCGGCCGCCACACGCCCCCCGCTGGCGGCGGTCATCTGGATCGCCGACGCCGAACAGGAGCCCCCGGCGGCGCTGGATGCCCTGGCCAGCCAGCTTTCCTCTGGGAAAGTGCAACGCCTCAGCCATCTGCACGCCTTCTCCCTCTACCGCCGATGGCTGTGCTCGGGGGCACTCGAAGCGCTGCTCGGATCAATGACTGCTTACCATGCCATCCCCCAGGGCCCATTCAATGTCTCTGGGATACGAGGCGGGCATCTCTCGGCAACACCATTGGGAGGAGCCAAGATGCCCCCGGCCCGGGTGACGATCCCTCTGAGCCAGACCGATCAGGCTGGCGCAATGCTCATTGCGGCCCAGAGCACCCGTTCGCTTTCCAAGCCCGCCGCGGAGTTCGCGAAGCATCTGCGTAACGACAACGAAGATCTTCCCGACCTCTCCGCCCTGGCGGCCGCCCTGGACGCAGCGATGCTCTCCGAATCCCAACGGCTTGCAGTCTCGATCCGGCCAAGGGACCCATGGCATAAGGGCACACCTTTGGAGCGGTGGGCCAACGCCTCGGGCGGCTGCGGCGTCCCCATCACAGACGACCAAGGCCCTGCGGCACCGATAACGGCACCACAAGGCGACTCACCTTCCAACTCCGCTTCGGATATCACCTCGGCTTCAGAGATCACCTCTGCTTCAGAGATCTCCTCGGCTTCGGAGATCACCTCGGCTTCAGAGATCTCCTCGGCTTCGGATGCCACCGTTGATGCCCCCCTGGATGCCGATGAGGCTTTCCATCCCGCCCATCGGGGCGCCGCCTCTTTGTCGGTGATAATCCCGGTGCATGGGAGTCTGGACACCCTCAAGGACTGCATCCAGGCCCTTTATGCCAACACCCGGTCCCCTTTCAACCTCGTTGTGGTGGACAACGCCTCCGACGAGGCCACCAGATCATGGCTGACTGATCTGGGCACAGAACACGACAACATCACCCTCATCTGCAACGAGGAGAACTACGGCTTTGGCCCCGCCATCAATCAGGCCGCAGCTGCAATCGACACCCCATATGTGTGTTTTTTGAACAGCGATGCCTTCGTGGAGCCAGACTGGGACCTGCCGATGCTGGACACCCTCCGCCGCCACCCGGCCGTGGGGGCGGTGGTGGCAAAGGTCCTTTCAGAACATGGCAGGCTTCAGGAGGCCGGGGTCGCACTGTCGGGGGACGGCCGCACCTGGGACATCGGCAACAACCAGTCGCCAGATGCTCCCCAGTACTGCTTCAGCCACACCGTCGACTACGGCTCGGGAGTCTGCATCATGTTGTCAAGTGCGGATTTTGCCATGCTTGCAGGCTTCGATCCCGTCTATGGCAAGGCCTACTACGAAGATGTGGATCTCTGCCTCCGGCTATGGGAGGCGGGGGTGGCCACCGTCTATGAACCCCGCTCCCAGGTACGCCACGTGAGGGGGGCATCGAGCCGGCCCACGGAGGTCCTGGACCTGCTGGAGAAGAACCGCAGCGTGTTTGTGAACCGCTGGCGGCCCCTTTTGCGTCGGCGACCGGTGCTGGAGGGCAACGACAGACCCTACGACCTCTCCTTGCGGTCCAGGGATGCCCGCTGCAATGACGCAGTCCTGATCATCCCGCCCGCTCCCGGGCCGGGAAAGGCATTGTGGGCGTGGTTGGCGCTAACAAGGGCCTTTTCCTGTTCCGCCGCGGCGCTTCGGGTGAGCTTGGTGGCCGAGGAATCAGCCCTCGGAGGCTCCAGGCAGCAACAACTGCACCAAGCCGGGGTGGAGGCCCTCCCCGCTCCCCAATCCTGGGAACGCTGGCTTGCCAGCCGGGCTGGCCACTACGCAGTGGTCCTTTACGGACCCGGCGCCGATCCAGGCCTAATAGACCTGCTCAACCGCTACCAGCCCCGGGCCGAATGTGTCGTATTCGACACCTCGGCAACTACGCATCCGGACCCCGCCTCCGGCCGGCACTATTTGGCCCTGGCCGAGGCCAGCCCAGAGGCGGAGTCCGCTTTGGAAACAATCAGCCGCAGCGAACTGCTCACTGCCGCCTCCGGTGCCGGCCTGGAAGCGAGGTTGTTGGTCGCCATGGGCCTGGAACCATGGCGACCCTTCCTGCGAGGCAACATCGGCACCTCCCTCGGCCTGTAGTCGGTGGGCCGAGGTCCCAGGACTCAGCCGGCGCGAGCCTCCAGCTCCAGGTCGTTGTCGACCATCATCGTGACCAGCTGTGAAAAGTCCACGGTCTGGGTCCAGCCAAGCTGCTTCGTCGCCTTGGAGGCATCGCCCACCAGGTGATCCACCTCAGCGGGGCGCATGAAGCGGGGATCCTGTTTCACATAGCCGCTCCAGTCGTCGATGCCCACGTGGCCAAAGGCGGCATCCAACAGGTCCCGGATGGAATGCGCCACCCCGGTCGCCACGACGTAGTCGTCCGGCTCGTCCTGCTGCAGCATCCTCCACATTGCCTCGACGTAGTCCCCAGCAAAGCCCCAGTCACGCTTGGCTTCGAGGTTGCCGAGGGTGATCGAGTCGGCAAGACCGAGCTTTATGCGCGCTACGCCCCGGGTCACCTTCCGGGTGACGAACTCATAGCCACGCCGAGGGCTCTCGTGGTTGAAGAGAATCCCGCTGCAGGCATAGGCACCGTAGGACTCGCGGTAGTTGACGGTCATGTAGTGGCCGTAGACCTTGGCGACCCCGTAGGGGGAACGTGGGTAGAAGGGGGTTGTCTCGACCTGGGGGGTCTCCCTCACCTTTCCGAACATCTCGGAACTGGACGCCTGGTAGAAGCGGACCTTGCTCATGTCGCCGCCGGTGTAGATGCGGATCGCCTCCAGCATCCGCAGCACCCCCAGGCCGGTCACATCCCCGGTCAGCTCCGCCTGGCGCCACGAAAGGCCCACAAAGGAGACCGCAGCAAGGTTGTAGACCTCCTCGGGCTGTGCAACCTCGAGCGCCGAGATAAGGCTCGGGAGATCGGTGAGATCCCCACCCACGATCTCCACGTTGGGAACCAAACGTTCCACGACCGCCGCCTTGGGGTTGGACTGGCCCCTAATGAGACCGAAGACGCGATACCCCTTGGCGGAAAGCAGCTCAGCGAGATAGAGCCCGTCCTGTCCCGTGATGCCCGTTATCAGTGCTCGCTTCATGACTCCCTCCCGAAGCGGGAACTCCCCGCCCTCCAGGCTCCTGGGAGGCTACTCGACAAGCGCTGCGGGATCGCTCCCGACCTCCGCCTTCGCCGGCATCCAGACCATCCCGGTCTCCTTGGATGGATTCATGACCTGGAAAACCGCTTCGCCGTCGCTCAGGTCGTGGAGAACCGAAGCCGACAGGCTCTGGATGGAGACCTGGATGGTGAAGGTGCCGTCAAGCAAAGGGACGCTCTCGAAACGGAAGCGGACCGAGCCGGAATCCCGGGCCACCAGGTCACCGGCACCGGCGACCTCGGAGTCGGTGGCATAGACCAACTCCCCGCGCACGTCACGAATGACCAGGTTCACCTTCACTTCGTCGGGTTCCGATGCGGTGAAGGGCACCACGATGCTCATCGGCTCCCCCGGCTCCAGATACTCCCGGTCGGCCGAGGCTGGATGCTCAACTTTCACCTGGCCGATACGTATCGTTGCCGACCCATCCTCCCTGGTGGAAGCCGCGGGCGTCCCAAAGAGCCTCTCCCGGAACATCCTCACCGCCTCCCCGGCGGGTCCGCCTGCAACCTTTTCACCCTTGTCGAGGACGAAAATCCGGTCACAAATGGTCCGGAGCACATCGGGGGCGTGCGAGACGATCACGATGGTCCGGCCGTCACGCTGGAACTCTTTCATCTTGTCCAGGCACTTCTGCTGGAAACGCTCGTCCCCGACCGCAAGAACCTCATCGACCAACAGCACCTCGGGCTCGAAGCTCACCGCAATGGCGAACCCGAGCTTCATATACATACCCGATGAGTAGAACTTGACCTGGTTGTCGATAAATCCGCCCAGTTCGGAGAAGTCGACGATCTCGTCGAAGCGCCGCTCGATCTCCTTTTTGGGCATCCCCAGCAACGTCGCGTTCAAAAAGATGTTGTCACGCCCGGAGAGTTCCGCGTTGAATCCCGCACCCAGCTCCAACATCGCAGCCAACTGCCCGCGCACCCTGATCAACCCAGTCGTCGGGCGAAGGATCCCCCCTATGCACTTCAACAGGGTGGACTTGCCCGAGCCGTTGTGGCCGATCAGGCCCACGGTCTCCCCTTCGGAGATCTCCAGGCTCACATCCCGCAGTGCCCAGAACTCCTCAAAGGGCAGATTGCCCAGGTGTATGACCCGTTCCTTCAAGGTCATGTACTTCTCGTGGTAGAGGCGGAAGCGCTTTGAGACGCCCTCCACCTCTATGGCGACACCCATCAGAGCTCCTCCGCGAAGTTCCCCTCCAGGCGGTTGAATACCGCCAGGGCTGCCACGTACAGCACGGCTGCGACAACTATCACTGCAAAAAGGGGGATCAAGTAGTAAACCGGCCCGTGCATCGGCAGGAGCGAAAGTCGGCTCCCGTGGCTGAGCGGATCGGGCGAACCGTAGATGGCCCGCTGGACGGTGACCACCACCGGGGTGACTGGATTCAGCATCATCAACCAGGTCGGCCAATGCCTCACCCGCAGGTGAAACGCGATCAGCTCATACTGGTAGGCGATGGGCGTGGCCCAGAACCAGGCCATGAGCACCAGTTCCAAAAGATGCTGGGTGTCCCGCAGATAGACATTCACTGCTGCCAGAAAGATTGCCAAAGCGGAGGTGAAAAGCACGAGCCCAACCAGGGCGGGCACCAGTAACGGCACAAATGCCCAGGCCACATGCACCTGGAAGACCACCACCGCAGCCAGCAGGATGAGCGCCTGAAGCGAAAAGAAGAACAAAGCAGCCCCCACCGGAGCGAGGGCCAGGATTTCCCGGGGGAAAGCCACCTTTTTCACAATGCCCGCGTTGGCCACCACCGACTGGGCCGCTCCTGGCAGGGCGGCGGAAAAGAAGTTCCAGATGAGAAGCCCGCACAACAAGAACACCGCAAACATCGGTATGCCGTTACGGAGGACTATCTGAAACACGAAGTAGTAGACGATCAGGGTCAAAAGCGGATTCAGCATGGACCACAGAAATCCAAGGACGCTGTTTTTGTACTTCACCTTGAGCTCTTTGCGGACGAGGCTCAAAAGAAGTTCCCTGTAGGTCCACACATCCCCAAGGCGCTGCCACACCCGTACGTCGGCCGCGACGACCCGGATCGGGACCTCGCGCCGCAGGGTGAGGGCTTCCAAGGTGTCCTCCTGTGCCCCCTGGGGCTCGACCGGCCGCCTCAGGCTCACGAGGCTTCCCCGGCCAGTGTTCCAATCTCTGAGCTATGGCCCATTGAACCCGCCCCTCTGGCACGGCCTCCAACAGCAGATCGTGTTCTCACCGTGGTGAGCGTACCGCTGCTCAGCTCTCCGCACGGGCCACCGAGCGGTCGATCACCGCGTCGATGAAACCGTAGTCCTTGGCTTCCTCGGCCGTGAACCAGCGGTCCCGGTCCGAATCGGCCTCGATGCGCTCGACGGGCTGGCCGGTGTGGAAGGAGATCCGCTCCGCCATCATCCGCTTCAGGTAGACGATCTGCTCCGCCTGAATCGCGATGTCTGCAGCCTGTCCCTGCATCTGCCCCGAGGGCTGGTGCATAAGGATCCTTGAGTGAGGAAGGGCATAGCGCTTGCCCGGGGCTCCCGCACAGAGGAGGAACTGGCCCATGGATGCTGCCAGGCCCACACAGATGGTGGACACGTCGCAGCGCACGTACTGCATGGTGTCGTATATGGCCAATCCGTCGGTGACAGATCCACCGGGAGAGTTGATGTAAAGGCTGATGTCTCGTTCGGGGTCCTCGGCCTCGAGCAGGATCAACTGGGCACAGATCATGTTGGCCGAGCTCTGGTCGACCTGTGTGCCCAAAAAGACAATCCGCTCCTTGAGCAGTCGTTGGTAGATGTCGCCGCTTGCACCGTCGTGCGGCCCCTGCAGCGACGGGAGAGCGGGCCCTTGGGAGATTCTTGCCATGAGCAAAGGTTACGCGCTCAGAGGAGCTGCAGCGTGCTATCGGCGCACCTGTCATTATGGCTATGCGCGGGCGTGGCGAAACTGGCAGACGCGCCGGGTTTAGGTCCCGGTCCCCTCGGGGGTGGAGGTTCGAGTCCTCTCGCCCGCACTTTGTGATGTCTCAGAACATCGTGGACAGACGAACCTACAGAGTAGCCCATCACGGCGGATTCGTTATGGGCTGGTAATCCTTGCTGGGGTCCAAGGTGAG
>JAKAOS010000016.1 GCA_021823165.1 Actinomycetes bacterium | reverse complement strand
CGGTGCCCTGGATTCTTGGCGGCCAGAACTCCCATCCTCTTCGGGTGGTGCACATCAGAGCCAAGCGGCGCTCCAAGCCCCAATGGATAGCTTCGTTAGCCATTTGTCACAGACGGCAGTTTCATCCACGGCCCGGGAAGCGAAGCGGGGGCCGGGCAGCTTCCCCAGATCCCTGCACGCTTTGCCGCTCCGTAGTTGATCCCCGGGCATACGGTGCAGCCGTCTCCGCCATTGGGGTGGATGCCGCCGGTCCAGTGACCGTCTTCACACCCCGTCTGGTTACCACCCATTCCCGTTCGCCCAAAAGCTGTCGGAGCATTGCCACCATGGCAGCGGTGTTCTTGGCCGTTATGTATATGAGGCTGGTGCAGGCATAGATGACGAACCAAAGCCTCAGGTCCCTCTTGGTTCTCCAAAGAGCAACGCTATATGCCGATAGCGCCACAACTGGCCCGGATGCAACCGTGAAGACAGTGGTGGCGGCAAAGTAGGCGTTGCCAAACCACGGGATCGGCTGGCCCAACAACAGTGATGCGGCAATGAGGGCAAAGACCTGGAGCGACAGAAACGTGAACAGTTCACGCCAGCTCAGCAGGTAGGTCCACAACACCTTGTTCTTCAGGCCCAGATGTGGGCTGCGCCAGATTGCGGCCTGGTGTTGCAGCGTCACCTGGAGCCACCCCTGGGCCCACCGGATGCGCTGATGCCACCAACTCCGCAGCGTGGCCGGGGCAAGTTCGCTCGACACGATGGAGCGGTCGTGGATAAAGCGATACCCGGCAAGCATGCCGCGGACGCTGGCATCTATGTCCTCGGTGAGCATGGCGGCATTCATGCCGATTTCCCGAAGCACCGCCGTGCGCCAATAGCCATTTGCGCCGGCAAAGATGGCATTGTCGGTTGCCAGTGAGCGGCCGGAGTGTGCCACCGCATACATCTGCTCGAACTCCACGCTCAGATACCTCGTCTGGAGGTTCTCCTGTTGATTGCGAACGACACACCGCCCCTGGACCACGTCGTAGCCGCGCAGCAGCCAACGGTAGGCTCGCTCGAACGCGTCGGGCAGGGGATGGTGATCAGCGTCGAGCAGTACCGTCATTTCACCCCTGCAGAGCGGTAGGGTGGCGACGATGTTTTCCGCCTTGGAATGGCTCCCAGCGACCGGCAAGGCAGTGAAGTTGGCCGCCAGGCCGTCCAGTGATCGAAGGGCGTCCTCCACCGGGAGACCCTCTGGGGAGTTGTAGGCGAGAACTATCTGGAGGTTGTAACTCGGCACGTGCATTTCTGTCGCCAGGTGCATGATGGTGCCCACTATCACATCCTGCTCATTGGGCAAATACGCCGAGACGATCACCGAGGTGAGGGGGACTTGGGGCCTGGCCTCCTTGGCGGCGATTGGTGCATTGCGCCGAGGCAGAGCCATCGCCGCTTCCACCAGCATCAGCGCTGCGGTCAACGAATAAGCGGTGGCAACCACGTAATGGACCACAACGAGGATGCCGGGTAGTTCTCTGCCAAACAGGCTGTAGATGCCAACCGGCACCCCGAGGAAGAGCAAGTACGCCACCAAGGCCATTGCAATGGTGTTGTGGGAAAGCCGCCATTTTGCAGACGGGCGGGACACCGATGGGTCCGTATTCAGCTGAGATTCCCCGCGCCCAAAAGCTTCGCTTCTCTCTGGGCGAGGATCGCAATCTTGCAGCACAAAAGGTCCAGGTCGATGGGGAGCAGCGCGACGATGTCAGCCCCGAACCCATAGGCGGCAATGGCGGCCTGGGCATCCTCGGAGAGCGCCAGGATGGGCCCCCGGGGACGGCTTTGGCGGGCCACCCGGACCGGTTCCGCTCCGGTGGCTTTGGCCAGCACCACCACCAGGACATCACCGGGGGCTGCGGTGGAAATGGCCTCCCCCAGGGCCCCGAGGGCAACCACCTCCGTGCCGTCTCTGGCGATGTAGCGCGAGAGCAGTTCGCGCACAACGGGATCGTGGCTGTAAAGCACTGCTTTCTTCGTCGCCACCTGGGCTCGGCAGGGCGACTGAGCAACATCATTCACCGGCGTAGTGGCAGAGAGGGGCACATCCACTCATTCGGCATCCCGTAAGGCAACCTAAAGCACCGCTGCATCTTCGCCTCCAGACAGCAAGGCCTTCCGCGGCCATCGGCACCGGCCAGAAACAGCCTGGTGAGATGGGCAATGTCGGACCGTAGCCTTCTGGGCCTATTTGGTGTCGAAAATCTACGTCCGGCCGGACACTGGCAGTCCAAACTGGCAGTCCGGCTTCGGACACGGGGCGAGAGGTCTCCTGCTCCCAGTTGCCCGACCCCCACCAACCGACCCTGCAGCCTGGATCGGAGCGTCGGGCAGGTTTGGCTGCGATGCGCGGAAAGCGCGTCGTGGTCCGCCACAGCCTGGCGTGCACGACATGGCGCCAACTCCCGGCACCCAACCGCGGCGAAACCGCCGACCGGGTGGTGTTGGTGGCCCCGCCGGGACCATCGGCGTTCTCGTGGGAGACCATTGCCGGCTTCTCCCCCTTGAACTCGATCTCTGAAAACCCCGCCCCTCCGATCCAATACCCCGGCTCGCATGCTACGACAACGACCCATTCTCCCCAGAGGGCACCGCAAAAGGCTTCGGCAGGCTGCTCGGATGCGATGTCGACCGCCTGGCGGGTGCCGGCCAATAGCCAGGGGAGACGGCTATGGTCCCTGGCCCTCGATGCTGGAGTGATGCCTCGATCCCACCACCTGCTTGACAATCTACAACTAGGCCAACGGGTCCTCCGCCCTGCATCCCGGCTAACAGATATGCCAAAGCCATCCCTCGGGTTGTACAAGTCACCGCCGGCCAAAAGGCTACGGCGCCGAGCCGCGCAGCCCAGGAATACCTTCGCTGTTCCGCCCACTGGCGCATCAGGAACCCTGGCAGCATCTAACGGCCAGCCTTGACCCAGCGCGATTCACACCAACTCCGTCCTCGGCCTCCATGTGTGACACGAGACCCGGCCTCACCTGCCAACCCCAGCATCCAGCGCTCCCGCTGCCCGCACATGCCACTCCATCTATGGCACCGGAACCGGGGCTATGGCCCACATCGCACCACCGAAGTCCGGTTGGCGATGCGGGAGCCTTATGTGTTTGAGGTGCCCTTTCCCTTATTGGGATCCAAGGCCCCGCCCAACGGGTTGGCCTCGGAGTGGAGATGAGCCTCGTTCCGCAATGCCTCGTAGAGTGCCTCATCGATGTCGTCCTGGCTGCGCAACCAGCGAAACAGGTTCCAGAACACCACCGGGACAAAGGAGGCCGCAGCACCAACAAACATCACACCGGCAGAGAGTTCCTGATCTGCCACCGGTCCGAGAATCCTGCCTGCTTCATGGGCATAGGCGGGAAAGACCGTGTTCTCGAAAAAGCCCAGGGCATAAGCGGCGATCCAGATACCCCACATCACCACCGCAGCCAGGCCTATACGCAATGCCCGGTCGGCCTTGGGAGAGTGGGTGCCCGACCCAATGAGCTGGCGCCACAACAATAAGCCCAGCGGTATGAGGGTTGCGGCTTCCACCAGCGAGAGCAGCGGAACGGCGTGGATGGCATCAACCAGGGCCGGAAGACGCCAAATGATCACTGCGGCGACAAAAACAAGCGCTCGTGCCCAGAGCCTTCCCTTACCATCGACCGGCGAGGAGGAACGCTTGGTACCCGCGGGCCCGCCAATTCCTCTATGGAGGCGAGGAGCTGCCGCCGCGGCACCGGCTTTGGTCAGGGTATTGCTTCGGGCCTGGGCAACCCGGGCGCGGGCCGGGAGCTTGCCAGCACGTTCACCAAAGGCCGCCCATGGCCCCCCCACCGCGACCAGGGCCGGCACCGCAAAGCCCAACAGGCCCAACTGGATCGCCTCGACAAAGACAAGGGTGTGGCCAAGCCATGCCACGGGCCAGTTCAAAGCGGCCACGAACACCAAGACGCCGAGCCGAAAGAACCAGGGGCGGCCAATGGCGGCCTTGTCCCTGACCGCGGCCCTCAGGCCGCGCTCGAACAGCAACTCCGCCACTACGGCCAATCCAGCGGCCAAGACGCCGCCCAACCACAGCCCGCCGAGGACTGCCACGACGCCCTACCCCCTTCTCGGCGCGCAAAGGAAACCTCCCATGCCCGCCGGCCAATACAAACCAACCAATGCTTGCCTCGCCAGGTTCTGGCGAGGCGGGAGAGCATGAAGCCCTCCCCCTCCAGACAGCCTGATTACCTCACCGGCCGCCGCTGGAAAAAGCCCCACAGAAGCATGGCGCAGAAAACGCCCAGCGGAATCGCCAGCGTGAGGATCGCACCCTCACTCGAGTTGGACTGCGAAGCCTGGTGTGCAGCGGCAATAAGACTCATGTCAAATCCCTTTCTTCAAATGCTTTCGGAAACCCAACCAACAACGGTCAGGGTCAACCCGTCTCCCCAACCCTTATACCGCTATCCAACCTGGTGCGGCCGATCAGCTCAGCCAGCCGCTCATCTTCGTCGGCATCCTTTGCCAGCCACTTGTTCAGGCACCAAAACGCCCCTATGCCAAGGGAAATCATCGGCACCACCCACATGATGGCTCCCGCCAGGTTCTGGTCGTTGATAAGCGACATATGCCTACCGGCAATGTCACCATACGCCCCATACCACGGATGGGCCGCATAGGCCATGCCGATCGCCAGCGCCCAGTTGGGGAACATCACACCGGATATAACCCAGATCCTTCTGAAGTAGTCGAGCCGAGGCGAGTAGGGATAGGAGCCCACTACCTGACCCCAGAACCACATCCCCACCGCCAAAAACGACATGTGCTCCAAATCGTGAATCAACTGGTAGTGGAGGGTGGCATCGAACATGACGGGAAGATGCCAGAATCCAATGACCAAATCGAACCCCACCGCCGCCGCCACGGGACGGCCGGCCCAGCGCAGGCCGGTCCGCAGCGTCTGGCCGCCTCCGGAGCGGTAGATCCAGCGAAGCAGGGGAATCCTCAGTGCTGCGGGCAAGCCCCGCATCATCGGGAGCCAGGGTGCCCCCAAGACCACCAGCGGTGCAGCCAGGAACAGAAGCACCATGTGCTGGATCATGTGCACCCAGAAGTAGATGCCGGACCAGTAGTCCAGTGGTGAAACAAGTGCAGCCACCGCAGCTCCCACACCACCAACAAAAAGCCAGCGCTGCTGTGAACGGGAATGCCGCTTGGCCGATCCCCTGCCGGCCGGCCTGTTGTAGCCCCCGTTCATGCGGTAGAGGCCGACCTCGTAGAGAAGAAGAGAGATTGCGGCCGGTATGAGGACCCCTGGCGGAGCCGACCAATGCGATAAAAGAATGCTCATAGCTCACCTCGGCTCTGGGGCCGGGGTAACCCCGGCCCCAAAGCCATCTCGGTTCAGATGATGTAGAAGAGCAGCCAGAAGACCACGCTGATAACCGCCATCAGCCACCAGAAGTAGCTGGCGCCGTCAAGGTTCGCCCGGAACAGACGAGCAGGAGCCAAGTCAGAGAGCCCAAGTCCCCCATCGTCGGCGACCAGCTTGCCAATCCGAAGCGCCCGTGCCACGAGCGTTTCGGTCCAGTAGAACCCTGCAAAGCACAGGGCGATGTTCATGCCGGCCCAGGCTATGAACACTGAGGAGTAACCGCTTGCTCCTGGGTAGAAGCTGAGCCGGGTGAGCTGCCAGATCTGCAGCCCCAATCCCAGCGCCGCCAGGAATGACGATGCAATCCCTGCCACCACCCAGTCCGCGGTGCTTCCTCGCCGCAGCCGGCCAAAGCCAACGGTGTTGATGATCGCACCACCGACGATGGCGGCCGCAATAACGGTGCCGATGAGCGGCGGGGCGGTCATGTTCCCCGGTCGCCACATTCCAAAGCTGTTGGTGGAACGGAGGTAGAAATAGCCGAAGGCCTCTCCAGCGAACGCCATGATGACAATCGCCATGAACAGCCTCGAGCTGGTCCACAGTGCGCCCTCGGCGCAGCGGAGCTCGTAGGCGATCTCTTCCTCAGCCTCCATGAGTACGGGTGCGTCAGCCATTACGCATCACCCTTCTCGATGGGCTGGCCCGCAGCGTCCACTGCCATCCCTGCGGTCTCGGGCCTCAACTCCTCTGAGCCGAAGTCTGCCACCGGGAGAGCGTCAGGCTCCCCGTAGCGGTAGGGGTCCGAGAGGATCACGGGGATCCGGGAGAAGTTGTGGAAGGGAAGCGGGTTGGGCATCATCCACTCCAGGCCCCTGGACTGCCAGGGGTTCGGGGGTGCCGGCTTGGGGCTGATGAACTGGCTCCAGACGAAGTTGATCGTGAAGATCACAAAGGAGAAGCCCAGCAGGTAGGAGGAGATGGTTGCGATGTCGTTCAGCGTCTGAAGACGCGGAGCGTATTCGAACACACGCCTCGGCATACCCAACAGCCCCACGATGAACAGCGGGAAGAAGGTGAAGTTGAAGAAGATGAACATCATCCAGAAGTGGATCTTGCCCAGCGTCTCGTTCATCATCGACCCGGTGATCCTGGGTAGCCAGTAGTAGAGCCCGCCGAAGAAGGCGAACACCAAACCACCCATGATCGTGTAGTGGAAGTGCGCCAGGACGAAGAAGCTCCCGTGCACCGTCACGTTGACCGGGACGTCAGACAAAAACACACCGGTCAGGCCACCTATCAAGAAGTTGAAATAGAGGGCCAACACGAACAGCATCGGCAACTCCAGACGTATCCGTGCCCGCCACAGAGTGCCCATTCCGACGAGGTAGATGAAACCCGTCGGGATGGAGATGAGCTCGGTGGTGAGCATGAACAACGGCCGCATGTCGGGGTTGATGCCGCTCTGGAACAGGTGGTGCTGCCACACGAAGTAGGAGAGCAGCGCCACCCCGATCATCCCGGCGGCCCCGACGCGGTAGGCGAAAAGGGGCTTGCGGGTGAAGACCGGAAGAAGCTCTGCGGCAATCCCGAAACCAGGCAGGGCCATGATGTAAACCTCGGGGTGGCCGAAGAACCAGAAGAGGTTCTCCCACAAAAAGGCGTTGCCACCGTGTGAGTTCACAAAGTTGGCGGTCCGCACGGTGCGGTCCAACAACCCCATGTAGAGCCCGACTGCCAAGACCGGCGTCGCGGTGGCGAGGATGCTGCCGGTAGCCAGCATCGACCACGCAAAGATCGGCAACCGGCTCCACCGCATGCCAGGGGCGCGGTAGTTGATGATGGTGACCACCATGTTGAAGCCACCAAGGATCATTCCGGTTCCGATGACGACGAAGCCGACCAGATAGGAGTCCATTCCCAGGTTCGACTGGGTCTGGAGCGGGGCGTATCCCGTCCAACCCGTCTGGAACCCACCGAGAGCCGGGGCGGTCAGGATGACCATAAGGCCCGAGATGAAGATCCAGAAGGAGGTGGCCTCGACCCTTGGCAGCGCCATGCGGCGGGAGCCAATCATGAGGGGCACCAGGAAGTTGCCGAGGGGACCAAGCACCAAAGAGGTCGCCATCATCATCATGATGGTGCCGTGCTCACTCACGATCTCGATGTAGCGGTTGGGGTCGAACAGGTGGACCGTCGGCGAGAGCAGTTCGGTGCGCAACGCCATGGCGAAGAGCCCGCCCGTGAAGAAGAACAACAGGACTCCCACCATGTACTGCACGCCCACGACCTTGTGGTCGAGCGTGAAGCGCAGGTAGCGTCCCCATCCCGCTTCGGGCCGCTCCTCAGGGGCGTCGTGCCCCAACAGCTTGGCAATGGGGTAGGAGAGGACTCCCATACCCGTCAGCCATCCCAGGGCTCCGAGGGCGAGCGCCAGGACTATGGCGACGTTGTTCGCCCCAGAACCCTGGACTGCCTGATAGCCCGAGGCTATGAAGTTTCCCAGCCAGTGCCCGACCAGGTAGCCGATTACGGCGCCGAGGAATCCGGTGCCGATGTTCAGCCTCGTGCCCTTGGAGGGCGACGAGACTCCGGGTACTCCCCCGGGGCTGCCTAGGCCTGCAGAGGCTGCGGTGGCGCTAATGGCCATCCTCAGCATTCCTTTCTTTAGGTGTTGACTGCACTTGTATGTGACGACACTCGATTGGCATCGACCTGGTGGCTTTGGGGCCCCGGGATATCTTCACCCGGGGCCCGCCGGCCACGATGGCAGGAGCCTCAGACCTCAAGAGGTCGGGGTTGCAGCGCCGTAGGTCTCAAGCGGACCAAACTTGTCCTGGGGCGAATAGAAGCTGCCCGCCGCCCCGTTGGCCGAGGGGACATACCCGGCGTAGCTGAAGGGCGGGAGGTTCTTGGTGTTGGAGGCAAGCCGCGCCTTGGTGGAGGTTGCCCAAGAGGAGAACTGCGCCCTTGGCACCACATGGCCGTAGTTGTACATGGCTCCGTGCCAGATACCACACAGCTCTGCACAGCGGACGGTGAAGCGTCCCACCTGGTTGGTGTGGGTGTAGGCCACGTTGTCCGACTGGGGGTTGGCGTCAGCCTTGACCCCGAGCTGGTAGGCCCAGAAGTTGTGCACGACGTCGAGGGAGGTCACGTGAAACGCGATCTCTGTGTGGTTGGGGATCACCAACTGGCTGGTTTCGAATCCCCCGAGGGTCGGATACCGGTAGGTGAAACGCCACTGCTGAGCTATCACCTGAACCGGCAGCACCTTCCCTGACGGCTTCCAGATCGGATTGGGTCCCTCACCGCCACCGGCACCTGCCGGCACCACCAGTTCGTAGGTCCCAAAGACGAAGGCTCCGAAGACCATCGCCGAGGTGATGACCATCCAGGCCGTCTGGATCTTCATGTTGGACCGGATCGGCGGCCCGTCGACCAGAGGGGCGCCCTTGGGATGCCGCCACACAAGCAGGGAGTAGATGAAGTACATGATGACAAGTTCGAAAACCGGCGTTGCGATCATCGACAGCACCGTGATGTCGAACTGCTGGCCCTGAGCCGAGTCCGACTGGCGGCCCGGCGGGATGTGCGGCTGGAGCACGAACCAGAAGACGAGCTCCGTAACCACCATCAAAGGCACCCACATGCCCATCAATCTGGCGGTGTGGGTCTTGTTGCTCACCGCGTCGGGTGAACTGCTTTGCCTGCGCGCCATCAGCCCTCCACCGTCATGAATCCGCCCATGTAGCCAATGGCCTGCATGGGACCGCCGTTGCCGTCGACGGTGGCCAGCCCGCAGGGCACGAAGCACTGCCAGCGGTAGGTGTGGCCGACCGACTGGGATCCAGGGGTCATGAAGCTGAACTTCACGACCTCATGCGCAGCGGAGGACGGGCAGGGTGCCGCCTGGTTGCAGGCGTTCTTGGCCGTGCTGGACACGCCCCAGAGGGGAACGCTCACCCCGAGGGCCGGCATGGTGAATGTGTGCCCCACTCCTGCGCCATTGTTGGCGTTGAGGACGGTAAAGGACTTCCCATTCAGGGTCGCCTTCCCGCCCAGGGTACCCGTGACGCCCCCGAAATACTGGTTGCGGAGCGGGCTCCCGGAGTCGTACTGGTCAATGGTGACATTGACCTGTGTGTTGGCTGGCAGATCCCAACGAGTGGTGTGAACCCACTTCCCGCTGGGGTTCATCGTGAGATAGCTCACATAAGTCGGATGCGGACCGTACCCGAGCGAACCAACCACCTGCAGGTGGAGGTCGACGGGGGTTCCGGCGCTATGTCCGGCAGCAAAGTCTATGACGGGCGGTTTCGGAACGACATACGCCACTACGGCGTATGTCACAAGCCCAAATGCTGCCACGAAGAGCGCTAGCACCAGCCCGAGCCTGGCACCTTTGCCCATGGCACCCCTTTCCTTCCGGCAGGCGGCAGCCCGCCGAAGCTAATTGTCTTTGGACCAAGGGTGTGGGGACCGAGCCTTTCGATCCGACCTCACCACTTGGCGACCCCGCCCCGCGCGGGGTCCACGGCAGAGCACGATACACCCCGGCCCGGGCAAAAGACAATCACAGAGGCCCACCAGATTTTCTAGGGTGGCCCCGGGCCGGCTCAGGTCGTTCGCACCGGGAATTGTTCGATCCGTAGTGGGCGCTTTGCCGAACCGTTACCAACGGCCGGCTCAGGCCTCGCCGGAACGGGCAAAACCGGCAAGTTTCGCAGCGGCCTCGACCGCCAGTTCGTAGCCCAGGCCACCGAAGCCCGCCACGGTCCCGGCCACCACCGGAGCGAGCACCGAGACGTGCCGCCAGGGTTCGCGAGCCACCGGGTTCGACAGGTGCAGCTCCACCGCCACTCCGTCAAAGGACGCCAGTGCGTCCGCCAGCGACCATGAATAATGCGTAAGGGCTCCCGCATTGACCACCAGACATGCCGCATGGCCCCTGGCGTCGTGCACCGCTTTGACCAACTCATGCTCCGACGCGCTCTGTAGGTGCTCCACCGTCAGACCGAAAGAGGCGGCGACCACCGCAGCCCGCTCCACGTGCTCAGCCAAGGTCTGCCGGCCATAGATATGGGGCTGACGTCGCCCCAGGAGATCCAGGTTCGGACCGGAAAGCAACACGACCAGAGGCCTTGTTCGGCCAGGTAAGCCGACTTGATCATCCCCGATGCCCATATGATCCTGCCCTCGCTTGGTTGCCCCTGCTGGCCTAAGGGCGGCCCCCCGGCATATTCCAGGGAGAGGATGCCCTAACAAAAGGACAGTAAAGGACGGGGGTGGCGACCCGGGCCTTTGGTCCCCAACCGTTAGCCTGGGGAGATGAGGCAGAAATGGGGGGCGCTGTTGTGATCGCCGTCCTCGGCCTCTCTTTCGCCACGATATTAAGCCTTTTACGCAAGTACGGCTATATCGCGGTGTTTGTTTTGGTGGCCGGCGAGAGCATGGGCCTTCCCCTTCCGGGCGAGACGATCGTGGAGACCGCGGGCATCTACGCCGGCAGCACCCATCACATGAGCTTCCTGTTGATCTGGATGGTCGCAGCGGCTGCAGCCATCATTGGCGACAACCTCGGTTACATGATCGGGAGGCTGGGCGGCTTCCGGGTCGCACGCCGCTACGGGCGCTACGTCCGGCTCGATGAGACCAAGCTGAAGATCGGGAAGTACATCTTCGACCGCCAGGGTGGCAAGGTCGTATTCTTCGGCCGCTTCGTAGTCGTGCTCCGCACCTACGTTGCCTTTTTGGCCGGGACCACGGTTATGCCCTGGCGCCGCTTCTTTTTCTTCAATGCCTCGAGCGGCATCGCATGGTCGGGTTTCTACTCCTTTGCCACCTACGAACTCGGTGCGGTAATCACCAAGCTTGCCGCTCCCTTCGACTACGCCCTCGGGTCGGTGGCAATCATCGTGATGATCGTGGTCGGCATAGCGCTCAAGCGCAAAAGTGCCGAGTACGCGGTCCTTGCCGAAGCCGCCTATCCCGGGCCTTTGGACAACCACTTCATCCACCGTGGCCACCCCAACCACCCGGCCTCCCGCCGGGCGGTAGAGGCCGGGGCGGAGTTCTGAGCCCAGAGCGTCGGGGGCTTGGGCCCTGGCCGGGCACCGGGACGCAGTGCTGGGAGCAGGAATAGGCCGAGGGCACAAGTCAACTGTGGACAAGGGTCGGTCGAGGGAAAAGCCGGCTGAGAGTCGGCAACGGCCTCATTCGGCTCGAAACGAGACACATTCCCCCCTGGGCCTGTAACCAATGGCGGCCCCGGTGGGTCAAAAGAACATGGACTTCCAAGCATCCACCGTTGCAATCTCCGCGCCCAGGGGCACCCTGGCGGACCGGCTACCCGGTGAACGGGTACGAGACATTGCCCTGGTAGCGGGTTTTGCGATCTTCGTTGGGATATGTGCTCAGATAACGATCCCGCTTTGGTTCACCCCGGTGCCCATCACGGGCCAGACCTTTGCAGTCCTACTGGGCGCCGAGGTCCTCGGCTGGAGGCGGGGAGTTGCGGGAACGGTCCTTTACGCAGCGGCCGGACTGGTTGGCCTGCCGTGGTTCGCAGGGCATGCAGGGGGAGCTTCCATGCTCGCCAGTCCCCTTCTCGGCTACATCCTCGCCTTCATTCCGGCCTCGGCGGTTGGGGGATGGCTGGCTGCACGAGGCATGGACCGGACCTTCCTCCGCAGCGCTTTGGTCATGGCGGCTTCCAACCTGGTCATCTATGCCGGGGGCATGGCCTGGCTGGCGGCGTCCCTCGGCACCGGGGTGGAGCGGACCTTGGCATTGGGAATGCTTCCCTTCATACCGGGCGACACCATCAAGCTCTTGGCGGCCGCAGCCCTGGTGCCGAGCGCGTGGCACCTGGTGGGGAAGGACCGCAGCTGAAGCCTTGCGGGACCGGGCATTACTGGCCGGCGGTCACGCCGGCCAGGCCTCCCCGGTCACAAAGCAGTAGGCATGGACTGAAGGACTTCGGCAACCAGATCGGGAGACACTCCCGAGACCACCTCACAGCCCGAGTCCCCCATCAGCACGAAGGTCAGTCCATCCACGGCCTTTTTGTCCCTGGCCATGTATTCAAGGGTCTCGCCCACCTCGACATAGCCGGGTAGGGCCGTGGGAAGGCCCAAGCGGTCAAGTACTGCCAGGTGCTTCTCCACCTCCTCCGGGCCCACCCTTCCCATGCGCGTGGCCAATAGGGCCGCAAAATGCAGCCCCACCGCCACGGCCTCGCCGTGGCCGATGGTGTTGCCGTGGTGGAGGGCTTGGGCCTCGATGGCATGGGCGAGGGTGTGGCCATAGTTGAGAAGGGCACGGCGGCCACCTTCCCGCTCGTCTTCGGAAACCACCGCCGCTTTATGGCCAACACATTGGGCAACCTGTTGGTCGAGGGGGACACCGGCCAGGTTGGGCACTCCCAAAAAGGCGTACTTCGCCATCTCGCCCCGCCCGTTCAACTGCTCGCATTCCGGCAAGCTGGATAGGGTTTCGGTGTCACAAAGCACCGCCTTGGGCTGCCAGAATGCCCCGACCAGGTTCTTCCCCTCGTCCAGGTTTACCCCACACTTGCCCCCTATCGCTGCATCAACCTGGGCAAGCAGGGTGGTCGGTACGTGCAGCACCTCGATGCCACGGTGATAGACGGCTGCTACGAAACCGGCCAGGTCGGTGACCACTCCCCCACCCACGGCCACCACCGCGTCGGCCCGGGTTAGCCCCGCTTTGGCCATTTCCGAACAGGCCCGCTCCACCACCGCCAAGCGTTTGGCCGACTCGCCGGGGGGGAGCTCGATCCGCAGCTCCTCTCGCATGGTCTCGACCCCCCAGGGAATGCCGGCCTGGGTGATTACTGCAACCCTTTTCACCGACTCAGATAGCAGTGTCGAGACCTGCGATCTCACGCCTTTGCCCACGAGCACCGGATAAGAGGAGGCGCCGAGGTCGACAATCACCTTCCTGACATCTGAGCCCGGGATCTCTTCCCCGCCCTCCATGCCGCCGGAGCCCGCATCGGTGTGCCTCACCCAACGCCTCCCGAATGTGGCCGGGCATCTTTGCTTGCGCCCAGACCCGAGCAGGTGTCCAGCACCGCATCGGCCATTGCCGCTATTGACATCCCATCAACATCCACCACGGCGGAAGCCACCTCGGCATACAGGTCGGCTCTTTTTTCCGCCAAACGTTCCCAGGCGATTACCGGGTCGTCATCTGCCAACAACGGCCTGCCCTTCACCGATCCGAGGCGGCGAGCGATGCTTTGGGAACCGACCCGCATCCAGATGGCCGAGCCGGTGGCCGCGATGGCCTCCCGGTTCTCCCTTGTCACCACCACACCACCGCCAAAGGCTATGACGCACTCCTCGGGGAAGCTAAGCACCGCCATTACGGCAGAGGCCTCCAGGCGGCGGAAGTGCTCCTCTCCGCTTTTGGCAAAGATATCGGCGACCGAGGCATTCTCGGACCGGCTAACCCAGGCGTCGGTATCAAGGAACTTCCTGCCAAGGCGCCTTGCAAGACGCCGCCCGACCGTGCTCTTGCCGACCCCGGCCATCCCAACCAGGCAGATGCGCCGGGGCAGGACATTTGCTTCGGTCAGGACTCCCCCCCCGAGGGGGCCGGTATGGGGCCGGAATGCACCTGGTGGATGTGGCTCATAAAGGATGCGTGATTGCGCTTCAGCTCCTCTATCGAGTCCCCGCCGAACTTGGTGAGGACCTCGGAGGCCAAAATCAAAGCGACCATCGTTTCGGCCACCACACCCATGGCTGGCACCGCGGTCACATCGGTGCGTTCCTTGAAGGAGCGGACCTCCTCTTTGGTCTGCACATCGACGGTGGAGAGCACCGGTCGGTTGAGCGTGGCGAGCGGCTTCATTGCAGCCGAGACCGCCAACAGGCTCCCGGTCGATATGCCCCCCTCCACCCCTCCCGCTTTGTCACTGCGGCGCTGGTAGGAGGAGCTGGTCGGATCCCAGGAGATCGGGTCGTGGGCCGCCGATCCCCGCAGCCCCGCCACCTCGACACCGTCTCCCCACCAAACGGCCTTTACGGCCTGGATGCTCATCAGCGCCTGGGCGATCCTGCCGTCCAACTTGCGGTCCCAGTGGACGTGGCTCCCGAGACCCACCGGCACGCCGTAGGCGAGCACCTCGGCCACCCCGCCCAAAGAATCGCCCTCCTTGGCGGCCGCTTTGACCTCGGCAATCATCTCGGCCTCCGCCACGGGATCAAAGCATCGGACCGCCGAGCCGTCCACGATCTCCAGTTCGTCCGGCGCCGGCCGGGCACGCCCGGCCCGGGCCGAGCCCAATGCCGTGACATGGCTCAAAACCGAGACGCCAAGGGTGCCGAGGAGGGCCTTGGCACAGGCTCCCGCCGCGACCCTTGCCGCCGTTTCCCTCGCCGAAGCGCGCTCCAGGACGTCCCGGGCGTCCCCGAAGCCATACTTCTGCATGCCGGCCAGATCCGCATGGCCCGGCCGGGGACGGGTGAGCGGCTTTGATGGCTCGCCGGGTGAGACGGACATCTCCTGTTCCCAGCGGGGCCACTCCTTGTTGGCGATCTCTATCGCCACCGGGGAGCCGAGTGTGCGGCCGTGGCGGAGCCCCGAGAGGATCGCTATTTCGTCGGTCTCGAATCGCTGGCGGGGGCCCCTCCCGTATCCCAGGCGGCGGCGGGCCAGCTCTCCCCTGATCTCCTCGGAACCAATAGCCAGCCCCGCCGGCAGGCCCTCCACGATCACCACTAGCGCCCTACCGTGGGACTCTCCTGCAGTCAAAAAACGTATGGCGCTCACGGCCGCATCCTAGATGCCCTTGGCTTCCTGCCCGGGCGGGCCTCACCCGGCCCCAACGGCGCATTCGGGCTCCCCTGCCGGCGGCCCAGGCCAATGCCGCCGCCGGCCCCTTCCCTATCGTCGCGAACAAAAGTGCACCACCAAAACGAAGCGGCGCACCCGCTCAGGCCCTACTGCAGTTGCTCAACCCGCAGGCGGGGCGACGCAGGCCTGGAATGTCGAAGAAAGGGTGGCAAAGGTGCCGCATCCGGTGGCCGGGTCCAGCTGCTTGACCAGGACACCCTGGACCGCACTCCCCACATACAGCTGGGGATAGACGGTGCCACCGATGTTGGCCTCGGCCTCGGGCTGGCCACCCATGGTGTAGACCGCCATCATCTGAACCGACGGCGTGGGGGTGCTGGCCGTCGAGGTGGTGCCCGAGGAGGTGGTGCCCGACGAGGTGGTGCCCGACGAGGTGGTGCCCGACGAGGTGGTGGTACTGCCCGTCGTGGGGACCGGGGGCAGCAGGCTGGTGGACCCGGTGGAGGACGGGGTGGTCGAGGACGAGCTGGAGGACGACGAGGTACTGGACGAGGCGGTGGAGGTGGAGGTGCCACTCGTCGCCGTGGTGCCCGACGGCAGCGAGGCGCCGCTCGGTCCACTGGCACTGGATGTTGATGCAGAGCTTGCCTCCAGGGCAACAAAGGGGTCCCTGGCAGTAATGCTCCCATCGCCCAACGGAGAGGGGGTTGCGGAGGGGACGGCGCTGCTCCCCGAGGCCGGGGCCCTGGAGATTGGCGAGGAATGGGGGACCGACACCTGACCAGATGAGGCCGGGCTGCCCTTTGGGGCGAGGTCGTAGACGACCAGCCCTCCTGCCAATACCACGCCAACTCCACCCAGAATCGCCACCCGGGCGTTGTTGGCCAAAAGTGCCTTCAGGTCCACGGCCATCAGCCCGCACCCCCAGTAGCCGACGGCGCCGGGGCCGTCGTGAACACGTTGCCGCTCAAAGTCACGTTCAGTGTCGGTGATACCCCTACCCCGGAGGAGGAACTCCCACTCAAGGCGATGTTGTTGAACACCACGACACGGGGCAGGCCCGAAATACGGTGCATGAAGTCAAGCACCTGGAAGAAGGTCCCCGAGCCTTTCACGCTTATGGGTATGACATTTGGCGAACCCTTCGGTGCCGCTGTGCTGCCAGAGGCCGTCGGTGCAGTGATGATGCCGGGCGAGATCCCCAGGAACTGGAAGCCCGATGCATGGGCCGCCGAGTCGACCTGCAGAATCAACTGGGCAATATTGGGCGTGGAAGGCACCGCCTGGCCCTGCTTCGATAGCTGTGCCTTGGCAGATGACATGTGCTTGGCCTCCGTACGGAGCTGGGCCAGCTGGGCGGCCAGGGTGGTCGCCTGGGAGGTGTATGTCGCCTGTTGGCTGTGCAGAGTTGCGAGCTTGTGGCCCTGGGGGGACCAGAGCAGGAAATACCAGGCGGCCACCATCGCCACCAGGACGGCAACACCCGCGCCGTAGATGACTCCGCGCTTTTGCTTCATTGCCGTCCTCCCGTCGCCGGCCATTGGGCCGCCGTGCTCCGATAGTTGACCCTGGGCGCCCAGCGTTTGATCGATGCGGCCATTTTCATCAGCCGGCCTTCCCGCTCGAAGCACCGAACTGCCCCGCCCGGTTGGCAAGGGTGGCAGATGTGAGATTGGCAGTTGAGGAGATCGAGACCACCTGTCCCACCGCCGAACGGCTCGAAGAGCTCACCCAAACCTGGCTGAGCGCCGGCGACTGGCCTTCGTCTGTAATCCAGGCCGCGGTCGCCTGCTGGTTTGTTCCCGACGCCGAGATGGTGGCGGTGCCTGCTGCGGTTGAGGTAGGGCCCTTGCCGGTAAAGGAGGTCATCCACACCGACGAGGGCATCGAGGTGGCCACCTGGTTGAGGACCCCCACCCAGTCCACATCGCCCGCTAGGGCCGCCTTGATCGTGGAGGAGCCCGCTGTGATCTTGGCTTCGGTGTTGGACACATAGGCGAGCTTCTGCACCTGGGTCTGCAGGTTGCTCACCTGGGCCTGATCGGCGGCGAGCACCTGCTTTTGGTGGGAGATCTCATGTGCCCTGCCCACCCCTGCAAGCGCCAACCCGGCCGCCACCACAGCCAGCGATCCGGCGACGGCCGCCATCTCCCTATTGCGGCGGCGCTGGGCAACCAAATCGGGAGGGAGCAGGTTCACCGTGGCGGGCATGCCCGGGATCCCGGCCAGGGCCAAACCGACCGGCACCGCCAACAGCGGCCCGGCCTTGGACATCGCCGAGTCATCCAGAGCGACCCCGCCGATGCGCACCAGCGCTCCGGGGTCCGCCGATTCCACCGGGAGGCCGAGTTCGGACGCCAGGCCCCGCATCAGCCCCGCCGTTAGGCTCCCCCCGCCGGTCAGGACCACTCGTGAGACGGGGCTGACACCGGTCTGGTCGGCGTAGAACTCGAGTGCGCCTGCGATGTCTGAAACCAAAGCGCCGACTGCGGAGGCCACCACCAGTGCTGCGCCTTCGGGCATCGCATCCGGCCCGACCGCTCCCATGCGGCGCTTCAGGTCCTCCGCGTCGTCCTGGGACAGGTGCAGTTCCGCACCAAGCCTGGCGGTCACGTCCTCCCCGCCGTGGGAGGAAAGCCGCACGAAGCGGGGCACGCCGTTCTCGTGAATCACAAGGGCCGTGACGCCCGCTCCCATGGCAACGAGGGCCTCGGTGCGGATGTCCTCGCCCAGGACGTCTGTGGAGGGGCGGGAAAGGGCCCGCACCAACGCCAATGGCCCGGGGTCCACGATCCCGACACTGAGCCCTCCCGCCCGGGCTGCATCCACCGCTGCGTCCACGACCCGCCGGTGTGCCGCAGCCAGGAGTATCTGGGAGCGGGAGGAACCGTCGTCGCTCACGGTCTCACCCAGCAGGTCGAAGTCCAAATATGCATCGGTCATCGGCATGGGGATGAGGTCCGCCGCTCCGAACTCCAGTGCGGCCCGCAGCTCGTTCTTTGGCATGCTGGGGAAATCTGCCTGGCGGAGGATGACCCGGGAGCTGCTCACTCCCACCACGACCTTCTTGGAGGCAAAATCCACCCCGTGCCAGAGGGCCTTGAGGGCATCCCCGACGACAACGGGGTCTTGCACCTCCCCGGCTATCACCGCCCCGGGCGGCAGCGTAACTTGGCCGAAGCGCTCCAGTGTGACCTCCCCACCCTTTACGCTCACCTGGGCGGCCCTGACCGCGAAGGTCCCGATGTCCAAGCCGATGCTCCGGGCGGTCACTGGGCGCTCCTTCCGGCCATGCGCTGCACGCATTCCATGTCTCTAACACTCGGATCATGGGCGCTTCTTCTTGAGGAAGACCCACAATGCGGACACGTCTTTCACAAACAACGAGGCGGCCGGGCCTTGCAAGATGGCCGCTCCTGTCGTTGGGATCTCTGAGACAACCAGGCTCTCTGGGCCGCAATGGCCGGGAATCCATTTACCCCTGGTGGAGAGAATCTCCGGTGCCAACAGGCCAAGCCGCTTGGTGCCACGAAGGGAAGATCGGCCGGATTTTGTCGGCCAAATCTGTGGGGAAACCCCCCTCCGAAAGGATGCCCGGCGACTGGGAGAGTCCCCGGCTCGCCACGCCCAGGAGCCGGCAGATCCCCGAGTCCGCAGACCCTCGACACTCACGAAAAGCCCACCTGCGCCCCTGGTGTCTCGGCCAAGCAGTGCTGATCATGATTGGATATGGACATGACCAGCGATGAACAGACCCCCCGCATCGTGAGCGCAAGCCGCGAGATCGCCGCCAGCGCCGAGAAGATCTTTGCACTCATAGCCGACCCCTCCCGCCAACCAGCCTGGGACGGCAACAACAACCTCGCCGAGGCCGAGGCCGGCCAGCGGATCAAGGCTGTAGGAGAGGTGTTCACCATGCGTCTCAGGATGGGATCGATCAGGGAGAACCACGTGGTCGACTTCGAAGAGGAAAGGCGCATCGCCTGGAAACCGGCCGAGGTGGGCAAGGAGCCTCCGGGGCACCTTTGGCGGTGGGAACTGCAACCGCTCGGCTCCTCCCGGACCCTTGTCACCCACACCTACGACTGGAGCGAGCTCACAGATCCCAATCGACTGCCACGCGCCCGTGCCACCACCCCGGAAAAACTCCGGGCCTCCCTCGACCGCCTCGCCGCCGCAGCGGAAGGCTCCTGAGTCTCACAACTGCTACTCCTGTCGCAGCTGAGCACACCACGGCCACGTTGGCCAGGCCAGGAGCAGGACCAAGGGCACGAGGTCCCCGCCAGCCGGCATCTCGCTCCGAATGGCTCCAGGTGCAGCTAGGAAAGCCAGACCCGGACGATTTCCCTCCCGAAAAGGATCGCCAGGGCTGCCCCGGCACAGAGAAAAGGAGCAAAGGGGAGCCTCGATCGCATGGTGCGGGCACCCACGACCACCAAAGCGATGCCCACGACCGACCCGAGTGCGAAGCCGAAGAACAACCCGACCGCAACCTGAACCAGGGACAACCAGCCCAAAAACATCCCGAGAAAGCCCGCCAGCCGCACATCACCAAATCCCATCCCCTTCGGGGAGATGAGATGCAGCGCCAGCAGGACCGAGAAGCCGATGGCCGCGCCGGCCAGGGCAAACAAAAGCCTTCCCCAGCGCCCCTCGGTGGCACTGGCCACTACCAGGCCCAGCGCTCCGAGTGCCCAGGAGGGATACAGGACCGCCACCGGCACCCGATAATGCTCCAGGTCCACAGCGGTTATGACCACACAGGCGGCCACAAGCACCCAGTAGGCGAAAACGGTTGGCGAGAGGCCGAAGCGGAGGGCCACCACGACGAACAATACGGCGGTGCCAAACTCGACCACCGGATAGCGCAACGAGATACCGGCTCCACAAGCCCTGCAGCGCCCCTTCAGCAACAACCAGGAGACCACCGGGACGTTGTCTACGGCTTTGATCTGAGTCCCACAGGCCGGACAGGCAGAACGCGGCCGCACCACCGACAATCCGGCGGGGACCCGATAAGCGGCGACGTTGGCAAAGGATCCCACCGACAGGCCCAGGACCCCAGAGAGGACCAGGAAGGCCCAATAAAACAAGGGGGGCACTACGCCCCCCCTACCGAGGCGGGTTGGGCCACACGATCGAACTTCACAAGAGCTTCCCCGTCCCCTGCGTCGTTGTCATCCCCCGGCCTTTTCCGAGTATGGAACTCCGGCCTGGACCACCACCCAAGCAGCCCCAAACTCAAAACCACTGCCCCATACCAGGGCCAGACGTGATAGTGCCAAAGGGTGAAGACGGTGACATAGGCCCCCGCCGCCCCGGCACCCAACAGCCGTGCCCGGCCCGCAAAGGCGGCTGCGGCAACCAGGCAGACCACGGCGGGCATGACGTAGTAGGGGACCATGACCGACTCCAGCACACAGCGCAGGGCAAAAGCCACACCTGCCGCCCATAGCACCCACCTCCCGGCCTGAGCCCCCCTCCCCCAGCGCTGGCCTACCCATAGGCCAAACACTCCGGCAAGGAGCACAGAAACCGCCCGGCCGGGCCCGGCGGCAACGACCCCCGGCGAGATTTTGGGGGCAAGCGCCAGCCAGGGGGTCGGCCAGTCCACGGTCGGGTAGTTCGGCTGGGAACTGAAGGCCTTCCAGGTGGAATGGAAGTCCCCGACCATCTCCAGGGCCAACAACAACCCCGGGAACAACGCTGCTCGAAGCACAAGAGAGGGAGACCTTTTTACCCCTGCCATCCCCACCGCCAGGGGAAGGGCCAAAACGGCCAGTGGCTGGATTGCCATGGCGGCTCCGAAAAGCCATCCTGCGGGCCCAAACCGGCCCCTGAGGGCGGCTGCGAGCCCCCACAGGGACAACGACAATGCCACGGCGTCCTCGGGATGTCCCCACATGGCAACCGCCGGCCAGCAACCCACTGCGATCGCAACCGTGGCAATCCGCCGGCGGGAAAGTGGCACCGCCAGATCCGATGTGATCCGCCAGGTCGCAAACAGCGGGAGGGTCCCCATCGAGATGGTCACCGGCCCCACCACATACCAGGCGGTAGGGTGCGGGATCGCAAAGGGGAACCCCTCGGTGAGGCCCAGATGCGAACACAGCGCCGCCACCGGTGCCAATAGCAGCGGCATCCCCGGAAGTGCCACCAGCCCCGCACCGGTGCCATACACCGCGGCAAATCCGCCCCAGGCTATGTAATGGGCATCCCGCATGGTGGCCCAGATGTCCCCGGGCACCTGCCAGTAGGGCTGGCCGTAGAGGACGGAGGGGGAAAAGAACCCATACCACAGCCCACTCGCCACAAACCCAACCGAGACCAGCAACACAAAACCACGGGCTGAGACAAAAGAAACAACTTTGGACACAAGCAATGAATCGACCGATCCCGCCCAGACATTGAGCCCCAGGCGCGGCGAAGGGGGCCCGAAGGCCCCCTTGCCAACTTCAGTTGTAATGATTTACGGGCTGCTTACCAGGCGGTGCTGGACCAGCCGCTACCAGAAGGCATCGGCGTACCACTACAAGCAGTGGGCGCCGTGCTACCAAGGCTGCCGTACATCGTGCTGGAGCCGTTGTCAACGATCTCGAAATAGCTGCCCGAAGCGGACTGACTGGTAAGGCAGACCGTCTTACCGGTAGTGCTAAGACTTACTGCCACCTGGTTCGTCTTGGCGCTTGCAGCAAAACCAGTGGTCCAGCTCAAGTTCGCCTCGGCCGAGTTGAGCGACACCGTGTCAGAGATGTAGCTCTGGCCGTCGTTTGCGTAGATGCTCTTCTCCGCAGTCAATGCGTTGCGGAGGTCGGACTGTGCTGCTCTGTCGTTGGCGGTGTTACGTGCGGAAAGGAAGGTGGGAATCGCAATCGCCATCAGGATGGCGATGATCAGGACCACCACCATGAGCTCGATGAGGGTAAAGCCCTCCTCGTCCTCCCGCCGCTTCGCCAGGTTCTGAATGGCGGTGCGCATAGGTGCTCGTCGCTCCTTGTGTTGACGGGCCGTGGTGATCCACCGGTCCCGCGGTAGCTGCTTTATGGCGGCCACTGGTTAAGAGAAACGGCATCTGACCGCCATGACTTGAACGCGAACTCGGCTCGGAGCGAGAAAATCCGCCGAACGGTGCTCGACACGCAGTGGAATGCTGCGAAATATGGACATTTACGCCATACCCCTCAGCGAAAGGCTGCCGCCCCTACCGGCCACATGCCCAAGGATGAAGCGAGGGACACCATGGCGTCGGCCATTGTCGGGAGCGAAGTATCGGGCAGCAGGTCCAAGAAGTACCGCCTCACCCCGGCCCGGTGCGCCGGCACGGCGGCTTTGAGCACAGAAAAGCCGGCATCGGTCAGCTGCGCGTAGGTGCCGCGCCGATCCGATTCACACGCGTACCGCTTTACCAACTCCCGCCGCACAAGCCCATCCACTCGCCGGGTAAGGCCGCTGCGGGAAATGACCACCCCTTCCGCCAGTTCCGTCATGCGGAGGTGCCAGCCCGGGGCTTCGGAAAGATAGGAGAGGATTTCGTAGTCTGCCAGGCTCAAAGACGCCTCGGCCTGTAACTGTTCATCCAGCTTGCTGACGAGCCTGCCCGTCCCAACCACCATCGCCCGCCAGGCCAGCAACTCCAGGTTGCTCAACTCCCGGCCGGCAGCTTCCTCAGTTTCCGAAGGATGCCAGGCCACCATAGATACATCTTGGCTGCAAGAGGTCTGCGCGGGAATGGAGACTCAGGAAAGGCTTAGCAAACAACTACCTTAAACTAACCCAAAAGGGACAGAAATTTCCTGCCTTCGCCTACTTCTTGGACGGGGTGTAGTAGGGGTTGGTGCCCTGGGCGTGATCGGTCACATCCACCACGGAGGTGATTGCGGGCACCCTCTCCTTTATGGCGGTTGCAATCCCCTGGTTGAGGGTCATCGAGGCCAGGCCGCACCCTTGGCAGCCGCCCAACATGCGCACGTAGGCGACTCCGTCGTCCACCGATACCAGTTCGGCCGCCCCGCCGTGGGAGGCAATGGAGGGGTTGATCTCCTCCTCCAGTACCTCGATGACCTCTCTGGCCTCTTCGCTCGAGAGGTTGGGGGTGCGCATGCCGGGGGGAGCCGGAGGGGTGTTGGGGTTCACGATTGCCAGACCGCCGTTGACCACATCCAGGGTCGCACCCCGGAGCCGCTCCACGCTGGTCTCGGGGATGACCACCGGGAGGTCGTCGTCATG
>JAKAOS010000139.1 GCA_021823165.1 Actinomycetes bacterium | reverse complement strand
ATCCCGGCTTCGGGGGAAACTACGACGTACTGCACTACACCCAGTTGCTGGCCCCGCTCCTGCCTGCCCTCTCTTTGGGTGAGCTGCCCCCGGCAAAGGTCACATTCCACGACCCCTGCTACCTGGGCCGCCACAACGGCGAGTACGAGGCCCCACGGGCGCTTTTGGGCGCCATACCGGGCATAGAGGTCATAGAGATGGGCCATTGCAGGGAGGCCAGCTACTGCTGTGGCGGAGGTGGGGGAGGCATGTGGAGTTCCTCCTTTTCTGGTTCCGCTGGGGACCGCAGGCTGGCGGACGTGCGGGTGCGGGAGGCGGCCGCAACGGGTGCCGACTACCTGGCGGTGTGCTGTCCCTTCGAGGTCTCTCTCTTCGAGGACGCCGCCAAGTCTGCAGGCATCGACGCAGACCTTGCGGTGCTTGACATAGTCGAACTGTTAGACAGATCCATCGCTGCGGCGAAGGGCTGAGGACACCGGCCCAAGGGGAGGACCTGGTCCCGACATCCCTAGCCAAGATCGGATATGTCTGGCTATGTCCAGGCCGCTGACCAACCGGCAATCCCGTGGGCCTGGCAAGCCTGTCGACGCCGGTCGAAAACTGGACAGCAACGACGCTCGAAAAGTGAAGACTCAACGATTGGAGAATGATCACTTTGCAGGATTGGGCGCTGATCCGATCCTGGCGGTGTGGTTGGCAGCCATGTCGGGCCGAGTTCGGCAACTGGCGACCTAACCATGACACGGGGTGTGGTTTTTCCGGCAGGCCAGGTCGTTTCCTGCCACGGAGACAGGTCGTTTCCCGCTACAGAGAGGTGCCGATCGTTGCTCATGTGGGATTTCTTCGATGCCGACCCAGAGGGGCAGTCCTGGAAAGGTTCTGGTTCTGATTCAGGCCTGAATCAGTATGCGCCGTGGCGGCGCAGTACCGAGGTCGGTGTCTGCCAGGCGATCTTGACGTCCCACCACAACGACCAGGAGGCCACATAGATGTAATCGAGGTGGCAGAGTTCGTCAAAGCTTAAATCCGACCTCCCAGATACCTGCCAGAGTCCGGTGATACCGGGCCGGACCTCGAAGCGGCGGAGTGCCCAGCCGGTTATTTTGCTGGCTTCTTCGGTGACGAAGGGGCGGGGCCCCACCAGGGACATCTGGCCCAGCAACACGTTGAACAGCTGAGGCAGCTCGTCCAGGCTCGTGCGCCGAAGGAAGCGGCCCACCGGAGTTACCCGAGGGTCGTCATGGACCTTGAAGAGCGGCCCGTCCACTTCATTGAGGGCATCGATGGCGGCTTTTTCCTGCTCCGCTCCCACCCTCATCGTGCGAAGTTTGTAGATGCGGAAGGGCCGGCGGTCCCGTCCCAGGCGCTCCTGGCTGAAGAAGACCGGGCCAGGGGAACTGGCTTTCACCGCTACCGCCATGATCGCAAGGGGCACTGCGACAATGGCCAGCAGCACCGAAGAGGCGACCAGGTCGAAGCTGCGCTTGACAAAGCGAGTACCCCAGCCGAAATACGGTGGCGCAACGTCCAGTATCGGAAGCCCCCGGATCTCGTCGACCTCCGATCTCCAAGAGAGCAGCTCGAAGTAGCGGGGCACCACCGAGATCGGCACCTGCTGGCGGTGGAGTTGGCGGAGGATTGCGGTGGTGTCGCGGGGATGGGTGAGAGAAAAGCTCACCAGTACCCGGTCGATGTTGTATTCCTTGCAGAGCCCCGGCAGTTCGGACACCTTGCCCATCACCGCAGTGCCCCCTTTGGGGTCGTCATCTACGTGCCCCACCACCTCGATGCCGCGGTCAGACTTGAGATGGGTCGCGACCCGGGTGGCCATCATGCCCGAGCCGACTATCAGCACCCTGATCCTGCGCTTGCGCAGGACCGGAAGAAAGTGCCTGATCATGGCCCGCCCGGTCGGCACCAATACCAGGGCCATGCCGCATGCCGCGGCGACCTGAGAGGCGGGCAGCTCCCTCCATCCATAGCCACGGTGACCGAGCAGGGTGACGCCCTCAGCCAAAAACCCCCCCGCGGCGATTGCATGGAAGAGCCCACGCAACTCCCCAAAGGTGGTGGGCCTCACCCGGCGAGACGTGCGCTGGTAGAGGCCGTAGGTGGCAAAGGCGGTGATGATCGCAAAGGGCAGCAGCATGTCTGCCCGGGTGTTGTAGGACCAAAGGTCCAAAGAGTTGCGCAGCGCGTTGGACATGAAGGCCAACAAGAACAGGCCGGTCGCCAGCGATATGCAGAGGGCGGCAAAGTCCGCCGCCGCCAGCCATAGCACGGCCGAGAACCCCTGGTGCCGAGTGGGCTCCGGTTTGGCCAGGATCCGGTCGAGGCTCTCCTCGGTGTCGGCCACCTTTGCAAGTCGGGGGGCATCGTCGACAAGCGGCATTGGATCAGACAACCTGCTGGTGTCGGTCATCTCCGGCCCGCCTCCTGCGGCATGTGGGGAACTGCGGTGGAAGCCGGGTCGTTCGTGGTTGAGCTTCCCGCGTACCTTGTCAAGGTCTTGGCCCACCTCCCACGGGCATCTTCGACTCGGGTGCTGTGCCGTCGTGGCCTGTTGCGTTCCAATGTTCCTCCCGAGCAAGCCGGGGTGTTTCCATCACTACTAGGAGTGACCCCGATATCACTCTCCGCTTGTTGCACCTTTGATTGCTGGAGCAAATGAGCCGATTGTCCTATATGAAATGGGCTGACATTCCCCTTCCAAGAGGCATTGTAGAACGGATAGGGGGTCCTGGAAAGATGAAAACTACTGAGAGTGGTAATAAGGAAAATGTCTCATATGTCGGCAATACTTACGTTGATGGAGTTGTAGGCAATAACAGTGCTGATTGGTGATATCAGCCTCGCTGAAGTTCTATTCGGGCGTGCAGGGAGGAGTCATTGGCCAAAAGAGACCCGGACCGAAAGGAAGTCGGGTGCCCCCAGCCGGCTCTGGTGTCATAGAGTTGTCGGGCACGACATGAGTATGGAGACGAGTGGCTGGCTTGGATGATCCTGTGCAGGCCCGGCGGTCCAGGCGCCGACGGCGGCGGCTCCTTTGGTCCCTTGTGCTATTTGCCGTGCTACTCGGGTGGGGGCTTTTGGCGGCCCGCCAAGGCCTAGCCGCCTACCGCGCAGATCGTGCTGGCCTCGATCGCGTCTACAGCGTGGCTGGGTCCGGTTCCGCTCTTGTGGGAAAGACGGGGGCACTGAGAGCTGCGGCGTCGTTGCGGACGGCTTCGGCGGACTTTGCCAAAGCGGAGTCCCATCTCGCATCTCCCTTGCTGGCCCCGCTTTCGCTCATGCCAGTGGTGGGCCGCCAGCTTTCCTCTGTCGCCCATCTGTCCAGATCGGCAGCGCAAATCTCCACCAGCGGTTCCTCCATGGCACTTGTGCTGGCCACCGAATCTGAGAGGTTGTCCATACCCTCACAGCGCCAGGGAGCGCTATCGGAGATCGTGGCATCGGTCGACTCCACCTTGGCGGTGGCCAGGGGCGTGAACCTGGGTCCCAGCCAGGGCCTGATTTCCCCCTTGGGCAAAAAAAGATCCCAGTTCTCCGCCAAACGTGACGAGTTGGTCCAGTCCCTCAGCCGCTTGGCCGCCGCCACCTCGGCCATGGCCGCTCTCTCCTCGGGGTCCCATCATGTGCTGGTTCTGGCGGCAAGCAATGCAGAGATGCGCATGGGTTCCGGCAGCTTTTTGGCCGCAATGGAGGTGAGTCTGAAAAATGGGATCGCCAGCGTGGGGCCGGTGGTCCCGACAGGTTCCCTCTCGGCCCCGAGCCCCGTTCAGGGACGCTCCGCCACAAGTTTGCAGCGCCTGTGGGGCTTCAGCCACCCCGCCACCTATCTCGACTCACTCGGGCTCGATCCGTCCTTCCCCCCAAATGCCGCGGTCGCAAGTCGCATCTGGTCGGCGGCCATGGGAGTGCCGCGCCCGTCGACGGTCCTATATATGGATGCGTCGGCCTTTGCGGATCTATTGGCCTCCTCTGGCCCACAGAGCGCCAATGGCATAACCATCACCGGCTCCAATGCCACCCAGTACCTGATGCACCAGCAGTATCTCGGCCAGCCGCCCGGCGGGGGGGCGGAGGAGGCCACCACAAACAGCGTGCTCGGGGCCGTTGCCAAGGGACTCTTTGCACGCCTCAGCTCCGGCGGAAACCCCGTGTCCACCCTCGGGGCGTTGGCCAGGGCCGCCGGTGGACGCCATCTCATGGTTTGGTCTGCCTCGCCCGCCCTGGAAGCTGATTGGGCAAGGGCTGGGGTATCGGGGCAGGTAGGGCCCTCCTCTCTGCTGCTTGGGATGTCCAACCTCGGGGCCAACAAGCTCGACCCCTACCTCCGGCTGACAGCGCACCTCTTGTTCCATCCTGTCGGCAATCACACCGTGGGGACCGTGACGGTGGAGGTAGCCAACCTGTCTTCGGGTCACCACCCTTCTTTGATTCAAGGCCCTGCGCCTGGCTTGGGGCTGGTGGCGGGGCAGTACTTGGGCTTGTTGGAACTGAGCATGCCTGGCGATGCAACGGCGACAAAGCTTTCACCAAGACACGTTTCCAGGGTGATCGGGCGCGAAGGGCGGGCGGTAATCGCTGCGACCGAGGTGTCGGTGCTTCCTGGGCACAAAGCTTCGGCCAGTTTCAGTTTCACCGTGCCGTATCGGTCCGGACGCCTCTATGTCCTCCCATCGTCAAGGCTGCCGCCCAGCGTCTGGTATTACCGAAATAGGCGCTTTATTGACGCTTCTACCTCAGTGGTTACCTGGTAGGTAATTGTCCTAAAACTTGGTTCCTATTACAGCCAACAAAGTGGCTTCCCCTATGGACACGCGGCGTGTTACTACCTACAGTGGCAGTGCACAGGGAGGAGAAGTTTGATGAACAGGCCTAGGAGGGCAGTACCAGCACTCATATTTGCTGGAATAGTGGCCGCGTCGCCACTATTAGTGATACAGGGAGCTTATGCTGCAAGCTCAACAACACAGAGAGTCACGACGAACTCGGGACATACGACCACGGTTGTGCCTCCGCCGAGCCAGAACAACCCGACCCTCCCCTTCACCCCGAACAATCCGGCGCCTGTCTACGTACCGCCGTCACAGCTGCCCTACACGCCAACTGGGACTTCCTCGCTTCCCTTCACGGGGATTGACATAGCAGAGATGGCCGGGATCGGAGCGGGCGCCATCGCA
>JAKAOS010000138.1 GCA_021823165.1 Actinomycetes bacterium | reverse complement strand
GAGGCCGGCGAAGACGACCTTTTCGAGACGCGCAACGCCCAGCTGGGGACCTTTGTGCTGTCCCTTGTTGTCCTGGATGCAGTGGAGCGACTGGGCGTCGCCCCCTCGGTGTGTGCGGGCCACAGCCTCGGTGAGTACAGCGCGCTGGTCGCGGCCGGCGTGGTTGGGTTCGAGGACGGCCTGCGCCTGGTGGCCGAACGGGGCGAGGCGATGCAGGACGTTGCGGACAACAGCCCCGGCAGGATGGTGGCCCTATTGGGCATCGGCGACGACGACGCCGAGGTGGCCTGCCAAAGAGCCGAAGAAGAGGTGTGGGTAGCCAACTACAACGCGCCCGGCCAGGTTGTCATAGCCGGCACCGCCCAGGGGGTGGAGGCCGCCGTTGCGATCGCCAGGGACATGGGCGTGAGAAAGACAGTCCAGTTGGCGGTGCGGGGGCCCTTCCACACTCCCCTGCTGCTGCCTGCGAGGCCCAGGCTGCGCAAGGCGATAGCGGATGTGAACTTTTCAGATTCTGACATTGCAGTCGTGGCCAACGTGGATGCCAAGGCACATAGGTCGGGCAGTGACTGGCCCGGGTTGGCTTCTGCACAGCTCTGCTCTCCCGTCCGCTGGCACCAGAGCCTTGCGACCACCTTGGACCTGGTGAGCGGCGGGAACGGTAACGCCGAACCTGTCTTTGTAGAACTGGGTGGAGGCGGGGTCCTCACCGGCATCACCAAGCGGACCCTTCGTGAGACGAGGGCCATATCGGTTGCCCGGCCCGAGGATCTCGATGGGCTCGTAGAGTTGTTGGGCGGCCAGTCCCTGGCGCCAAAGAAGCCGACCCAGCAGGGAGAGCACCTCTATGTCTCCGAACGAATTGTCGTGAGCCCCACGACGGGTGTGTTCCAGCCCATAGACCGTTTTGCAGTACTTGCGCCTGGCCGGAGCCAGGACCAGGAAGGCATCCCGCTGGCGGTGGGTGACCTGCTTGGCACCGTGGGTCAAACCGAAGTGCGATCGGCCTTCGCCGGGCGCCTGGTCGGGCTTTTGGCCCACGCCGGTGAGCGCGTCGCCGACAGCCAGCCGCTGGCGTGGTTGCGAGCCTCCGAAGTGGCCCAATAGTGGGTTCTGTTCTTGTCAGCTGGGGCACTGCACTGCCCGAAAAGGTCGTCACAAACCACGATCTCGCCTCCTATTTGGACACCAGCGACCAGTGGGTGACCGAGCGGACCGGCATAAGGGAACGCCGCATCGGCGGCAGCACCGCTTCTCTCTCGGTGGAGGCCTCCCAGAGGGCTCTGGAGCGCGTGGGTCTGGCTGGCTCCGACATCGATCTGATCGTTCTTTCCACCACCACCGCGGACCAGATGGTCCCCGGGACCTCAGCGGACGTCTCGGCTCAGCTGGGCACCCGGGGTGGGGCGATGGACATCAATGCCGCCTGTGCCGGCTTTGTGTATGCACTGGTGGTGGCAAATGGGATGCTGGGGCCCAATACTCCAAGGGCCCTTGTCATAGGTGCCGACACCCTTTCCCGAATAACCGACTGGGACGACCGGTCCACCGCGGTGCTCTTCGCGGACGGGGCCGGGGCGGTCGTGTTGGAATACCGAGAAGGGCCGGGAAACCTGCTCGGGTGGGATCTCGGGGTCGATGGGAGTGCTCGCCGCTTCCTCTACTGCGACCACGGCTCCACTTTGAAAATGGAGGGCCGTGAGGTCTTCCGCAAGGCTGTCCGGGCCGTTGTCGACTCCTGTGAAAAGGTGCTTTCCTCTGCCGGCCTAAAGGCATCCGATATTGCGTTGTGCGTTCCCCACCAGGCAAATATTCGCATCATCGAGGCTGCCAACGAGCGGCTTGGGATCCCGATGGAGCGGACTGCGGTGGTCTTGGACCGCACCGGGAATACCTCCTCGGGATCGGTCCCCCTGGCTCTTGCAGATGCCGCAGACGCGGGGCGGATAAATGAGGGGGACCTCGTGCTGATGTGCGGTTTCGGCGCCGGGATGACCTGGTCGTCGGCCATTTTGCGATGGGGGTCGTGAACCAGTCACGGGTGGCGCTGGTGACCGGTGGTTCCAGGGGTATTGGTCTTGGCTGCGCCCGGGCCCTTGCCGCCCAGGGCCACCGGGTCGCCCTCACCTACCGCACTAATCCCCCGCCCGAAGAGGGGTTCTTATCCATTGCCGCCGACTCCGCGGACCCCGAGTCCGCCGAGGCAGTCTTTGGCCGCATAGAGGAGGAACTGGGCCCGGTCGAGATATTGGTGGCCAACGCAGGATTTACCCGGGACACCCTCCTTGCGCGCATGAGCGAACAGGACTGGGACACAGTCCTGGAAGCCAATCTCTCGGGTTCGTGGCGATATGCCAAGCGGGCATCTCGGCAGATGATGCGCAACCGCTGGGGGAGGATTATCTTCATGAGTTCGGTCGTCGCCCTGTCGGGGGCGGCCGGGCAGGCGAACTATGCGGCCTCCAAGGCGGCCATGATCGGCCTGGGTCGGTCGATGGCGAGGGAGCTTGCATCCAGGCAGGTGACGGTGAATATCGTCGCCCCGGGCGCGGTGGATACCGAGCTGTTGGCCGCTGCAGGCGAACAGAGGGTGGCAGAGATCCGCAAGTCCATTCCCCTTGGACGGCTGGCCAGCCCCGAGGAGATTGCCGCAGCAGTGGCCTTCCTGGCCTCGGCCGAGGCAAGCTACATTACCGGCGTCGTGCTCGGGGTGGACGGCGGATTGGGTATGGGGCACTGACCCCTCGGAAAGGATTGTTCAATGGATAAAGAAGCAGCGTTCGAGAAGTTCAAGTCATGCGCCGTGGAGGTGCTGCATGTGCCGGAGGAAAAGGTGGTCCCCTCGGCCCGCTTTTCCGAGGACCTCGAGGCCGACAGCCTCGACGTCGTGGAGTTCGTGATGGCGCTGGAGGAAAGCTTCGGCGTCTCGGTTGACGAGTCCGAACTGGATGGCGTAGAGACGGTCGAGGGCGCTTTCGACCTGGTTTACTCCAAGCTCTAATGCGCATTGCCTGGGGGCCTTCCGGCCCCGGTGACGGTCCCATCGGAAGACGTGTGGCAATCACGGGCCTTGGTGTCCTGGCCCATGCCGGCATAGGGGTGGATGCCTTCTGGGAGGGCCTGGCGGCCGAGCCGCGGCCCTCGACGGAGCGGCGCGTGGAGAACTTCGACCCGACGCAGTTCTTTGGTCCCAAAGAGGTGCGCCGGGCGGACCGATTCGCCCAGTTTGCCGTGGCGGCGGCCGAAGAGGCGCTGGCGGACGCGGGTCATCCCGAGGTGGACCCTGCCCGGGCGGCGGTTTGGATCGGGACCGGGGTCGGGGGCCTGCAGTCGCTCGAGGACCAGGTGCATGTCCTGGCCGAACGCGGTCCCAGGCGGGTGAGCCCCTTCTTGGTCACCATGATGATGGCCAATGCAGCACCGGCGCTGGTCTCCATCCGCCAGGGATGGAGGGGTCCGTGTGAGACCACGGTGACTGCATGTGCCGCTGGCACCCAGGCGATCGGCAACGCGGCACGTCTCATCGCCACCGGTCGATGCACCATTGCCCTGGCAGGCGGCGCCGAGGCCGCCATTACGCCCACCGCCAAGGCGGGCTTCACCAACATGACCGCCGTCTCCTCCTCGGGGATCTCCCGTCCCTTCGACCGCCACCGGGACGGGTTCGTGATGGGAGAGGGTGCGGGCCTTTTGGTCCTGGAGGACCTGGAGCATGCCGAGGCGAGGGGTGCTCGCATCTATGCAGAGCTGGCGGGGGCGGCCTCCAATGCCGATGCCAACCACATAACTGCTCCCTCTGAGGGTGGGTCGGGAGCCGTGGTGTGCATGGAGACGGCAATCGCCGATGCCGGTCTCCAGGCGTCCGACATCGCCCACATCAACGCGCACGGCACCTCCACGCCGCTGAACGATGCAGCCGAGGCGGAGGCCATTGCAAAGGTCTTCGGTCGCCCCGGTCCCCCGGTCACCTCGATAAAGGGAGTAAACGGCCACGGCCTGGGCGCTGCGGGCGGGATCGAGGCGGTGGCATCGGTGCTCAGTATCGCTCGTCGCCAGATCCCCCCTACCGGTGGTTTGGAGGACTTGGAGTTCGATCTCGACGTGGTTCGCTCTACTCCCAGACCCTTCGAGCCGGGCCCGGTTCTCTCCAACTCCTTTGGCTTCGGGGGCCATAACGGCTGTCTGGTCTTCGTCCCCTACCGCCGGGGGAACTGAGCCTCACCGACCGCCACCAGGCGCTACCAACCACCATCGAGGCGCCCGATTGGCTCCCATGGATGCCGGGGGCATAGAGGAAAGGCCGTCTTGGCTCAAGAGCCCTTGGGATGCCTCGGCGGCGGTCTTTGGGCTGTGTCGATGCGCTCCATCGCCGGATTGACACCGGAGGTTCTGGGGGCCTGGAATCCGCAATGGCACTGCCATGGCACCGTTGCAAAGTGAGTAATCAATAGTGATCACTACACCGCTTCTCCTTGCGGAGTTTTGATTCTCGCCTCACCGCACACGGCCGAACTGCGTGGTCTTACATGTGCTCGTCCGTCCAAAGACTTCTTGGACCGACCCTGGGTCTGTGCCACCGTTTCGGTGGCCTGGGTATCCACAGGGGCGCTGGACCCAACTGGTCCAGGACTGGTTTGTTGCTCCTTCCGCCAGTCACGGAGGTTCAGTGCTGCATTGGCATCCCTGTCCAGCACCTCGCCCGTAACAGAACAAGAGAGGACTTTGGACAACTTGGCTGGGGACAGGAGACGACAGCCGCACCGATGGTGGAACTGCGATGATGCAAACCACCTGTCTGTTACCACCAGAGAGGTTCCTGCCTTGGACATCTTGTAGTCCAGCATTGGCCGGAACATCCCCAAAGCAGTGTCAGAGACAGATCGCCGGAAGGCTCTTCGTCCCATTGACCGTCCCATTGCTGCGATGTTGAGATCCTCGATCACAACCTCGCCATAGGTACTAGCCAACATGGTGGTCAACTGATGCCATGAGTCCCGGCGGATGTTTACGGCCCTGCGGTCCAACTTGGCGAGCTTGGCTTTTGCTGCCCTGTGTCCCCTGGAGTCAGGTATCCGCCTGGACATCTGCCTACTTGTTCTTCTCCTCTCTGCCAGTGCTGCTCTCAGTGGTGCTGGATTGGGTATCTCGATGATGTTGTCGTCAGTGTCGGCGATGGTTGCCAATACCCGTAGCCCGAGATCCACGCCACAACGGCTTTGTGGTTTTTTCACAGGTCGTGGAGTGGATGCCCGTATGGCGTAGTTCACCGA
>JAKAOS010000015.1 GCA_021823165.1 Actinomycetes bacterium | reverse complement strand
GGCAGGACTTGCAAAGATCGTCTTTTCGGACCCCGATGCTCTGGCGGCACTGGAGTCCATAGTTCACCCAAGGGTCTGGGAAACCCTCGTCCCCGAGGTGCTCTCCGCTATGGAGGTTGCACCACTGGTGGTCGTGGAACTGCCCTTGCTTGCCGAACGGGGATTGCCCGAACCCCAACCCTTTCCCATCGACGGGGTGATAGTCGTGGAAGCGCCCCCGGAGGTGACGCGGCTGCGCCTGCGGGCCAGGGGTATGAGCGACCCGGACATCTCTGCGAGATTTTCGAAGCAGGCAAGCTCCGCCCAGAGGCGGGCCATTGCCGGCTACATCGTCGATAATGCCGGCGAGCTGGGATCGCTGGAGGCCCAGGCCGAACAGGTGTGGCAGTGGGCAACTTCGAAACAACGGCGCACAAACCCACCCTGGCCGTCTCCTTTTCCAAAAAGCGGTCAGTAAAGGGGCCAGGGGGCAGGGAGCTCTCCGGTCCTTTTCTCCGCTACGCTCGCGGCGATGCCCCCGTTCCGCGTGGCCTCCCCCTTTCCGCCCGCCGGCGATCAGCCCGGGGCCGTGGCAGCTTTGAGCTCGGGAGTGGAACGCGGCGACCGCTTCCAGACGTTGCTCGGCATAACGGGGAGCGGAAAGTCGGCCACCATCGCCTGGACCATCGAAGCCGTCCAGCGGCCAACCCTGATCCTGGCACCCAACAAGAGCCTCGCCGCCCAGTTGGCAACCGAGTTCAGGGCATTTTTCCCCGACAACCGGGTCGAGTACTTCGTCTCCTACTACGACTACTACCAACCCGAAGCCTACGTGCCCTCCTCTGACACATATATAGAGAAGGACGCCACCATCAACGACGAGATCGACCGGCTCCGCCACGCCGCAACCTCGGCGTTATTGACCCGCCGGGACGTGATCGTGGTCGCCTCGGTGTCCGCCATCTACGGCCTTGGCTCCCCCGAGGAGTATGCGAGGCGCATCCTGGCACTTCGCCCGGGAGAGAGTCACGACCAGAGGGCAATCCTGTCCAAGCTGGTGGACATCCACTACGAACGCAACGATGTGAGCCTCGGAAGGGGGAAGTTTCGCGTCCGGGGCGACACCATCGAACTTCATCCCGCCTACTCCGAGACCGCGATTCGCATCGAGCTGTTCGGGGACGAGGTGGAGAGGATCGTGAGCTTCGATGCACTCACCGGGGAACAGCATGGCGATATGGACGAGCTGGTCGTCTTCCCTGCCAGTCACTACGTAGCCGGAGACGAACGACTCCAGCGGGCCATAAAGGGAATCGAGGCCGAGCTGGGAGAGAGGTTGGCATTTTTCGAATCCGAGGGGAAGCTGCTCGAGGCGCAGCGGCTTCGGATGCGGACCCAGTACGACATGGAGATGCTGGCCGAGGTGGGCAGCTGCAATGGGATCGAGAACTACTCCCGCCACATCGACGGCAGGAACCCCGGCGAGCCGCCCCACACCCTGTTGGACTTCTTTCCCCCCGACTATCTCTTGGTGATGGACGAGAGCCATGTGACGGTGCCCCAGCTGCACGGGCAGTATGAGGGGGACCGATCCCGCAAGGAAACACTCGTGGATCACGGCTTCCGCCTCCCCTCTGCGATGGACAACCGCCCGCTCCGCTTCGAGGAACTGGAGGGGCGGATCCACCAGTGCATCTTCATGTCCGCCACGCCGTCGTCTTTCGAGTTGGAGGTCTCCTCCCAGGTCGTGGAACAGATCGTCCGCCCGACTGGGCTCATGGACCCCTCGGTGGCGGTCCGGCCAACCAAGGGCCAGATTGACGACCTGGTCTCCGAGATCGGGAGGCGGGTGGAGCGGGGTGGCCGGGTATTGGTGACGACGCTCACCAAGAAGATGGCGGAGGACCTCTCGGACTACCTGGCCGAACTCGGCATCAAGGTCCGCTACCTGCACTCCAACATCGACACCCTGGCCCGGATCGAGATCCTGCGGGACCTACGGCTCGGAGAGTTCGACGTATTGGTCGGCATCAACCTGCTGCGGGAGGGGCTGGATCTCCCCGAGGTGTCCCTGGTGGCAATCCTGGATGCCGACAAAGAGGGGTTCTTGCGGAGCGAGACCTCTCTCATCCAGACCATGGGCCGAGCCGCCCGCAACATCGAGGGGGAGGTCATCATGTATGCAGACTCCGTCACTCCCTCGATGCAACGGGCCATCTCCGAAACCGAACGCCGCAGGGAACTGCAGCGCGCCTACAACGCCGAACACAACATCGACCCAGTCACCATCCGCAAGGCGGTATCGGACATCCTTTTGCAGCTCCGTCAGGAGCAGGCACCCCAGCCCCGATCCAAGTCGGCCAACAAGGCCGACCTTGCGGAACTGAATGCCGGACAGCTGGCACACATGGCGGAGCGGATCGAGGCGGAGATGAAAAAGGCCGCTTCCGAACTCCGCTTCGAGGAAGCGGCCCGGCTCAGGGACGAGGCCGCGGCGGTGCGGGCAGAACTGGAGGAGCTCTCCTCCGCTCCACTGCGGCACTGAGTTTGGGCGTTTAGGAATTGCTCAATAACGATTAACTGGCACCAGGCGGTGAGCAGGTGTGCCATGATCGGCCAATCGGAGCCCAACGACAACGACCGAGGATGCTGGCGCATCGCCGGGCCGGCATGGCCGTAGTTGGCATGCTCGGCATCGCAGCCAGCGCCTGTGGGAGCCACCCAAAGGCTCCCTTGCCCAGCACCACGACAAACAAGCCCGCCACCTCTGGGGGCCCGGGGGGCCTCACCTGGGCCGTTCCCGCCAAGGGCGCCCGGTTTGTCGCAACCTCTTCCACCACTTTGTTCACAGCCAATAGGGGACTGGTCCACGCCTACTCCCTGGCCAACGGCCACCTCTTTTGGATAGCCAAGCTCAATGGCTTCCTCCCGACCACGGCCGCCTCCTTTGCCGATGGAATGCTGCTCGCCGGCGAAGGCGGCAAGGGTGCCAAGGCGCTGTTTGTGTCGCCTGCCGGCAAGGTGTCCTGGCAGACGCGGCTTCAGGGCCAACCAGAGTCCATTTCCGCCTACGGTTCCCAGGCCGCAGTGCTGACACGGCTCGCCGGTGGTGGCTACCAGGTCCACATAGTCAACGACACCGGCCCCGTCAGCACCGCCGATGCCCCCGCCTCGGTTGGCTCCGGTGCCCTCATGGCGGCCTCGGCTTCGGGCATCTACATCAGTGCCAAGACCTCGACGGGTCCCGGCCTTGCGCTCAAGAGCAGCAGCACTTCGGGGTTGTGGATGACGATCCCCTACCCAGCCCCCCGGGGCGGCAGGGCTTGCCGGGCCGTATCGCTGTTTGCAGCGGGCTCCAGGGTCGTCCAGTCCATAAGGTGCCAGGGATCAGGTGGGCGCGGCATTTTTCAAACGTATGCAACCGACGGAGCCGGGCTGTTGTTGAACACCATCTCCGCCGAGGCTCTGGGGACGGCGGGCGGCCTCATCCTTGCCGCCGGCCCCTCCGGCCTGGCAGGCTTTTACCCCCAGGGCTCCCCGGCTTGGGCCACCAAGACCACTGGGGGGGCATTGGTGGCCGGCTTGGGAACCGTGGCCGTGGTTGCCCTGGGTGCACATGACATCCAAGCCATATCCACCGCCAAGGGGTCAACGGCGTGGCGGCGGGCCTTGCCGGCACCACTTGTGTCCCCTGCGGGCAAAAGTGGCTGGAGCAGGGTCCAGCCCTTTAGAGCCAGCGCCGATCCGGGCGGCTTTGCGATGATCCTGAAGGACTCCGGCGGCCATCACTGGATCTGTCAGTTCGCAGCCTGACCGCAGGACCGCGGGCTGTTATCTGCTTGCCGGCGGGTTGAGTTGGGTGTAATAGGGGTAATAGCTGATCGTGCCTGACGGCAAGTGACGTTGCTTTGAAGGAGGTTCGTATGCACGCAGAGGACATCAGGGCCCGAATGCAGAAGGCGATGGGCTCGGTGGATGCCAAGACCCATCTTTCCGACAGGGTGCGCTCCGGGTGGAAGCAGGCTTCCAAATGGCCCCTGGGAAAAGAAATGGACCAGGGGTTGGGCAAGATGAGCCACCTGGCCGGCCATGCGGTGCATGTCGCTGAGGGCATGCTCCAGCGGGCGGAGCACGTGGTTTCCGGGGCCCGCAAGCGCACCCACTGAGACCCTTGCGGACGGGTGCATCCCGCACCCGTCCGTTTCGGGATGGGGCGGATAGGCTGGCGTGGTGTCGGACCGCCTGGTGATCCGGGGCGCTCGGGAGCACAACCTCAAAGACGTCTCCCTGGACCTGCCCCGAGAAAAGTTGATCGTCTTTACCGGCCTCTCGGGGTCCGGCAAGTCCTCGCTGGCTTTTGACACCATCTACGCCGAGGGCCAGCGTCGCTATGTGGAGTCCCTCTCCTCCTATGCCCGCCAGTTCCTCGGGCAGGTCGACAAGCCGGATGTGGATTTCATAGAGGGTCTGTCCCCGGCCATATCCATCGACCAGAAGTCGACCTCCCGCAACCCCCGTTCAACGGTGGGCACGGTAACGGAGATCTATGACTACCTCCGCCTGCTTTATGCGCGGATTGGCCGTCCCCACTGCCCCAGTTGTGGACGAGAGGTCAATCGCCAGACCCCCGCCCAGATCGTGGACAGGGTGATGGAACTGGCCGAAGGGACCCGCTTCCAGATCCTCGCCCCGGTGGTGAGGGGGCGGAAGGGAGCCTACGACACCCTCCTTGAGGACCTGGGGCGCCAGGGATACGCCAGGGCAAAGGTCGACGGAGAGATCGTGGAGCTGTCCTCGCATCAGGCTGGCTCCTTGGCCCGCTACGAACGCCACGATATTTCCGTCGTGATCGACCGGTTGGTCCGGCGGGACGGGATCGAGCGACGCCTCTCGGACTCCCTGGAGACCGCTTTGCGCCTTGCCAACGGGGTGGCGGAGATCGATCTGGTAGGCACCGAGGAGGAGGCGCTCGTCTTCAGCGAGCATTTCGCCTGTGCTCACTGCGGGATCAGCTTCGACGAGTTGGCGCCGAGGAACTTCTCCTTCAACTCCCCCTATGGCGCCTGCCCGGTCTGCGACGGCCTGGGCAGCCGCTTCGAAGTCGACGTGGAACTGGTGGTCCCCAATCCGGCTTTGTCCCTCGCCAAGGGGGCGGTCGCACCCTGGGCTGGCGGCAACCGGTCGGAGTTCTACGAAAGAGTGCTGGAGACCGTGGCAGATTCCTTCGGCTTCTCCTTCAGCCGGCCCTGGTCCGATCTCAGCCAATCCGAGCGGGACATAGTGCTAAACGGATCGGGCGACAAGGTGATAGACGTGACCTTCCGCAACCGATTCGGCCGGACGAGGCATTTCCGCACTCCATATGAGGGAGTGGTGCCCTGGCTGCGTCGACGCCACGCGGAAGCCGAGTCCGATCGGGCCCGGGAGGCGGCCGAGGGCTATATGAGACAGGTACCCTGCAGCGCCTGTGGTGGGAGCCGCCTCAAGCCCGAGTCTCTTGGGGTCACCGTCGGCGGGCGCAACATAGCTCAGCTATGTGAACTCCCGATCCGGCGCGCATCTGCGGCGATTTCGGAACTGAGACTCTCGCCGAGGGAGCAGATGATCGCAGAGCGGGTGCTGCGGGAGGTGGAGGCGAGGCTCCGATTTCTTTTGGACGTGGGCCTGGACTACCTGAGCCTCGACCGCTCCGCGGCCACCCTGGCCGGCGGCGAGGCACAGCGGATACGGCTTGCCAGCCAGATCGGGAGCGGTTTGGTCGGCGTGCTGTATGTGCTGGACGAGCCATCCATCGGCCTTCACCAGAGGGACAACCACCGACTGATAGAAACCCTCCAGCGGCTCAGGGACATCGGAAACACCGTGATTGTCGTAGAGCACGACGAGGACACCATCAGGGTGGCGGACCACATCGTGGACGTGGGGCCCGGAGCGGGTGAGCACGGCGGTGCAATCGTCTACTCCGGCGAACTGGAGGGGCTCCTGGCCAGCGAGGCGTCTTTGACCGGAGCCTTCCTCTCCTCCCGGATGTCCATCCCCGTCCCCACCCAACGCCGCAAGCCAACCAGGGACGCAATCGTGGTCCGGGGGGCGGCGGAACACAACCTCTCCGGGGTAGATGTCTCTTTCCCCCTGGGATGTTTCACCGCGGTGACCGGGGTATCGGGTTCGGGCAAGTCGACATTGGTCAATGACATCCTGCTGCGTGCCATGCAGGCCAAGCTCTACCGCTCAAAGGCGGTGCCCGGGCGCCACCGGTCCGTAGAGGGCCTCTCGGTGATCGACAAGGTCGTCGAGATCGACCAGTCCCCAATAGGCAGGACACCGAGATCGAACCCCGCCACCTACACCGGCGTCTTCGACCACATCCGCAAGCTGTTCGCCCAGTCCACCGAGGCAAAGGTGCGCGGCTATCTCCCGGGGCGCTTTTCCTTCAACGTAAAGGGCGGGCGCTGCGAAGCCTGTTCGGGCGAGGGCACCATCCGCATAGAGATGAACTTCCTGCCCGATGTCTATGTGCCCTGTGAGATATGCCAGGGTGCCCGCTACAACAGAGACACCCTCGAGGTCACCTTCAAGGGGCACTCCATATCCGACGTCTTGGAACTTTCCTGCGAAGCGGCCCTGGAGCTGTTCTCCAATCAACCGGCCATAGCCCGTCACCTCCAGACCCTGGTGGACGTGGGACTGGGATACGTGAGACTCGGACAGGCCGCCCCCACCCTCTCCGGGGGGGAGGCGCAGCGGGTCAAGTTGGCATCGGAGCTTTCCAAGCGGGCCACGGGATCCACCGTCTATGTCTTGGACGAGCCGACCACGGGACTCCATTTCGAAGACGTGCGCAAGCTTCTTGGCGTGCTATCCCGCCTGGTGGATGCCGGCAACACCGTCATCGTCATCGAACACAACCTCGATGTCATCAAATCGGCCGACTGGATAATCGACCTGGGCCCCGAAGGGGGAGACGGCGGCGGCCAAGTCGTGGGGGAGGGCACGCCCGAGGATCTCGCCAACAACCAACAGAGCCACACCGGGCGCTTTTTACGCCCACTGTTGTCCGGTGCCTGACCAAGAGCAACCGGGCCGGCCGAACCCGCCGTGCTAGAACGCCCCGCCCCCAAAGACATCCCCGACGCGCCCGGCTCCTACCAGTTCTATGACTCCCACGGCAGGGTCATATACGTAGGCAAGGCCCGCTCTTTGCGCCAGCGCCTCGCAAACTACTTCCAATCCCCGGCAAACCTGGCTCCACGCACCGCCCAGATGGTCAGCTCCGCCGCCCGGGTGGAGTGGATCCAGGTGCGCAATGACGTCGAAGCCCTCATGTTGGAGTACAGCCTTATCAAGGAGTTCAGGCCGCGCTTCAACGTGAAGCTCATGGACGACAAGAGCTACCCCTGGCTGGCGGTCACCGTCGGGGAGGAGTGGCCCCGGCCCACCGTTACCCGGGGACGGCGTCGCAAGGGGGTCCGCTACTTCGGCCCCTTCCCTCACGCATATGCCATCCGGGACACCCTCGATCTATTGTTTAGGTCCTTTCCGATCCGATCCTGTTCCGACGCCAAGTTCAGCCGCCACCAAAGACATGGGCGCCCCTGTTTGGCCTTCCATATCGAACGATGCATGGGGCCATGCACCGGAGAGGTCGATCCCGACCCCTACCGCCAGACGGTCAACGAACTGATCTCGGTCCTGGAAGGAGACACCGACGCCGTCATCGACAAACTGAGCGCCCAGATGGCCGAGGCGGCCGAGGCACTCGACTTCGAGCGGGCGGCCAGGTTGAGGGACCGCCTTGCGTCTGTCACCAAGGCTCTTGAGCGCCAGGAGATGGTTAGCGAGAGGGAGGAGAGCCTCGATGTGGTTGGCCTCTCCGAGGATCCCCTCGTCGCCGCCGCAGCCATCTTCCATGTACGGCACGGCAGAGTGGTCGGGCGGCGGGCAATGCTCATCGACAAGGTCGAGGACGTGGGGCGCGCCGGGCTCGTACGCCAGGTACTGCTCCGGCTGTATGGGGAACCCGGCACCCAGGTTCCACCCGTGGTTGCGGTGAGCCACATCCCCGAGGACTCCGAGACGGTCTCGGAATGGCTCACCGGGCTGCGCAAGGCCCGGGTGGTGATTCGCCAACCCAAGCGGGGCGGCAAGAAGGCTCTTTTGGAAACCGTCGAGAAGAACGCCCAGGAGGAGTTGTCCCGCCAGAACCGCAGGCGGGCCGCAGACCACAACGCCCGCGCCAGGGCCCTCACGGACCTGCAGGACGCGCTCGGGATGACAGAGGCGCCCTTGCGCATCGAGTGCTTTGACATGAGCCACCTCCAGGGGACCGACTACGTGGGATCCATGGTCGTAATGGAAGACGGCCTGCCCAAGCGGTCCGACTACCGGCGCTTCAAGGTGAAGACGGTCGAGGGTAACGACGACTACGCCGCAATGGGGGAGGTGCTCCATCGCCGCCTGTCCGCTCTTTTGGCCGAGGAAGCCTCCGACAAGCCCGCAAAGGGGCGCTTCTCCTACCCCCCGCAACTCCTTTTGGTCGACGGTGGCAAGGGTCAGCTCGGGGTGGCGGTGAGGGTGGCGGAGGAACTCGGCCTGGAGCGACGGATAGCTCTCGCATCGCTTGCCAAGCAGTTCGAGGAGGTCTACCTACCGAACAACCCCGACCCCATACGGCTGCCCCGCAGCAGCGAGGCTCTATATCTGTTGCAAAGGGTTAGAGATGAGGCTCATCGTTTCGCCATTTCCTACCACCGCCAGCTGCGTTCCAAGCGAATGGCCGCCAGCGAGCTGGAGGGAGTGCCGGGCCTTGGCCCGGCCCGGCGCAAGCGCCTTCTGGTGGAACTCGGTGGGATAAAGGGCGTAAAGGCGGCTTCTCTGGAGGCCCTGGAGGCCTTGCCGTGGTTGCCCGATGCCGTGGCACGGGCGACATACGAGCACATCCACGGACATGCCGCCGCGGTTTTCTCGTAGGATCGGAGCAAGGGTGGCACACAACACTGAAAGGCGGCCGGTGAGCTCCGAGGAACCATGGGAGGCTCGCGACGGCATAGGGGCGGGGCGAGCGGCGTGGGAGGAGCACGCCTCTTGGTGGCAGGAGAACTTCACGGCTGGGGCAGACCCCGAATATGAAGAGCAGATCCTCCCGCTTTTCGCCTCCCACCTCGAGGGGGCACAAAGGGTGCTCGACGTGGGGACCGGAGAGGGCCAGATGGCCAGGCTCGCGGCGGAGTCCTGTCCCATGGTCGTTGGGATGGATCCCTCCGCCGCCCAGGTGGGACTAGGCGCTGCAAGGGGTGGAGGGGTCCATTACCTGAGAGCGGACGGGGCGCACTGCCCCTTCGCCTCGGAGTCCTTCGATGCGGTCACCATTTGTTTGGTGCTGGAACACGTCTTGGACCTCGAGGCAGTCCTGGACGAGGTCGCAAGGATCCTCGCTCCGGGGGGCCGGCTGTTGTTGGCCTTGAATCACCCTTTGCTGCAGACCCCGGGGAGTGGGTGGATAGACGACCACATCTTGGAGGAGCAGTACTGGCGCATCGGCCCCTACCTCCAGGAACAGGTCACCACCGAGGAGGTTTCCAAGGGCATCTTTTTGACCTTTGTGCACCGCCCGCTGTCGATTTATGTAAATGGTCTGGCGAGGCGGGGGCTGTATGTGACGGCACTGGAGGAACCGGCCCCGCCGCCTGGCTTTTTGGCCCTGGCTCACGAGTATGAACAGGCCGCAAGCATCCCACGCCTTGCCTTTGTCAGAGCCGAGAAGTTTTCCGGCACCCCTTGCTGAGTGCCGGCGGAAAAGGGCCCCGTCGCTGTGCCGCGCGGCGACCAAAGAGGGCACCTGACGCCTAGTTTGGGGCGTTCGTAAGGACCCGACGAGAGGGCACAGGGGACTTGTTGAGGTTTTGGAGAGCAATGCCGAAATGGCTGGCACGCGCCCAGGGACCAGGCCGGGAGAAGCGCGCCGGGCTTGTCCCGGTGGCGGTAGCCATCTCGATGCTGCTCGCCTCCTGTGGCTCAACTGGGAACCAGCCGGCCGCCAATGCCACACCACAGGCCGGAGGCGTCGTCCGGTTTGCCCAGGTCGGCCCGGTGCCGAACTACATATTCCCCCTGACCCCCGCCGCGCAATACACCATGTCCAACGTTGCGCACTTCCAGGACCTGATGTATCGCCCCCTCTACTGGTTCGGATCCCAGGGCCGCCCGGTGCTTAACCGCCAACTCAGCCTTGCGGCCCCGCCGGTTTACACCTTCCACGACACCGTGGTGACCATCACCCTCAGGCATTTCAACTGGTCCAACGGCCAGCCGGTCGACTCGAGGGACGTGGTGTTCTGGCTCAACATGCTGAAGGCGGAAAAACAGATCTGGCCCGGATACCTGCCCGGCCAGTTCCCCGACAACGTGGTCGCCTACTCCGCCCCCACCCCCGACACCGTCGTGCTGCACCTGGATCACCCATACAACCCCACTTGGTTCACCTACAACGAACTGAGCCAGATCACCCCGCTGCCCCTGGCCTGGGACCGGCTCTCCCCCTACTCCCCGGTGCCGACCCCTTCGACCCCGAATCTCCCCGACACCACCACCTGGGGTGCCACCGCTTTGTTCAATCAGCTCACAGCATCGGCGAGGGCGGCCTCGGGCTTTGTCTCCAGCCCCATCTGGTCGGTGGTGGACGGGCCGTGGAAGCTCCAGTCCATCACCCCGGGCGGCCAGGTCAGCTTCGTTGCGAACCCGGCCTACTCGGGGCTGAACAAGCCCACTATCTCCCGATTCACCGAGATTTTCTTCCCCAACTCCAAAGCCGAGCGCTCCTATCTGCTGTCCAGCCCGTCCAAGGCAACCATTGGGACGCTGGCCAGCTGGGACACGGCGGGGATAGCCAGGGCAAAGGCCCTCGGATATCACATAGGGAGCAGTTCTTATCCCTTCCGACTCAGCTATTTCGTTGCCAACCTCACAAATCCCACCTACGGACCGATCTTCCGCCAGGCCTACTTCCGCCAGGCATTCCAGCACCTGGTGGATCAAAAAGCCTGGGTGCATACCATCTATGGGGGACATGCCCTGGTGGGAGGGGGATTGGTGCCATCCACCCCCGGAGCATCCTTCGGCGGCCAAACCGGGGCGGCTTTGGCCAAGTCCTACACCTACAGCGTTTCGGATGCCATCTCCATACTGAGCTCCCATGGCTGGAAGGTGACCCCGGGTGGTGTCAGCACCTGCGTTGCCCCGGGAACGGGAGCGGGGGAGTGCGGGCAGTCCATTGCCCAAGGAACGGCCCTCCGCTTCCCTTTGCTCTATGCAACAGCCGTGCCCACCCTTGCAGCCACCATGCACTCCCTGGCGACCGACGCAGCAAAAGCCGGCATCCAGCTGCTGGTATCACCGGCACCAAAGACGAAGCTCGCCGCCATCCAACCCTGTCTCTCTGGCACCGGCTCCAGCCACGCCGCTGCCCAGGCGACCGCCCAGGACTGCTCCTGGGCCCTGGCCAACTGGGGGGGAGGCGTGCCCTACGGACCCCGCTACTACCCTGCGGTCGGGTCCCTGGTGGGCACCGGAGGGCGGTATAACGCGATGGGGTATTCGAGCGCAGCGATGGATGCAGAGGTTGCCAAGGTGCAACAGTCGGGCTCTCCGTCGATGGCGCTTGCCCAAACATCTGGGCTCGTCTCCACCGATCTGCCCTTTTTCTCCCAGCCGCTTCCGGCCGGGGCGGCATGGGGCGGAGGCCTGGTGGTAACGGCGGGAAATCTGAGGGGATTCTCGGCCAACCCCTACGGACTGTTGGATCCCGAACGCTGGCGACTCAAAACCCCAGCCAACCAGGCCGCCGGCTCCAAGCCATGAGGACTACAGCGCCCAGGCGTACATCCCGAAAGGGAACGGGCTACCGGCATCACCCGCCCCAGGGCCAGCCCGACATCACCCGGGCCCCTAGCCAAAAACCCGGTGACCGAATGCCACTGGCGATAAAGACAAAGTACCCTCCGGCATGCCGCTCACAAAGCCAGCGAACAAAGACACCGCATGGGGAGGTCGGTTTGGCCCAGAGGGGTGGGTTGGTCTATGACCCAACTCACCGCAGCTGCGGGCCAAAAGTGCTGGCAGTGAGTGCTCGGACACCAAGAGGACAAGAATTACACTCTTGCGTTTGATCGTTTCGGGTGGTGCAATTGCCGCCAAGCTACGGGTCGGGAGGTTGGGAAATATGTCTACCGAGCAGGGGGCTGGGCCTCGGCGTTTTCGCCTAGCGGTGGGCGCAACCACCTTTGGGGTGGCAAGCATCCTTGCCGCGTGTGGCAGTGGGGCCCCGGTGTCGTCCGGTTCTGGTTCTGGGGGAACCAAGGTGCCCGGTGGGACTGCCTACCTCGCCGAGGCGCCCAACGCTTCGCCGAACTACATCTTTCCCCTGGCGCCTCCGGGTTATTTTTCCACCGTAAACATGAACCAGTTCCAGGTCCTCATGTATCGCCCGCTTTATTGGTTCGGAAACCACGGCAAGCCCACCATCAACTACCGCCTCAGTATCGGCCAGGCGCCCCAGTATTCCCATAACAACACGGTGGTCACCGTGAAGCTGAACCACTATGTGTGGTCCGATGGGGAGACCGTTAGCTCCCGGGACGTGGTCTTTTGGATGAACCTGTTGAAGGCTGAGAAGGCCAACTGGGGGGCCTATGTCCCAGGCGGCTTTCCCGACAACGTCACCAGCGTCTCTGCTCCCAACCCAACCACGGTGGTCTTCCACCTGAACCGCGCCTACAACCCCACTTGGTTCACATACAACGAACTGAGCCAGATCACCCCGCTGCCCCTCGCCTGGGACCGCACCTCGGCTTCGGCCCCGATTCCCTCGCCGGGGGCCACCAACCTCCCAGATACCACCTCGGCGGGGATAGCGGCGGTCTACAAGTTCCTTTCCGCCACCGCCAAGACCCCCTCCAGCTTTGCCACCAACCCGCTCTGGTCGGTGGTGGACGGCCCGTGGAAGCTCCAGTCCTACACCGCGACTGGTCAGGCCACCTTCATCCCGAACCCGAAATACGCCGGGCCGGTGAAGCCGACGATCTCCAAGTTCGTGGAACTCCCCTTCACAAGTTCCACCGCGGAGTTCAACCTGTTGACATCGGGGCCGAACAAGATAACGGTCGGAACACTTCCCACCCACGATGCCCCCAAGGCCTCAACGCTCACCTCCCTCGGCTACAACATCAACGGCAACGCCTTCCCCTTCGCGTTCAACTACTTCGTGATCAACTTCAACAACCCGACCTACGGCCCCGTCTTCCGCCAGCTCTACTTCCGCCAGGCCCTCCAACACCTGGTGGACCAGCCGGGCTGGATCCACGCCTTCTACCACGGCTACGGGACGCCCACCTACGGTCCGGTCCCAATCAAGCCGGCCAACAACTTCGCAGACAGCCTGGAGAAGTCCAACCCCTACCCCTTCAGCCCCTCGGCCGCCAAGTCCCTGCTGGCTGCCAACGGCTGGCACGTAGTGCCTGGCGGCACCACGACGTGTGCCAAGCCCGGAGCAGGTCCGGGTGAGTGTGGAGCGGGGATACCCAAGGGCCTTCCGCTGACCTTCAACCTGGACTACGCCTCGGGAATGCTGTTCCTGAGCAACTCGATGCAGAACCTGAAAAGCACCGCAGCCCAGGTCGGCATCCAGATCCAGCTCAGCGAACACCCCTTCGGGACGGTGATCGGAGCGGCGGTTCCCTGCAAGTCATCCCAGGCCTCCTGCCATTGGACCATGGAGAACTGGGGAGCGGGATGGGTATACGACCCCGGCTTCTACCCGACCGGCGGGGAGCTCTTTTCAACGGGAGCCAGTTCCAACTACGGCAACTACTCCAGCGCCCAGGCGAACGCGCTGATAAGCGCAAGCCACGCCTCTGCAAGCGCCTCGGCCCTCAACGCCTACCAGGACTACATCGCCAAGCAACTTCCCGTGATCTTCACGCCCTCCCCGGCCGGCACCCCCGTGGCAGGGGGACCGGTGGTGACCGCTTCGAACCTGCGAGGCTTCACGCCCAACCCCTACACCTTCATAAACCCCGAGGAGTGGTACTTCGTAAAGTGAGGGGCACCGGCCACAGGCGCAAAACAGGTGCAGCTGGGCCCGGGGGAGCGCCTGGGTGATCCATTACTTGGCGCGGCGGATCGGCCAGGCGATCATCGTGACCCTCGGTGTTTCGGTCATTGCCTTTGCCATGCAGCACATGGTGCCGGGCAACCTGGCCCGGGCAATCATCGGCACGCACGCCACGGCCTCCCAGATCGCCGCATTCCGCCACAGCTTCGGACTCGACAAGCCCATATGGGTGCAGTACTGGGTCTTCCTCCGCCACCTGGCGGTGGGCAACCTCGGCTTCTCCTACCGCCTCAACCGCAGCGTGGATTCGATACTGGCCATAGACATCCCCAAAGACATCCTCCTGGTCGGGCTGTCGTTGTTCCTGGCAGTGATCATCGCGGTGCCCGTGGGCATCGCCCAGGCGACCAGGCGTAACCAGCTGCTCGACTACAGCGCCACGGCGGTCTCTTTCACCCTCTACTCGATGCCGTCGTTCTGGCTGGGACTCATCCTGGTGGGGTGGCTCGCCGACTCCGCCCACCTCTTTCCCCCCGAAGCCCCCCAGGGGGCGACCATCGGGGCGGTGCTCTCCCAACCCCGCGCCCTGGTGTTGCCCGTAGCGACGCTTACGCTTGTCAACTTCGCCCTCTTCTCCCGCTACATGCGCTCCTCGGCAATAGACGCGCTGGCACAGGACTACATACGCACCGCCCGGGCCAAGGGGCTTTCCGAAAGGGCGGTGCTGTTCGGCCATCTCCTTCGCAACTCCCTGGCACCCATTGCGACCCTGGTTGGCCTTTCGATCCCATCGATCCTCACCGCTGGATTGGTGACCGAGTATGTCTTCAACTACCCAGGCACCGGCCTTGCCTTTTTCAACGCAGCCACCCAGGACGACTATCCGGTGGAGTTGGGGATCACGGTGCTGGTGGCGCTTGCCACCGTCGTGGGGAACCTGCTGGCAGATATTGCCTATGCGGCCTTGGACCCGAGGGTCAGATATGACTGACGGGGGAGCCACCGTCGCCGATGAGGCCCCCAGGAGGCCCCAAGGGGAGTCCTCACTCGCTTTGCGCATGGCGCGGGTGTTCTTGGAAAACCGCCTGGCGAGCATCGGTGGAATCCTGATCGTGGTGATCAGCCTGTTCTGCTTCGCCGGCCCCCTCTTCTACCACACCAACCAAGTCGCAGGGAACCTGCTCAACGTCAATCTGCCACCAGGCCCCGGCCACCCCCTCGGCACCGACGGCGTCGGATACGACGTCCTCGGCAGATTGATGGCGGGTGGGCAAAGTTCGTTGGAGATCGGGGTGGCGGTGGGGGTCGTATCCACCATGGCCGGTGCCGCGTGGGGTGCAATCTCGGGGTATTTGGGCGGCATCCCAGACGCGATCATGATGCGGATCGTGGACACGATCCTGGCGATCCCGGCGATTTTTTTGTTCATCTACCTGGCCACCATCGTGAGACCGAACGTGTGGCTGCTCATAGCCGTGCTTTCCGCCCTGTCGTGGCTCGGGCCCGCCCGGCTGGTGCGCGGGGAGGCTTTGAGCCTTCGCAGCAGGGAGTATGCACAGGCGGTGGCGGTGATGGGGGGAAGCCGGATCAGGGTCGTTGTGCGCCACATCATCCCCAATGCCATTGGCACCATCGTGGTGAATGCGACCTTTCAGATAGCCGATGCAATCCTAGTGTTGGCGACGCTGAGCTTTTTGGGCTTCGGCCTCCCCCCGCCGGCTCCTACGTGGGGCGGGATGCTTGCCAATGGCACCCAATATCTTGCCGACGGCTACTGGTGGCAGATCTATCCCGCCGGCATCCTGATCGTGGTGACCGTCGTGGCCTTCAACTTCATCGGCGACGCCCTGCGAGACGCCCTCGACGTGCGGCTCCAGCGCCGCTAGCACCGGCTCAGCGGCTTACCGGAACTAGACGGGAGAGGGGTCCAACAGGGGGAAGTGGCACGCCGCCTCGTGGTCGGCACCAAAGCTGCGCATGGCGGGCTCGACGTTTGCACAAATCTCCTGTGCCCGGGGGCAACGGGTGCGGAACCGACATCCCGAGGGGGGGTGCAGGGGGGAGGGGAGTTCCCCCCTGACCGCCGCCTTGGGCGCCCTCCTGGTGGGATCGGGCAGTGGTATGGACTCAAGCATGCCGAGGGTGTAGGGGTGGGCGGGATGGTCGTAGAGCACGGCTGCGGGCCCGGATTCCACGATCTTTCCCAAATACATCACGCCGATGCGGTCCGCCAGGTAGCGGACGACGGAGAGGTCGTGAGATATGAGCAGGTAGGAGACGCCGAAGTCCGCCTGGAGCCGCATCATCAGATTGAGTATCTGAGACCGGATGGAGACATCCAAAGCCGAGACCGGCTCGTCGGCCACTATCAACCTCGGGCGGAGTGCCAGGGCACGGGCCAGACCGATGCGCTGACGCTGGCCGCCTGAGAACTCATGGGGATAGCTATCTGCAGCCGAGGGATCGATGCCGACCTCGCCGAGCAGCTCTGCGACCCGACCGCGCCGCTGGGCCCTGTTGCCCATGCCCTGGATCACGAGGGGCTCCGCCACTATGGATCCGACCCTCATCCGGGGATCCAGCGAGGAGTAGGGGTCTTGGAACATGAGCTGGAAGCCCTTGCGCAGTGAACGGAGCTGAGCACTGTTCAAAGACGCAACGTCGGTGCCGTCGTGTTCCACCCGCCCCGCCGTCGGGGCTTCAAGTGCCACCGAGAGCCGGCCGATGGTGGACTTCCCACACCCCGACTCGCCCACCAGCCCAAAGGTCTCAGAGGCCCCCAGGTCGAGTGACACACCGCTCACCGCCTTCACGGTCCCGGCCCTCGAGCCAAAGACCAGCCCCGTCGACGCCGGGTACTCCTTTACGACCCCATCCAGGCGGAGGATGGATGGGGTGGCCCTTGGCTCCCCATCCCGAGGTGGCACAAGTCGCACTGGGGACTTGGGAACTGCGGGCAACTGGGAGTCTTCGGCTCCACTACCGCTCGCCCGAGCCCCACCCAACCCGGGGGATAGGGGAAAGAAACATGCATGTCCATGCCCCGACAAATCCTCTGACAGCTGGGGATCCTCGCTCCAACAGCGCTGTTGCGCGTAGCGACAACGGGGGGCAAATCGGCAGTGAGAAGGTCTTTGGGAGAGATCCGGGGGCATGCCGGGAATGGAGTAAAGGGGGCGACTTCGGTCCTGGTGAAGCTGGGGAATGGAGCCGAGCAAGGCCTCGGTATAGGGGTGGCGGGGATTGGCAAACAGCTCTTCGGTAAGAGCAGATTCGACCACTCTTCCCCCATACATCACCAACACCCTGTCCGCTCGTGCCGCAATCACACCCATGTCGTGGGTTATGAGAAGCATCGCCATCCCCAACTGCTGTCTCAGATCATCCAAAAGCGAAAGGATCTGAGCCTGGATCGTGACATCCAGTGCAGTGGTCGGCTCGTCTGCGATAACCAGCTTCGGATTGCACGACAGTGCCATGGCAATCATGACCCGCTGGCGCAGGCCACCCGAGAGCTGGTGGGGATACTCGCCGAGGCGCTCGGCGGGGCGGGGCACCCCCACCAGGGACAAAATCTCCTCGGCCCGCTGCATTGCTTTGTTCGGTGAATACCCGAGATGCAGCCGCACCGCTTCGGCAATTTGCCTGCCGATTGACATCGTCGGATTGAGCGAGGTCATCGGGTCTTGGAAAACCATGGCGATCTCGTTGCCGCGCAGCGAGCGCATCTCGGCCTGGGAAGCCCGAGCGAGTTCCTTTCCGTCAAAGCGCATAGAACCCGAGACGATGTGGCCCCCGGGGGGCAGCAGGCGCATTAGGGAAAGGCCGGCCATGGTCTTGCCCGATCCCGACTCGCCCACCACGCCCACGGTTTCCCCGGACTGGACGCTGAAGCCGATCCCGTCCACCGCCCGGACCGAGCCGTGTCGCATCCTTATCTCGGTCTCAAGGCCTTCGACCTCTAACAGGGCCATGCCACCCTCTTCCGCCCGCCCAGTTGTTCAGGGAATGCTAACAAGGCGACTCGGAACAAGAATCGGCTTTCTTTTTGATCCGGCAGATGAAGAGCGCACCGAGAGACTAGAAAATGTAAGCGTGGCACATTACGTGGTCGTAACCGGCATGTCCGGCGCCGGGAGATCGAGCGCCGCGGCGGTCTTGGAGGACCTGGGCTGGTTCGTCATAGACAACGTCCCCTCGGCATTGATCGTGAGGGTGGCAGAACTTGTGGCCGGCCGCGCTCAGCCGGGCGCGGCCGAGGATGGGCCGGGCGCCGCAAATGACCGGATCGCCTTCGTCGCCGGGCGAGGTGGCACCGACTACGTGGCAAGCCTCCTCCCGGTGCTGGATTCTCTCCGGAAATCTGGCCAGTCGGTTCACGTGCTCTTCCTGGACGCCTCCGACGAGGTTTTGGTGAGGCGTTTCGAGGGGACCCGGAGGCGGCACCCGATGCCGGGTGAGGGTGTGATCTCCGCGATCCAGGCGGAGAGAAGGCTCGTGCAGCCGGTGCGGGACAGCGCAGATGTGGTCGTCGATACAAGCGACCTGAACGTCCACGAACTGCGTGCCCGGCTGCTTGGGATCTTCGAGAGGGTGGCGGAGCAGAACCCTCTGTCGGTGAATGTGGTGAGCTTCGGCTTCAAATACGGGATCCCCCTCGACGTAGACCTGGTGTTGGACTGCAGGTTTCTCCCCAACCCGCACTGGGTGGAGGAACTGCGGCCCTTGTCGGGCAAAGACGAACCGGTGAGGGACTACGTCCTGGCTCAACCGGAGTCCAAGGCCTTTTTGGAAAAGATCGACGACCTGATGGGCCTCGCTCTGCCGGGCTATGTGAGAGAGGGCAAGTCCTATCTCTCCGTTGCGGTTGGCTGCACCGGCGGGCGGCACCGGTCTGTGGCCATCGCCGAGGAGTTGGCCGCGGCTCTGCGCCACCGAGGCTTTCGGCCCTCGGTGACACATCGTGACATCGAGCGTTGAGCCAGCACCCAACTCCTCTGGGCCAAGGCCATAACGGGCCCAGGGTCGTGGCAGTGGGGGGAGGCCACGGCCTGGCCAACACCCTGTGCGCAGCCCGCATCTATGCGAAAAGCATCGTTGCAATCGTCTCGGCCGCCGACGACGGAGGCTCCACGGGCCGGCTGAGGGCCGCCATGGGCATTCCGGCTCCCGGGGACATAAGAAAGTGCCTGGTCGCCCTGGCAGGCGAATCGGAGTCCGAACGCGCCTGGGCCCGGGCACTGGAGTATCGCTTCGAATCGGGCGAACTCGAAGGGCACGCCCTTGGGAACCTGCTCATATCGGGCCTGGCGGCCTCCCGGGGGGACTTTCTCTGGGCGGTTTCGGAGACGGCGGATTTAGTGGGAGCCGTGGGGCAGGTTTTTCCCGCCACGGTGGACCCGGTCAGTTTGGCTGGATCGGGGCCGAACGGCTCCCGGGTCGGCCAGGCCCTCATCGCAGCCTCGGGTGAGGTGGCTTCGGTGTCACTGCTGCCCGCCGAACCCGAAGCACCCGCCGCCGCCGTTTCAGCCATAGCCGAGGCCGACCAGATCATCCTGGGCCCCGGCTCCCTTTACACCAGCGTGCTGGCGGCCCTGTCCGTTCCGCCGATAAGAACTGCGGTGCAGGCTTGCCGTGCCCAGGTCGTCTATGTGGCCAACCTTCGCCAGCAAATCCCTGAAACCTCTGGATATTCCATTGCTGACCACGTGGAGGCACTAAAGGCGCATGGCATCGACCCCTCGGTCGTGCTCTGCGATAGCCGAGAAATTGCGCTTGGCAATCTTGGCCTGCCCTTTGAGGATGTAGCGTTGTCGGATGCCCCCGGAGAGGGGCATCAACCAGCCAGATTGGCGGCGGCGCTGCTAAATCTGCTCCCATAGATGGGACGCCGGAGGATCCGGCGCGCTGGAGGCCCGGTCGGGGGGACCGGCAAATCAGCTCGGGCAAGCAGCGAGGGAGGAAATTCCGTGACCGTGCGGATTGGCATAAATGGCTTTGGCCGGATTGGCCGGAACTATCTACGGGCAGCACTATCCAAGGGCGCAGACGTCGAGGTCGTGGCGATAAACGACTTGGCGGAACCATCCGCCAACGCCCATCTTCTGGCCTACGACTCCACCCAGGGCCGCCTCGGCCTTCCGGTCTCGGCGTCGGCGGACAGCATCACGGTGGCCGGCAAGGCCATACCGGTGCTGGCGGAGAGGGATCCGGCGATGATCCCGTGGGAAAACTACGGCGCCGACGTCGTCATCGAGAGCACAGGGCGCTTCACCTCAAGGGACAAGGCAGCCTCTCACCTGAAAGGTGGGGCCAAAAAGGTCGTCGTATCCGCCCCCGCCAGCGGGGCTGACGCCACTTTTGTGGTGGGTGTGAACGACCACCTCTTCGACTCGGCCGTCCACGAGGTGGTCTCGAACGCCTCTTGCACCACCAACTGCGTGGTCCCCATGGCCAAGGTCCTGGACGACGCCTTTGGCATCCAAAACGGGCTCATGACCACGGTGCACGCCTACACCAACGACCAAAACGTCTTGGACCTGATCCACACCGACATGCGCAGGGCGCGTGCCGCTGCGGTCAACGTGGTCCCCTCCTCCACCGGGGCGGCCCGAGCAACCGGTTTGGTGCTCGAGCAGCTCAAGGGCCGGCTGGATGGCATCTCCCTGCGTGTCCCCGTCCCGGTCGGGTCGATCACCGACCTGGTTGTCATCGTCAATGGCGAAGTCGACACCAAGGCGGCCAACGAGGCGTTTGCCAAGGCAGCCGCCGAAGGGCCCCTTGCATCGATCCTCAAGTACTCCGAGGAGCCCCTCGTGTCCTCCGACATCGTCGGGACCCCCGCCTCCTGCACCTTTGACTCCGGGCTCACCATGGCGATGCCGCTCGGTAATGGCACCTCTTTGCTCAAGGTCTTCGGCTGGTATGACAACGAGTGGGGATATGCGAACCGCTTGGTCGACCTGAGCGTGGTCGTAGGCGGCGGGAAGCGGGCCTGATCGCGTGCGGCTCCCCCAACTAGAAAACCTGCCCGACGTCAAGGGAAAGTCCGTGCTCGTTCGCTCGGACCTGAACGTCCCTTTGGCGACCGACGCCTCGGGCAAGACCGTGGTGGCGGACGACTTCCGGGTCCGTGCCGCCCTACCGACCCTGCAGTGGCTGAAGGACAGGGGCGCAAGGATCACCGTCTGCAGCCACCTAGGCCGGCCCAAGGGCAAGGCAGACGACCGCTACCGAATGGCCCCGGTCGCCGAGCGCCTCTTCGAGCTCATCGACGGCGTCGAGCTGCTGGAAAACCTCCGCTTCTCTCCCGGCGAGGAGGGGAACGACTCCGCTTTTGTGCAGGAGTTGATCAAGGGCCAGGACATCTACGTCGACGACGCGTTCGGGGCCGCCCACCGGGCGCACGCATCTATCGTCGGCCCTCCCGCCCATCTCCCCAGCGCCGCGGGGCGCCTGCTGGCAAAGGAGGTGGAGGTCCTCTCGTCCCTGGTCGAGTCCCCGGCACAGCCCTTTGTCGCCATCGTTGGAGGTGCCAAGGTCTCCGACAAGCTGGGCGTCATGAAGGCCCTTTTGGAAAGGGTGGACGCCCTGGCGGTCGGAGGAGGGATGTGCTTCACCTTCCTCAAGGCTCAGGGATATGACATCGGCGACTCGCTTTTCGAAGCGGACCAGGTGCAAACCTGCGAGGAACTGCTCGCCTCGGGCCGGCGAATCCTGTTGCCGACAGACGTGGTGGCCCTGTCTCCCGACGGCACCTTCGGATCCACCAAAACCGGGGATGTAAAGGTGTTCTCCGGCAACCTGGAGCCAGGGTGGAAGGGCCTCGACATTGGCCCTGAGTCCGCGGCGTCCTTTGCCAAAGAGATCGCCAACGCCAAGACCGTGTTCTGGAACGGCCCGATGGGAGTCTTCGAAGATCCCCGTTTCGCCGACGGCACCAAGGCGGTCGCCGAGGCCGTCGCCCGTTCGGACGCCTTCAGCGTTGTCGGTGGCGGTGACAGCGCGGCCGCGCTGGCCCAGATGCACCTCGACGATGCCGTTAGCCACCTCTCCACCGGAGGGGGAGCATCGCTGGAGTTCCTGGAGCAGGGAGACCTGCCGGGACTGGCCGCACTGCGCGACTCCGCAGGCCGGCTGTGAGCCCTGGAGCAGCGAAAGGAGCCGGCGAGGGTCGCCGGCTCCTCATAAGCGGCAACTGGAAGATGAACCACGACCACTTCCAGGCCATTGCCACCGTCCAGCGCCTCCTCTACCGCCTTGGACCGCCGGAGTATGCCGCGGCGGAGGTGAGCATCCACCCCCCCTTTACCGACCTCCGCTCCATACAGGTCCTCTTGGAGAATGACGATCCCCCCATCGCATTGGGGGCGCAGCACTGCTATTGGGAGGACTCGGGAGCCTTCACCGGTGAGATCAGCCCGGTAATGTTGCAAAAGCTGGGTGTTCGCTACGTGATCGCAGGGCACTCCGAACGCCGGATGCTCTTCGGAGACACCGATGAGACCGTGGCCCGCCGGGCACGGGCCATCTTGGACCATTCCATGGTCCCGATCATCTGCGTGGGCGAGACCGAGGCGGAACGAGAAGAGGGCCGCTCCATCGAACGCATCACCTCCCAGGTAAAAGGCAGCCTCGCAGGCCTGAGCCCCGAGGAGATCGCGGGCAGCGTCATCGCCTACGAACCCATCTGGGCCATCGGAACCGGCAGGACCGCAACCCCGGAAGATGCCCAGGAGGGCTGTGCGGCGGTGAGGACGGAGGTTGCATCCATAGCGGGTGAGACGGCCGCCAATAGCCTTCGCGTGCAGTATGGCGGTTCGGTCAAGCCAGCCAATGCCAAGGAACTGATGGACCTGGCGGACGTGGATGGGGTGCTGGTGGGCGGGGCAAGCCTGGATGCCGATGCCTTTGCAGAGATCGTCAGCGCCGTTGCGAGCTGAGAGCCACCCACTAGGTTGGCCCCAGCTTTGCTCTAGGAACCAAAGAAGGGGAGTGCCAGGGTGTTGACCATTGCGTTGGTGACGATACATGTGATCGTCTCCCTCGGGTTGATTCTGCTCATCTTGTTGCACTCGGGTCGCGGCGGGGGACTGTCGGACATGTTCGGTGGCACGATGGGCCGCAGTGCTGCCGGATCCACCGTCGCCGAGCGCAACTTGGACCGCACCACCATCCTCTTTGCTTTGATCTTCACCTTCACCACACTTTCGCTGGCTATTCGCCTGCAGTAGTGGAGGGGGCGGGGCGGCATCGGCACTAGAGTCGTGTCGCTGCATCCAGCCAGTCGGAGTGGCGGAATAGGTAGACGCGCTAGCTTGAGGGGCTAGTGCCCGAAAGGGCGTGGGGGTTCAAGTCCCCCCTCCGACACCAAGTTGAACCCCTACGCGCCGAGCGGTGGTGTTGGAGCGTCGGGTGTCAACCCTGCTGTCGGGGAGGACGAGTTGGTGGTGGAGCCGGTCGGCCCGCGTTGCCGTCGCCAGATTGGCCGAGGTCGTGCTCGAAGGCATCGAGAAGCTGGAACAGTTCGTCGCTGATCCATTCCCGGTCCCGACGGCGACCGACACGGGTCGGCACTAATACTCCGGTTGCTTGGAGACGGTTGAGGGCAGCTCGTGCAGCGGTGGGGGTGACGCCGTGGCACGCTGCGGCGGTGTCGGCGCTGACAACCGGCTGTGCTGGGACACTACGGATGATTTTGCGGGCGACGGAATCCGACCGCGGTGATCCTGCCCGATCGATCAGGTCGTCGAGCAAAGTGTCGATCTGGGTCCGGAGTCGGGTGGCCGCTGCAGCGGCTGCGGCGGTGGCGTCGGCGAAGAGGCCGATCCAGTCGTCGGTCCGTCCCTCCCGGAAGTCGACCAGGCCGGTGATGTACCGGCGGGCGTTGGTGGCGAGCACGACGCTGAGGGGCGGTACGAGAAGTGGGGGTAC
>JAKAOS010000137.1 GCA_021823165.1 Actinomycetes bacterium | reverse complement strand
CGGCGGCCCATATCCCTTGGTGGTCTTTGGCCCCGGCTACCTTCAGGTCCCCTCCAACTACGCCGGCCTCCTGCAACACTGGGCTGCGGCCGGCTTTGTCGTGGCCGGCATCACGTTTCCCCGCACAAACCCTTCGGCTCCAGGCGGGCCGACGGAGGCCGACCTGCCCAACCAGCCCGGAGATATGTCCTTTGTCATAAGCGAAATGCTCTCCGCGGCGACCCGACCCTCCTCGGTTCTGTATGGGATGGTCAACTCCTCCGAGATAGCCGCGGCGGGACAATCCGATGGTGGCAACACCGCTCTTGCACTCGGTTACGACAGTGCCTACAAGGATTCCAGGGTCAAGGCGGTGCTGGTGCTTTCCGGAGCCCAATACCCCTTCCAGGGCACCGGGAGCTGGTTTGGAGCCGGATCCCCGCCTCTACTGGCGACACAGGGCACAGCGGACACCATCAATCCACCCTCCTACACCAACGCGTTCTTCCTGCCGGCACCGCAACCGAAGTACCTTCTCTGCCTGTCGGGGGCCGACCACCTCTCCCCCTACACCTCCCAGAACTCCTATGCCTCGGTCGTCGATGCGGTGACGACCGACTTTTTGGACCAGGAACTCTACGGACAGAACGGCGCGCTCGGCCGGATGATGTCTGCCGGGACGGTTGCCGGCATCTCCGGCTTCGGCTCCCAGTGCCAGCCGGGCCCACCTGCCTGAGCTGCAGCGGCCCGAAACCCAAATGCCGGCGGACACGCTTTGGTAGCAAGGCCCAGGGGGCCTTGCTCACGCTCTTTTCGGTCGTTGGGGCTTTGAATACCCGGCCCCGAACTTGAGAATGAAAGAAGCTCCCAATGCAGACAAGGCCTTCCCGCCACCTGAGTGAGATGTGCGATGACCAGGGACTCTTGGCCATGGTTCTGTCCGGCGTATTCGCCGTAGTCCGCCATTGTCGGGAGGTCCCGCTGGGGCGGGGGGCAACGAAATAGTAAGGTGCCCACGTGGAGGGTGACGAACATTACGGCATCGAACGGGGGGTCGCCTCCCTCATGGCCCTGGTTTCCGAAGCGCTGGCAGGCGCCACCGACACCCTCCTCTCGGGCGACAGAGCGGCCGCACAGCTGATCATCGCCAATGACGAACTCATAGACGACCTCTCGGCCTCTCTTGAGACCTCGGTGTGGGAGCAGCTCGAAACCGGCAGGGCCCAGGGTGCCGAGCTGCGCTACTTGGTCGGCATACTTCACGTGCTTCCGGAACTGGAACGGAGCGCGGACTTGGCCGAACACATTGCACAACGAGCTGCCTTGGGCCTTGGAAGCGAAATGAGCCCCGCCAGCCGGGGCATCGTCCAGCGCATGGCAGAGGTCGGCCTGGAAATGTGGCGGACCGTCGCGGAGGCCTATAGGGATCGGTCGTCCCGCTCCGTGGTCTTGGACGAGGCCGACGAGGAACTCGACATCCTCCACGACCGGCTGAACGACGAGGTTGCGGCAGGGACCATGGCTCCCAAAGCCGCTGCCCAGGTGACATTGCTGGCACGCTTTTACGAACGCCTTGGTGACCACGCCGTGAATCTCGCCAAGAGGATCGGGGACTTTTCCGCCTTCGTCCAACCCTGATCGCCCCGAGGTGCCACGGGGGCTGGCCGGCCATTTAGGCTGAAGCCGATTCAGGCCAGGAGGACCGGGTCATCACCCAGCTCAACGAATCTTTGCAAAAGGCTCGCGCCCTGATCTCCGGGAGCGACCTCTCGAGCGATGCCGCAGTCGAGGCGTTGCTCGCTGTGTCCTACGAACGCCGTCGGATGGACCTGTCCGACCTCTCCCCTTCGGAACAGGCCTCGCTGATCGCCTCTCGCTGCCAGGCCCTGCAGCCATCGGTCGAGGCCCTCGCCGAGAGAATCGATCACCGGATCAAAAAGGGGCAGCGCTTCATAGCCAAGTTCGGCATAGACCCCACTGGGCACGAAGTCCACCTCGGCCATGCCGTCCCGATACTTCTGCTGAGCCGATTCCAGCGGATGGGCCACCAGGTGGTCTTCATCGTCGGGGACGTCACGGCCAAGATCGGCGACCCCTCCGGCCGGTCAGACGAACGGCCTGCGCTCACCGACCAGCAGATCGCAGAGAACCTCGCCACCTACAAAAACCAGGTGAGCCCGCTATTCGACTTTTCGAGAGCACACTTCCGCCACAACGGCGACTGGCTGCGAACCACCACGCTCCCCCGCCTGATCGAGATTTGCGCCCATATCCCTCTCTCGATGCCGCTCCAACGCGATGACTTCCGCAAGCGCCTGGAGGCCGGTCATGGATTGTCACTGGCGGAGCTGCTCTATTCAGTCGCCATGGCCCTGGACTCGGTCGAGGTGAAGGCCGACTTGGAGGTGGGCGGCATCGATCAGTTCCTCAACATGCAGATGTGCCGCAAGGTCATGGAGATTTCAGACCAGGTGCCCGAGGTGGTCGCCGCTACGCCCCTCGTCGAGGGCACCGACGGCACCGGGGCCAAGATGAGCAAGAGCCGGGGAAACTACGTGCCACTTACCGCCTCGGCGACCGAGGTGTTCGGCAAGATGATGTCGGCCCCAGACAAGTTGGTCGAGCCCTACCTCAGGGCCCTGAGCGAGTGGGACGACTCCGAACTCGACCTGCTGAGCGAGCGCATCAGGTCCCGTGACCTCCACCCAATGGATGCAAAGAAGCTGATGGCCGCCGAGATAACCGCCGGCCTCCATGGCATCGAAGCGGCCCTGCAGGCCAGATCGGATTTCACCGCCCGGTTCTCCAAGCGCAGCTTCTCAGATGTTTCGGACCTTCCCGTCCTGGCCGATGCGGACCAGTCCATTTCCGAGGCGGCAAGGGCATTGGGCTTTGCCAAAAGCAACGGAGACCTGCGCCGCCTGGCCGGACAGGGTGCCGTCCGCCTGGTTGCAGAGGAGGCGGAACCCGCGGTGCTTTCCATCGAAGACCTCGCCAAGACCGTCGCCGAGATCGTGGCGGAGCGGTCACCCTCCGGGCAGGAGCCGTATCTGAAAGTCGGTAGGAAACTGGCCCGAATCCTGCTCGACGCTCCAGGTCCAAAGGACTGAGTCACCCCGTCGCCTCGGGGCCCCTCCGCTTGCAAGTGAGGTACCCTCCAATCGGCGAGGCTCACTTTCTAATCACCCACGCACTCGGGGGACACGAGAGCGTAAGGCGTCGGTGGAGACGGTCTGACAGGCGGTCTGCAGCCAGGCCAAAGTTCCGCAGCTCGTAGGCATTTTTGGGAATCGGGAATGACATCATCCCTGGTCATTGGCTTGCGTGGAGGGCGCAAAGGCCGAAAAGCCTAGATACACGGTTGCTTGGCTGACTAAAGCAAAGTTACGTCTGATAAGTGACAGGTCTCCTGGTTGAACTGGGACCATCGCTGACGCGGCGGCCTAATGCTGACTACATGAGGTGGAGCGGTGTCGGTAAGTCGATCAGCTCGAAGGCCTGGCGCTGGGTCTCGGTCGGCTTGGCGAGGCGCTCGAAGCTGACCGAGGTTCCCGGTACCTGACAGGTGTTGCGGGCGGGGTAGCCAAGTGGTCTACAGAGCTTGGAAAAGTCGGAGTTCCAGACCGTTGCGCCCGGGCCAACCACCGCCAAAACTGCTCCAGTTGGAATGTGATCTACGGCCATCAGAATGGAGATGGAGGACCGACCGGACTTACTGAGCTCGCAGGCAGATACGCCGGTCTCCCGGAGCATCAGGCCTGGTGAGGCGGGCGACAAGGCCCGGGAAGCGCCGGAGGCTGTAGGCAACGACAGGCGGTGGAATCGTCGATCTGGCTGCGAAGGCACCCCAGTGTCATAGACAGCACGAACCTGCGAGAGACCGGCGCAATGTGCACAGCATCGAGGTCACCTACCTTGCCCTCGCCCACAACGAGCATGACCCGAAGGCGGGCATGCCGAAGGCCGAGATCGTGCATAACTTCGGCCGGGCCGACCTTTTCGACCCCGACGGCCTTCGCTGCCGGGTAGCTGAAGAACCCGTCGCAACCTGGGGGGTATAGTTTCTATACCATGATGCTGTGGAGTTCGAGTTCGACCCTGGAAAGAGCGCGACGAACCGGGCCAAGCACGGCATCGACTTCCTGCAGGCCCAGGATCTCTGGGAGGACCCGCATCGCGTCGAGGTACCGGCGCGTACGGCGGGCGAGCCACGCTGGCTCGTTGTTGCACGCATCGGCGAGGACCACTGGTCTGCGGTGGTCACCTACCGTGAGCTGCGGGTCCGGATCATCTCGGTACGACGCTCACGGAGCGAAGAGGTAAGGATCTATGAGCAAGATGAGCACTGAGGAGTTCGACGAGCGCTTCGATGCCGGCGAGGATGTGACGTCAGCCCTGGACCTTTCAGCTGCGCACCGCCCCGGCCTGGAGCAACGGCGGGTGAATGTGGACTTCCCCTCCTGGATGATCGAAAAACTCGACCGAGAAGCCAAGCGCCTCGGCGTGACCCGTCAATCGGTCATCAAGGTCTGGATCGCCGAGCGGCTCGAGCATCGAGATGGGAACGCGGCGTGACTACGGCTCATCGTCATCTCCCAATGGCGAGGAGACTCGTCGTTTCTTGGGGAAGGTGGCCCCAATGGTCCGTCATTGAGTAGGGCAACCTCCCGGGCGGCGCCCGACGCGCTGGGCGCCGACGGATGCTCGAACGCCGACGCAGTCATCGGCCTGACGGCCAAGGACAGCCCACCGTTGCCGCCTCACACAAGGCCTCAGGTGGGACCTACGGCTCCCCCCATCTCACCAGGGACCTGCACGAGGCCGGTGTCTCCGTCAGCCTGACAGACAGGGCCTTGACAGGTCGTAAAGGCCCGCTCGGGCCCTGTCCGGGGGGCCATTTTCCACACCGGCCTCACGACCAGTTCGACGATGCCCGGGTCATCGCCTTATGCGAGCGTGTTGGGCTGGTGCGCTCCATGGGGGCCATCGGGAGCTGTTCGACCACGCCAGTGCGGAGAGCTTCTGGTCCATTTTCAAACACCAGTCCTTCTACCGCCACAGCTTTGCCAACCTGAAGGCAGGCATTGCTCGCTACATCAACTTCTACAACCACCAACGCCGCTGTGCCAAGGCCGGAGACCAGAGTCCCATCGGTTATGAACCAACCTTGGCTTGCAGGCAGGAAGTGGCGTAACCCGTGTCCACTATTTCTGGGGAACCTCAGATGGGGCTGGTTCCTTTGCTGCTGTTTCTCGGATGCGCACTCGTTGTTCGCAACATGGCAGTCATAGACCCCTTCGAGGAACGCCAAGCCGAGGACAAACGCCGGCTTTCTGCCGGTGAGCCACCCAAGACGAACAGGCGCCGACGAGAAAGCCTCGGGGTACTTGCTGGCAGGAGATCGGA
>JAKAOS010000136.1 GCA_021823165.1 Actinomycetes bacterium | reverse complement strand
ATTCGTACACAAAGAGCTTCGGTTCCACCGGGTATGGGCACATAGGATCGCTTACCCAGAGCATGGCGTCCTTCAGAGGCGGCGTTCGGTTTTGCATCCGGAAAGCGCCTCTGTGGCCACCGTTATTACGAGGAGCCAGATGAACATAGAGGAGCTCAAGGGTTCGACCGTGGCCTTTTTGGCATCCGGTGGCCTCGACAGCATTACGATCACCCGCTGGCTCAGCGATAACGGCGTCACCGTCGTCAGCTTTACCGCGGATCTCGGCCAGCCCGACGAGGCGGACCTGGCAGCCGTTGCCAGGCGCATGGAGGCAGCCGGGGCCGCCGAAGCCGTGATCGTCCCGCTGCGCGAGGAGATGGCCGAAGCCGGCATCGAGGCGATACAGGCCCAGGCTTGCTACGAGGGTGGGTATTGGAACACAACCCCGCTTGGCCGATATGTCACGGTGCGCGGGGTGCTGCCCCACCTGCTGCGCCGGGGTATCGGCATCCTCAGCCACGGCGCCACGGGTCGTGGCAACGATCAGGTGCGCTTCCAGCTCATCACCAACATGCTCTCTCCCTCCATCTCGGTCTATGCGCCCTGGCGTGACCCTGCCTTTGTGGAGGCCTTCGGTGGCCGGGAGGAGATGCTCTCCTACTGTTCCTCCCGCGGGCTCCCAGTGGATCCCTCCCCCCGGAGCCTCTACTCCAACGACGCCAACCTGCTGGGCCTCACCCACGAGGCGGGTGAGTTGGAGTCGCTTTTGACGCCGGAGACCTTTATCACCCCTGGAATGGGAGTCCACCGGACCGACGCTCCCGAGGTGCCCGAGCGGGTTGAGATACGATTCGAAGCCGGCCGCCCAGTTGCAATCGGCGGCAGGGCACTCTCCTCGGCCGACGAGGTGATGACAGAGGCGAACGCCGTGGCAGGCCGCAATGCGGTAGGTATTGCGCTGCACCTGGTGGAAAACCGCTTCGTGGGAGTCAAGTCCCGGGGCATATATGAGGCTCCGGGAATGGAGATGTTGGGCAAGGCTTATGAGTATCTGCTGCAGCTTCTCTTGGATACCCGGGCCAAGGAGATCTTTGGCTTTGCCTCCCGTTTCTTGGGCGAACAGCTCTATGAGGCCCACGGGGAGGATTTGGCCTCTGACCTGGCCCGGTCTGTGACCTCACGAGTGGCCCGGCTTGCCACCGGCACCGTGACCGTCGATCTCTACAAAGGCCATGTCGGCTTTGTCTCGGCTTCGGATGTCCCTCACTCGCTTTATGTGGAGGAGAACTCCTCCATGGCACGGGTGGGAGAGTTCGACCACGTCGATTCCGAGGGGCTGCTGAGGGTGCTTGGTATAGGCGCCCGGGTGGGTGCGCTGAGGGGCCAGGTGCCAAGACGGCTTGGGGAATAATCCGACAACAGGGCGATGTGGCGCACAACTGCACACGAGCGCCGCTGAGCTTTTTTGATCCTCAAGATGTAGTTCGTAGACCATTTGGTTTCGGGATGCCTAATTTGATGCGGTAGATGCGGCATTTATTGAAGCGCTACCGGCCATGAGGTAGGTCGTCCCTGGCGATGGCCCTCCCCATTTGCTGGCCCAAAAGGCACCTGGCGCTTGGCTGTGGCCCGAGGCCCCTGTTGTTGGCCGCCGGGATGGTCCGATGCAAAAAGAACCGGCCTGCGACGTGTTATTGGGGGCGCATCCCCCCCGGCCGATGGGTGTCTTTGTAAACGGCAAAACCAGCTTTGGGGACACTGCGATGCCAAAGGTGAACCCAACCCGAAGCCAGGACCGACAATGTTGCAGCTCATTGAACAATGTTGCAGCTGGATAAACCAATAGAGCGCTAGAGTGGCGGCATATGGCATATCAAGTTCGAGGCGTCGTCGCTAAGGCCAAAGGTGAACCGGTAACCATCGAGACCATCACGGTTCCCGACCCCGGGCCGGGTGAGGCCCTTGTGGACGTGCAGGCTTGTGGTGTCTGCCACACCGACCTCCACTACCGCCAGGGCGGGATAAATGACGACTTCCCATTTCTGCTCGGCCACGAAGCAGCGGGGCGTGTCGCTGCCGTAGGCGAGGGAGTCACGGGCTTGTCTCCTGGCGATTTCGTCGTGCTGAACTGGCGAGCGGTGTGCGGGCAGTGCCGTGCCTGCCGCAAGGGAAAACCCCAGTACTGCTTTGCAACCCACAATGCCACCCAGAAGATGCGCCTGGCAGACGGGACGGCCCTCTCACCGGCGCTGGGGATCGGTGCATTTGCCGAAAAGACCTTGGTTGCCGCCGGGCAGTGCACGCCCGTTTCTGACATGGCCGACCCTGCGGTGGCTGGACTGTTGGGATGCGGGGTGATGGCCGGGATCGGGGCCGCAATGCTCACCGGCAACGTGCAGCCCGGGGACTCGGTTGCCGTCTTCGGCTGTGGCGGGGTCGGCGATGCGGCAATAGCCGGAGCTCGCCTTGCAGGGGCGACCACCATTATCGCCGTTGATCTCGACGAGGCGAAGCTGGAACTGGCGGCCAAGTTCGGCGCCACTCACACCGTCAATGCATCGAAAGAGGATGCCGTGGCCGGGATCCAGGCTGCTACTGCCGGCTTTGGGGCAGACGTCTGCATCGAAGCCGTCGGGAATCCCAAGGTGCTGGAACAGGCGTTTTTTGCCAGAGACCTTGCCGGGACCGTGGTTCAGGTGGGCGTCCCCACCCCAGATATGCGCTTTCCCGACATAGCGATGATCGACTTTTTCGGAAGGGGCGGGTCGCTGAAGCCGTCGTGGTATGGGGACTGCCTGCCGAGCCGGGATTTCCCTCTCCTTGTTGACCTCTATCTCCAGGGCCGCCTGCCGCTGGAACAGTTTGTTTCGGAGAGGATTGGCCTGGAAGGAGTGGAGGACGCCTTCCACAAGATGGAAAAGGGCCAGGTCCTGAGAAGCGTGGTGGTCCTGTGATCGAACAGGTCAGCACCGATGGCGTCTTCCGTCTCGATGGCGGCGAGTGGGAGGTAACCAACAACGTCTGGTTGGTCGGCGACGACCAAGAGGTGATCGTGATCGATGCGGCACACGACGCCGAGGCCATTGCGGCGGCCGTAGGGGGTCGCAAGGTGGTCGCAATCGTCCTTACCCATGGGCACAGTGACCACATCAATGCCGCTTCGGAACTCTCGGCGGCTGTGAGTGCCCCGGTCTTGCTGCATCCCGAAGACCGGATGTTGTGGGATGACCTCTATCCGAACCATGCCCCTGATGCAGCCCTGTCCGATGCTGCGACCCTTTCGGTCGGCGGTTTGGAACTGCAGGTGATCCATACCCCGGGACACACGCCCGGTTCGTGCTGTTTGCATTTGGCCCAAGAGGGCCACTTGTTCAGCGGTGACACGCTGTTCTGCGGCGGCCCCGGTGCAACGGGTCGAAGCTTCAGCGACTTTGGCACCATTATCGGTTCCATACGTGATCGCCTTCTCGTCCTACCCCCCGCAACGGTCGTGCATACCGGGCACGGGGAGGACACCACAATCGGCGCCGAGGCACCCCACCTTGAGGAGTGGATCCGCAGGGGCCACTGACGGCTGTGGGGTGCCCGCTGGGTTATGCCGACGCATTCCCCAAGGGACCCAGAGCCACGACCTGAGCCAACCGGGCACATCCAGGGGGTGCCGAAGCCGACCCGATGCAGTTCCCAGTCGATACTGCCCACAGCAGAGGCATCTCTTAATTGGGCCAGCACTGCTGTCTTGGCAACCCTGTTCGCCAGTCGACTGAGCCTTTTCGGCGCGCCTGCAAGCATGAGTTCATGTAGCTAGCTGTCACATGGAGTCCAAGTCCAAGAGTTTCAGGCCAGGTAAGGCTTGGGGTCTACATCGCGTTCTCCATATCCATCCCCTGCTCCGCGGCTTTGACCAGATGCCGTGGCAGCCATGCAGGTGCCACCGCAGCGACGAGAGAGCTGCATCGAGGTGGTAAGAGCTAGACGGCCAGGAAAACAATGATCCCGGCGCTAGCGGCTGGCGCCCGCCGGGCAGCGCCGCAGCCGATGCCCGGTGCGCCCCGGTTGTGGGTGGCCTCAGGTGAGGGCCGGAAAATCTCGCCGCAGGTGATCTACCCAAGAGACTATCTAATCAGGGCTTATGTGTTCGTTGTAGCCCTCTTAGCACTAGTTGCTCGCTTTTGCCTTTTCGGTGTCACAGCTCCTATGTACACTTTGTACCCATGAGGTCACGCCAGTGCTTCTGGTGTCGGTCTCTGCTGTCCAAGGGACTGTGGACATGTCATGTAATACGCGAGCTGTGCTTGCTCGCCAAGGAAAGGACTCTCGATGGTCAAGTTCATAGTGATTGTTTTCGTCATCGCATGGATACTGGGTGCGGTGTGGTTCTTCAGAGGCCCGGCGAAAGCCGCCAACAGGTACATAGACAACATGTGCGCATCGCTTTCGAATGCCGATGACGGAGCGCTTCTCAAGCAGTTGTATGTCAACAAGCACCCCAAGAACGTGCTGGCGGCATGGCTGCTTACGTCGATATTCAGCCCCACCATTTCCTATCTCTACCAGGGAGAATTTCCTAAGGCCCTAGTCGCCTTCATAACTTTGGAAGGACTTGGAATCTGGTGGTTGGTATCGATTTTCTCGATGCCTGCAGAGGTGATGAGGCATAACAAGCGGCTGGCAGACCAGGCCATGGCTGACCTACGCCTAGCCCGGCCTGGAGTGGTGACGGTGACACCCACTACTGCGGCCTGAAAAGCCCAGGTGAGGCCGGAGGACGGAGAAGCTCGCTCCGTATCCTCCGGCCAGCCGGGCCCGAGTTTGCTTTAGCAGTGGGTTCTGGCGGTGGGATACAAAGGGCTGTCTTTCAATGCTGTGGCGAGTCACAGGGGATCTCCCGTATGACCGCCTATCGCTGGTTCCAGGATGGGAAACTACCGGTGCCGGCCAAGAAGATTGGCGGGCTAATCCTGGTAGATGTACCAGAGCCGGACAAGACACCAAAGCGAACGGTCGTCTACGCCAGGGTCTCATCTGTGGACCAAAAGCCGGACCTTCACAGACAGCTGGCACGTGTCACCGAATGGCCACCAGCCAAGAGATCCCTGTAGGCAAGGTGGTAACCGAAGTTGGATCGGACCTGAATGGGCATCGAGGGAAGTTCTTGGCCCTCCTGAAAGACCCTTCGGTGTCTCAGATCATCGTTGAGCACCGGGACCGTTTTGTGAGATCTGCCACCGAGTATGTAGAGGCCGCCCTACAGCCCACGCCAGGAAGTTGGTTGTCATGGACCCAGCCGAGTGAATCGACCTGGTGAGGGAGATGGGTGAGATCCTCGCCTCCTGAGCAATGGTCAAGAGTTGTGGATGAAGTTTCCGGCTCAGGCTGCGACGGACCCGTTCTGATCGGTCTGGTCGGGCTTGGTGGTGTTGGTGGTGTCGCTCC
>JAKAOS010000135.1 GCA_021823165.1 Actinomycetes bacterium | reverse complement strand
GCCTGATGTGCCAGATGCGGACCTGGGTGCTGAAGGCTCATGCCCAATGCGCGTACGGTGTAGCTGGGGAAAGGCTCAACCTTGCGGGCGGGGGTGTCTACGCCTCGCCCTCGGAGCTTACCTAGAAGTCACTTCGACGGCAGAGCTCTGCGGTATCGCAGCAGGTGGACGCTTATGGAGCATGGCCTGGTCTCCTCGGCCCTTCGCCGCCAAGAACTAATCGTACAAAAGGGCTAACATTGCCTAAAGATCCATAGAAGAGTTCCCGATGCACCAGAGAGCGACTGGTGTTGGTTGGAGGGAGGGCGGATGTTGCGCCTGGGCAGAAAGGGCGTAGTCATCGCATCGCCCGAACGGGGCGAGGAACTCACAACGGCTCACTACGGCAATGCTGCCTTTGAGATGTCGGGGACCGCGATGGCTTTTGTAAGCCTCGATGGGCGCTGGATGCGCGTCAATAAAGCCCTGTGCGAGCTGCTGGGCCGACCGCCGGAGGACCTCGTCGGCCGCAGTTTCCAGGAGCTGACCCACCCCGATGATCTCGGGGCCGCCGCCCACTACATCTTGGGCCGTGGGGGGTCTCCATCGGTCGGTGGGATTGTGGAAGACAGGGCAGGAGATATTCGCCTCACCAAGCGCTACCTGAGGCCAGATGGGAACGTGGTGCATACCGAGCTTGCAAGCACCCTGCTGTTCGACTGCAACGGCAACCCATCTGGCTACTTCACCCAGACCTTCGACGTCACCGACCGAGTCCTGCTGCAAGAGCAACTGAGCCAGGACCGCAACCGCCTCAAGGCGATCCTGCAGCACCTGCCGGTTCCCGTGGCCGAGGTCGAGCCGAATGGGAAGGTGGCTTTTTGGAATCGTGCCGCGGAATCGGTCTTCGGCTGGCAAGCCGAGAGTGTTGTTGGCGAGCCGTTGCCCACGGTTGTTCCTGAGGACCGCCCGCGATTAGCCGAGATGCTCGCCGCCGCCATGGCGGGCAGGAGCACCGGACCGGTCGAGGTGACGCGTCTCCGGCGGGACGGGACCGCTCTGGATATATCTGTCACCTGCGCTCCGGTGGGCCCCGTTGACCAGCAGTCAACCAGGGCGGTGCTGGTGGGCATGGATGTCACCCAGCGTAAGCGCACAGAGTTGGAACTGGTTGGCCAGGCGTTCTTCGATCCTCTGACGGGGCTGTCCAACCGGGCCAGCTTCTTGGAGCACCTTGCAGAGGCCGTCAAAGGGGGGAAGAGCTTCGTCCTGATCGCCTTGGACGTGGCACACATGAAGGCGACGAACGACACACTCGGGGAACGCTCCGGGGATGCAGTACTCCTAGAGGCAGCCACTCGCTTGCGGTCCGCGGTGGGTGACAGAGGGATAGTTGCTCGACTCGGCGGGAATGATTTTGCCGTGCTTTTGCACGGGGCGGACTTGAAGGATGCCCCAGCCCTGGGAGATGCCCTGGTCCAAAGGATCAGCGGAGCAATGCAGGTCGGGTCGACCACCAGGACCCTGCGGTTTTCGGTCGGCCTGACTGCCTCTACTGCCTGCCTCGCCGGCACCTGCAGCCAAACCCCCTCATCCAGCCCCATGGGCCGGGCAAAGGAGCTGTTGAGGGAGGCCGATATGGCCATTTCGGTGGCAAAGGACCAAGGCCGGACCCGGCCGGTGGTGTTCAGCTGCAAGTTCCGCCAGGACATGGCCGAGCGAATCGCTCTCACAGAGGATTTGCGCCGGGCTCTTGAGACGGGCGCCCTGGAGGTTGCCTATCAGCCGATCTTCTCCCTCTCCGATTGCACCACGGTGGCAGCGGAGGCTCTGTCGCGGTGGCACCACCCCGACCGGGGAGCCATCCCTCCCGACAAGTTCATCCCCCTGGCAGAACGAGCCGGACTCGTGGGCGATCTTGACCAGGCGGTGTTCCTCACCGCCTGCAGGGACGCGGTTTGTCGGCCAGAGGGACCGGGCGGACCCTTGGGTGTGCATGTGAATGTCTCGGCATCTGAGCTGGAAACCTCCTCCGGCCTCCTGTCCCATCTTGAAGCGGTCCTGTCCGAATCGGGCCTGGAACCAAATCGACTGGTGGTCGAGCTCACCGAGGGGGTGTTGCTCAGGGGGGGTGCTGGGGCGATACGAACGCTGGAGGGGATCAGGAGCCTGGGAGTCCGGCTATCTCTCGACGACTTCGGCACCGGCTACTCCGCCCTCAGCTACCTCGAACGCCTCCCGATCAATGGAATCAAGCTCGACCGGAGTTTTGTCTCCGGCATCGACACCGCAGGGCCGGCGAGGATTGCCATGGTGTCCTCGGTGCTCGGAATGGCCGATGCGCTGGGGATCCAGGTCGTCGCAGAGGGAATAGAAACCCGGGGCGAGCTGGAGGTGATGGCCTCGGCAGGATATCGGCTGGGCCAGGGATGGCTGGTGGGCCCGGCGGTGCCGAATGCCCAGTTCACTGCCGCCCTGGCATCCTCCGACAGGGGCGGATCGGATCCGAAGGCTTGACTCCGAAGGATTGACCCTTGGGCGCGGCCCGCAGATCGGATTCCAGCTATGCTCCGCTCACGTGCCAGCGACCGTCGTCGTCGGAACACAGTGGGGCGACGAGGGGAAGGGCAAGCTGACCGACCTGCTCTCCCCGCAGGTTTCCTTCGTTGTCCGATACCAGGGTGGACATAATGCCGGCCACACCATCGTGGTCGGTGAAGAGAGCTTTGCCCTGCAGCTGGTCCCCTCGGGGATCCTCTACGAAGGCGTGACGCCCGTCATCGGCAACGGTGTCGTGGTCGACCCGGCGGTATTGATGGCCGAACTGGACATGCTTGCCGGCCGGGGCGTGGACGTTTCCCGCCTGCGGGTGTCGGGAAATGCGCACCTGGTCATGCCGTGGCACCAGGAGATCGACCGTCTCACCGAGCGCTTCTTGGGCCGTAATCGGCTGGGCACCACCAAGCGGGGCATAGGCCCTGCATATGCAGACAAGGCCTCCAGGGTGGGGTTGCGGGTCCAGGACCTGTTGGACCCCAAGATCTTCCGCCAGAAGCTCGAGGTGGTCTTGAAGGAGAAGAACGCGGTCCTTGCCAAGGTCTACAACCGCCTCCCCATCAATGCCGCCGAGGTGGCCCACCGTTACCTGGACGAACTAGCACCCCGGCTGGCCCCCTACATCGACGACACGGTACAGCTCGTGCATGATGCATTGGACCGGGGGGAGTCCATCCTCCTGGAGGGGGCTCAAGCCACCTTTTTGGACCTGGACCACGGCACCTATCCCTTTGTGACATCCTCGAACCCCGTCGCGGGGGGAGCCTGCACCGGTGCAGGAATCGGTCCCCGCTACATAGACCGGGTGATAGGAGTCGCCAAGGCCTATGTGACCCGAGTCGGGGCCGGGCCGTTCCCGACCGAGGTCGAAGGCGAGATAGCGGATCAGCTTGTCGAGCGGGGAGCGGAGTTCGGAACAAATACCGGCCGCCGCCGCCGGCCGGGCTGGATCGACGCGGTGATGCTGCGCCAGGCGGTGCGGCTCAACTCCCTCTCGGAGATCGCGCTCACCAAGCTTGACGTGCTCGACGCGTTGGATGCGGTAAAGGTTTGTTTGGCATATGAGGCCGAGGACGGCACCCTCTACCGCCACCTCCCCTACCACCAATCCGTCCTGCACAAGGTCCGCCCCGTCTACGAGGAACTCCCCGGATGGCAGACCGATCTGAGCGGCGCCCGGGCGGAGTCGGATCTCCCGGCCAAGGCGAGGGACTACATAGCATTCCTGGCCGAAGCGGTGGGCGTCCCCATCACTTTGGTGGGGGTTGGCCCCGCACGGGACCAGTTCGTCCGCCTGCGTCCTTGAGGGGAGACCGAGCAAGTTGAGCACCCGCCGAGACGGTCCCGTGGTCTGCGTGGTCGGGGAGGCCGGGAGAGAGCATGCCCTTGCCGTCGCACTCAAGGAATCTGCCGCCGAGGTCATCGTTGCCCCGGGGAACTCGGGCATCGCCGCCTTTCCCGGAGCCGAGGGCATCAGGGTGTCCAGCATCTCCCCCGAGGCGCTGGAGGCCGACCTGTTTGTCATAGGCCCCGAGGCAAACCTCGTCAGGGGCCTTGCCGATGAACTCCGGGCGGCGGGGAAGTTGGTGTTGGGTCCCGGAGCAGAGGGTGCCCGCCTGGAGGGATCCAAGGTCTGGATGAAGTCCATCCTGGATCGGGCAAATGTCCCCACCGCTCGCTGGCGTTCCTTCTCCGATCCCATCCAGGCAAAGGCATTCCTCTCCTCCCTGAAGCCGCCATATGTCATAAAGACCGACGGGCTTGCGGCGGGCAAGGGGGTGTTGGTCACCAACGCCTTGGAGGAAGCGGAGTCCGATGTAGAGGCGAAACTCGCCGGTCGTGCCTTCGGGGAGGCCGGGCGGGTGGTCGTGATCGAAGAGGCAATGGCGGGCCCCGAGGTCTCCCTGCTGGCGCTCTGCGACGGCCGCAAAGCGGTTCCCCTTCCTCCCGCCCGTGATGCCAAACGGCTGCAGGACGGGGACCGGGGGCCGAACACCGGAGGGATGGGAGCCTTTTCACCGGTGCCGGATGTCACAGCTGCGGTGCAGGAGGAGATAGTCGAGCGGTGCATCGAGCCCACCCTGGCTGCCCTCCAGAGGGAGGGGATCGACTACAGGGGAGTGCTGTATGCCGGCTGCATGCTCACCGAGGAGGGACCCAAGGTCGTGGAGTTCAATGTGCGTTTCGGGGACCCCGAGGCACAGGTGGTGCTTCCCCGGCTGGGTGGGGACCTCACCGGCTTGCTGATGGAAGCCGCCCAAGGAGACCTGCGTTCCTTCGCCCAAGTCCGCCCCGAAGCAGCGGTCTGTGTCGTATTGGCCTCCGAAGGCTATCCGGTGCGTTCCAGGCGCAACCAGCCGATGGTGGCACCAAAGCCGTTCCCGGGCGTCACGATTCTCCAGGCCGGCTCCAGGATGGACGAGGAGGGGAACCTACTGACCAACGGCGGCCGGGTGCTGGACGTGGTGGCGACCGGGTCCGACCTCGCCCAAGCACGTGAGCGCGCCTATGAGGCCGTGGCAGCACACGCCTGGCCCGGCGCTCAGTGGCGCAACGATATTGCCGGCCACGCCGTCTCGGGAGGCGGTGGTTGAGCACCGCCGAGACGGGGGGCTCCCGAGCCGTCCTCAGCCACCTCGACGCTCATTGGGTCGCCCCGGGGGGCGACGTTCAATGAGCGGTGCTCCCCGCCTCCTTCACAGAGGCAAGGTCCGCGACGTCTACGACGCCGGCGACTCCCGCCTGCTCCTGGTGGCCTCCGACAGAATCTCCGCCTTCGATGTCATCTTGGATCGGCCCATCCCCGACAAGGGGCGGGTGCTCACCGCGATCTCGGCCTTTTTTTTCGCCAAGCTCTCGGGCATTGCCCCATCGCACCTGTTGAAGATCG